>JAERTB010000010.1 GCA_016845225.1 Candidatus Woesearchaeota archaeon | reverse complement strand
TTCATGCCAAGGAGATCTAAATGGAGGATTGGGATCATTAACATATGTATCAACACAAGCTTGTTCTTCCGTACCTTGATTAATTAATTCGCAACTTGTTCCAAAACTTTTACACCTATATTCACTACATTTAACAGGTTCGCTATAGACGTCTCCGTCGTATCTAGGATCATCATCACATTTACTGCAATCATCTCCTCCGGCAGGCGCTTGCCAAGAACTACAACTCACAGTTATATCCCTAAATTCTTGATCATATCCCATCAAATCTCCAAGTATTTCTCCAAGTTCATCTCCAAAAATAATAGACAACACAACAACTGCAATTAATCCCCATGGACCTAAAGAACCAATCAGTGGAATCCAAGATGCCCCTTCAACAGCATACCAAGTCATAAGTAAATCAAAAAGAACTACATTACCTTCAGTTGAAGCTTTAAATGTATCAGAGTAAATATTATTCAAATCAACCATTCCTCCAAAAATTCCTTCTGCAGTTTTTAATTCACTAATTTTGCCAGTAGGAACATTTTTTGGACTCCTTGCAGTTTTATCATCAAAACTATTTCTTCCTTTCCAACTAACATCCAATCCATCATCAGTAAAAACATCCAATAAATTTACATCTGCTCCGCAATCTCCAAACATTCTACAAAAATCATTAGAATCTCCAATAAATTCGTCTTTTTCACATTCACCATTAGCTTCAATATCCCAATCATCCAAATAATTCTTTCTTGCCCAGATTACTTTACATTCACTCTTACCTTTTTCACACTCATCGGAATTATCTCCTTCCCAAAATTTAGCTCCAAAGGGAACAGTTGTAGAAGAAACTAATTTTTTATCATCGTCATTAAAATCAGAAGTTCCAGGTTGAACAGTACTATCTTCTAAATCATTAGTTTCCCTATATTCGTCTAAATCAAGTTTAGAAAATGTTTCAATATCAATACATCCTCCACTAGCAACTGTTTGTCCACCAACAACGGCTTCACCCTGCACACAAATTTCATTTCTAAAATCTTCACATTCCTCGATTTTTTCTTCACCATTTACACAAAGATGTCTATAATGTCTACTTCCTGGACGATCATAAAACCCTCCACTCGGACTATCATAAGTACACCAACTTTCTCCATTAACTCTTGGCCCTCCCATTCTTGAATCATGATTATTATCTGGAAAATCTTGAGTATCTCCACAATCCACACTTACGCAAGAAGCAGTATCGTCATCATTTTCCTTACAAATATTTCCCAATGCATAATTACATTGTTGAACTATGTCTTCTTGATTACCACAACTATCAAACCAGTATATATCTTCGCCAAAACATCCTTGATAATCTTGAGACTCACAAGGACATTGCAAATTAGCATTGCTACAATAGGTTTCTTTGTAAAATCCTGCAAAACTAGATGCATCATCTTCCAAACCATCTGTTGAACATGTTTCTCTTGTTCCCCAAATACAACTATCAGGATATCCAAAAGAATCTACATCAACACAACATCCCTCATCATCTTCTGTTGATTGATAAATACAAGCATATTCATCAGGAACAGTTGAATCCCACACATCATAAATATCTAAAGAAGGATAATATTGATCAATCAAATCTTGACAAGCAAATTTACTGTTATACACAAAATTAGTTCCAAGTTCACAACAGCCCAAGTCACAATTAGGAACAGTATCACAACTTAACCCCTCAAAAAATAAAGCATTTGAATTTGCAACACATCCTGCCTTAGGAACTCCATCATCACAAACCCCAGAATCTCCCTCAAAACAACAACCAGTTGAACAAAAACTAGTTTGTTCACAAGATATTGGAGTCCAACTACCAGAAGTTAAATCACAATTAGATTGAGTGGTAGGTAAACAATGATTTCCAGAAGGGTCCATTTCACAACAACCAACTTCTTCTTCAGCATTAACTTTTCCAAGAGAATATCCAAAGAAAAATAAAGTTCCAATCAATAAAAATATTTGAAAAACTGCTTTGCTTCTTAAAAAACCATAACCATTACTAACTTTAACACCCATATAAAACCCTCTTCAATTATGTAATATAATAAAAAGTGAGAATATAAAGATTTCTAAAAATTAGTTATTTACGCCAATACCACTGGCTTATTTTTTTGACCCTTTTTTATTCAGTATTGCATTCTTGCATACATGCAAGATATTTTTGATTAGAATCGTCATAACAACTATTTCTTTTCGTTTCTGCTTCTGCTATATTCATCCATGCATCTTTTCCACACTTAGCAAGGATTTTTTCTCTGATAGATATACATTTAGACACAGGAATTCCTTCAGATATACAATATACATAAACATTGATTGCAGCATTCTTACATCCCTTAAATTCATTTTCTATTACGTCTTTAGCATCAAGAAAATCATCCATGCATTTTCCATCACGTTCCTCTTGTTCTCTTTCACATTTTTCTTCGCAAGATTCATCCTGCGGTTGGGCATCCGTGTTGGTTCCTTGCATCCCAGTAATAGAATCATCAAAACCTAAATTTCCTGCAAACATAGCTGCAGCTAAAATTAATACAACACTTAAAACGAAACCTCTTTCCATAAAAATAAAACATCAAATAACTATATAAATATATCTCTAATCATTAGCAACTCTTGGTGCTAAAATAAAACCTAGATTTAGCTTATCTTGAACCAAATAATCTACTCTCAGAGGATAATCATTTCCAAATTGTAACTTAACTTTTCCAGTTAACTTACCACCTTTAATGATCTTTTTCAAATATTCAATACTATATTTAGATTTAAATTCTTCAACTGCATTAAGAGTAACAATTGTATCATCATCCTTAGGTATTTCTGCACTAACTTGACTCATATTATTTTCACCTTCAACAACAAAGCTATTTTCCAAAGCTTTCAAAACAACTGCGTCTGCAATTACATCTGCATCTTGAATTGCATCATCAAATATTGAACTTGAAGTTTCAATTGTAGCACTAAAATTTAAATCGGGAACTCTTTGTTCCTTTTCATCAACATCAATCAAAGCTAAATTAAAAGTTCTAACATTATCTCCTTTTAGTTGAATCTTTAATTTATTTTTTTCTTCATCTAATTCTAAAGTTAACATGTCTGAAGGTTTTACTCTCTTCAAAACTGATTTTAAACTATCCAAACTAATACATAATTGATGAGATTTATCAACAGAATATTCAGAAAATGCACTACTCAATAATTTAAAGTCAATCATTGCCACATTCGCAGGATCCATAGCAACTAAACCTATTTTTTCAGCATCTACATCAAATCTAACCTCATTTACGATTTCAGAAATAACGTTAATAGAATCTACTAAAGTCCTTGGTTCAGCTAGTGTTAATTTCATATAATATCTCCAGTATAATCCCTATTCAAGCCGTTTATAAGTTTTCTGAAACGCGAGTATACCCTATTATAAAAAGGCCTCTTCTTTTATCTTTTTCAGAGCATCCATACTAATTCCACTCAAATCTTGGATTATTTCTGCTTGAATTTCAAAACCGCTTTCATAAGGAACCAACCTTCCAAAAACTCTCAAAGTCTCTTTTCCATTAAAATCTTCAGAATTTTCCATACGAGTAATATTTACAAAAACTTCTCCAGTTCCATCACTTAACAAAAATCCCCCATTCTGTAAGCCTACAGGTTTTCCTGTAACCCCAACTTTAAATTCAGAAAGACCTAAATCTTTTACAAATTTTTCCTTATAGGGAGCTCTTCTAATATCTGCCATTATAAAAAATCAATACTCTCTCCAAGTATGATTACATTTAACACATTTGAAAAATCTTGTTTCTGCTTCATCTGCAGCTCTTGTTTGAACTAGCCAGAAATAAGCTTTTTTATGATTACACTTATCGCATTCTTGATCAATCTTAGGAAGTATATCTACATTTTTATCAACAACTTCAATAAGTGCTTTTTTAGGATCTTCAGCTTTTTCACTAATAACAATCTTCTCTTTTCTACTACTTACCCAACCGCATGAATTACAAGCAAATACAGTTTTTTTTCCTTCTTTTTTAGGAATCAACATTGATTCACATTTATCACAAAATTTCATTTTAAAATCTAAACCTCAAAAAGTCCACAAACCAAATTTTTATCCATCCAAACCAAGGCAACTTCAATACTGCTTTTCCAGTACGTTCAACTTGTTCAAATTTAACTGGTCTATCTTCTTTACCGTTATTATCTCCCTTAGTTATAATTTCCCCATCCTTTAATTCAACAACTCTGTGAATTATTGGATTGTGATGTGCTGTTGTTTCATACACTAGAACGTCCCCAATTTTAATATTTTTCGGTGTTACGCCCATTAGAAACATAATATCTCCTTTATTAAATCCATTTAAATATCTAAATTCTTCAAATTGTTCTTTAGAAATTTCATTTTCTTCATACCATTCTCCATTCCTTTCCCACCAAGCATCAAAATCTAATCCTTCGTGTTCCATACTTCCACTTACAACTGCAACTATTGGAAAGCTAGTGCCTAAAAATAAACCAAATAAGGGATATATCACAAATTTAACTAAAATAAATGCCAATAACAGATTTACAATCCAAGAAGCCAAACTGTCATCGTACCAAACAAAATGCCAAAATTTTTTCAAAGATTTCAAAAATCCCAAATTATCATTTCCTCATTCAAAGAGTTTTAGATTTATCTTTAATCTCTTTGTTTATTTTTTTTAATCTGGAAACTGCTTCAAGAAGTACTTTTTTAGGGTCCCCCTTACTTACTTCCAAAGTAAAAACCGGATCTGTAGTCATGCCATGCTCGATATTATATCCAGCAATTTCAACACTTTTATCATTCCAAAGTTCTTTCTTTAGAACATTACAGAAAGTATGTCCTTCTCCCTTAATTTGGAATTTAAGACGATTTTTTTCGTTTTCAATAGTAACAATTTCCATTTTACTACTCTTTCCCTATACTACATTTAAAAAGGTTTCTGAAGCCTTATTCGCCTTCAATAAGCCATACACCCACATTTACGTTGTGTAACTGTTTTTTCCAAAAGGCGTATCCCTGACCATCCTTACCTTTTCTTAAAGGAAATTTATATTTTTTAACTAATTTAATTTTCCAACCTTCATCCAATACAAATTTTTCAACAAATCTTCTAGTTTCAAATTTATGAAATGTATAAACTTTTTCAGCATATTTCATAGCTTTCAATAAAAAAGGCTTATCGGCATGTGTTTTTTTAACTCCAAACGGAGGATTTTGAATCACAGTATCAACTTTACGATTAAAAGAAGAAACTTCTTTATTTGAAAAACTCTTAGAAAGTTTTCCTTCGACAATCCGTTCAACAGCATCCGCATTTTTTTTAGCTAATTCTATTGCTCCTTTATCAACATCCAAAAATATTACTTTTTCAGCACCCAACAATAAAGCACCAATTCCAAAAACCCCATTTCCACAGCCTAAATCTGCAACAACTTTGCCTTCAATGTCTCCATTCATATATGCAAACCAAAGAAGATCTGAAGCAATATGTGCTTCTGTTTGATACTGTTCTAAATTCAACTTTTGTTTCTTAAATGTTTCCAATCCAGACAAAATTATTTCAACATCTTTCTTTTTCATAAGAATTAGTAAGAACTAACGTTTTTTAAATTTAATTAAATCTCCAACCGTCAATTCTTCATCTGTCAAATTAACAGGAACACTCTTTTCATCATCAGTATAGTTTTCAATTATCTTAATATCCAAAATTTTTTCAATTTTCCTTGCTAATTTAATATCTGGTTTAATTAAACAAGTTTCAATTTTATGTAAAACACTAACCTTAACACCAATCATTTTTGCAAAATCTTTTTGATTTAATTCTTTTTTTTCACGTACAGACTTAATCAAATTTCCTGCACTTTCCATCACAAAATTAATATTCTCTTCAATAAATATTTTGGTTTGAGCTTTTGGAGTGCCACCATAATTTCTAGTTAAAGGTTCTTTTATTTCAACAAAATTGCCATATGAACTACATTTAGCACAAACATCTAAAAAAGTTCCATCTACAACTACAGAATTTAATTTTGCCACTTCCAGCCCACACATATCGCAATTAGACATACTTTACCCCGAATTATTCACAAGCATCAAAAGACGCATCAGAATATGAGTGGCACAACTCATTAATTAATTCTTCCTTTTTGGTCAATCCAGTGAAGATTTTTTCTCCAACAAGGACTGTAGGCAACTTCTCAATTTCATAGTTTTCTTTTAAAATTTGAACCATGGGTTCATTAAAATTAACATCTAGAGAGAATACAAGCAATTTCTCGCCAAAAATACTCTTAAGATAGGTTAAGATGTATCCTTGAGCACTACAATCAAAACAGGAATCTGTAGTTTCATAAAAATATAACACTGTTGCAAGATCATTTGGACAAACTTCTTTAGCCTCATTAGCCAATAACCAGTATCTTATTTCCGTGAGCATATAATCACGTTTAATTGTTTTATAATCTCCCCCTTCTTGTCCTTGAATATAATTTTCTAATTTAATTCTTGAATTTTCTAAATCATAAATATTCCTTTCAAGTGTATTCAAAAGAACTTCGCAATTTTTTCCTTCCTGACCCGTCAAATAAAGCAACTGCATTTGTAAACTTTCATATTCTACTTGTTGTCGTTCGATATCTGTTTTAGTAAATTCTATTCTATCGCTAGTTAATTTAGAACCTAACAAAATTCCAACACTAAAAATTAGTAAAGTGATAAAAAATGCTAAAATATGTCTTTTCCAAAAAAATTGTCTTCTCTCCTGAACTACCACTTTTGTTTTTTTCCTCTTGCTAAATCAAAAACTACGCCTAACCAAACTATACTCAAAAAGAATGGGTAAATCACCATAAACATTGCAGTAGAAGCGAGACCCTTTTTAGTAAATGTTTCTTCAGTATATCTAAATGCGTAAACTACCCAAGCTATTCCAAATGTAAAAATGACAAAAGTAAAAAATAAAATCATATAGTTAATATCCAAAAAGCTAAACCTTTCCATCCAAACATCACTAAGATGAGCTACATTGAAATTAATAAAACTTAAATCATAAACTTTACCCAACAAAGGTTTAATCATATGTTTCCACATTACAAAGAAGGCAAAGAAAATAGAGATCATTGCAGCTCCCAATACCATGGGTAGATGGAACATTCCAAACTCTCCGTATTTTTTATTAAAGAACATTCCACGATAATTAAGTAAATTAATCAAGGTACCCTTATACCATCTGTTTCTTTGATTAAACCATCCTTTCATTTTTTCAGGTGCAAGAGTAAATACTTTCGCTCCAATTAATTGAATGATTTTATAATTTCTTTTTTGTAATCTTAACGCCATTTCTAAATCTTCAGTCAGATTATCTATATCAAAACCTCCAACTTCTTGAAGTATCTTTTTACTATAAACTCCAAACGGTCCAGGCGTAACATGAATACAGTCTAATAATCCCATAACTTTTTTCAAGAAAAAATTTACCAGATATTCTACATATTGTAAGTTCAATGCAAACCCTTTAACTTTTTTCAATTTCATTAATGGCAGAACTGAAGCAACATTTTTATCTTCAAAATAAGGAGCTATTTTTTTTAATGCATTAGGTTCAACAAAACTATCTGCATCTAAACACACAAATAACTCACCAGTAGAAATTTTTAATGCATTATTCATTGCAACACCTTTCCCACAATTTACTTTATGGTTGATATATTTAATATCATAATTTTTTAATCGTGTTTTATTTTCTTTTAAGAAAGTTTGAACAACTTTATGGGTATTATCAGTACTGCAATCATTAACCAAGATAATCTGTAATTTTTTAGCTGGATAATCTAAACCCAATACAGATTCAATAGTTCCAACCACACTATTTTCCTCATTAAACATAGGAATTGTAACCGAAACCTTTGGAAGAGATTTATTAGATTTTTTAGAAGGAATATCTTTGATTTTATTATCCATAATTACTGTCATCCAAAAAACAGCAAAATAAATAGATACAAAGTACATTACCCATACTGCTAAATCTATTGCCATTTTTTAACCATTTATCAGGGACTAATTTTCAAAAAACAATATATAAACCTTTCTAATCGCCTAAAACTCCAATAATTTTCCCTTTATCATCATAGACGTTCTTATCTTCAGGTCCATCCTCTTTATTCTCACTAGAATTATTTTCATCTTCTTTAAGTTCCTCTTCTTTAGGAACCTCTTTAGTCTGCTCTTCAAGGGATTTTTCTAAATTTGCAAGATGTTCAGGAGTTGTTCCCATCTTCCAAGCAACATTTTTTCTAACATCTCCATCAATATTTTCTAATTTATCTTTAACTTCTTTTTCAGCAACATCAAAATATTCAAAAAATTTATTAGATAATTTTAACATTCTAGATCTACCGCATTTTTCAGAAGTAATTAATCCATCACTTTTTAATTGAGATAAATGATCATACGATTTATTTCCTCTAATCTTGATAATTTCACTTTGCATAACAGGACTCTTATATGCGACAACTGCCAAAGTTTTAATAGTTGGACCATCAAATTCCGCTTCTCCAGATAATTTACTAGCAATAAAACCATATCTCTTTTTAATATTTAATTTAAAACGATCATTTTGTTCTTGAATTTCTAAAGCTCCATCTCCAGTAGCATATTTCTTTTTCAAATTTTCAATAGAATCACTAACGATTTTAACTTCTTCAATGCCACATGCTTCAGAAATTTCATCAAGAGTCATATATTTCCCTGTAGTGTAAAGCACTGCCTCCACATGGGTATTAATCTCTTCTTGATTCATAGTTCAAAGAACCTACTCTTATTTATAAAGATTATTCGCTAACAGCATATCTTAATATTGCTGCAAATCCGCCAAGATCCTTTAATTGCTGACCTTCTCTTGTGTCTACACTGATTTCTTTAATTTCGGTCCCATATTCTTCACATAAAATTTCAAATTGTTCAAATACTTCGTCCTCAATACATTCGCTAATTAATACTAATTCGGCAGCACCCATTTTAATTTTTTCTTCAACATCTTTTTTACCATATCCTGCCATGCTTGGAGATTTAGCAAGCACTCCTAAAAATTTCTGTACAATCTTTTTCTCTTCAACAATCAATTCATTAGAAATATTCTCTTTACTTAATTCAACCAAATCATGAAGACCACTATCATCAGTATAAGTTAAATCTTTTACAGCAAGAACTTTTTTTCTCAACTCAGTATTTAATTCTTTGATGAATGCATCTTTAGTCATTCCTGGACCCCCAACCAAAATTCCTTTCAGATTATTTCCCATTGGAAGATATTCATCTTGAACTCTTTTAGCAACTTTTCTATAGAAATCTAAAGCCATACCTTCAATCAGTCTATCAAATCTTTGAGCACTTTGTCCTCCAGCCCTAAACTTCCCAGGAACTCCGGAAGTTAAGTGTGCAGATGAAGAAATTTTTGTACCCTTTAATAATCCAATTGTTGCTTCTCTTCTATCCATAACAATAATACCATAAACATCTTTTACTTCCATCATTTCTCGTAATGGATCTAAAACAAACCTTTGATCACAACGATACATTCTAATATTCAATGGATCTGGAGGTTCAACAGCCCATGCTTGAATATCTACCTTGCTTTCATTTTCAGAAACATTACCTGCAAAAACTGCCAATCCATTGGGAGGAGTTCTACCCAATTCTTTCATCATACGAACTGCTTTTTCTAAAGAAGTAATCACATTTCCGCGAGTTTTAGAATCTTTAATATTTTTAGCAGTGCCTTGCTCTTCCATCAAATGTTGATAAACCTTAGTAATTTCATAACCTGCTGGAACATAAACACTAACTAATTCTGTATGTCTTCCCCTAACTTTTTCAAGTTTTTTTACAAGTTTTCTTAATTCTTTTTTACTATACGCCATTTTCAAATATAATCATATTAGAAGCTCTATAAAAAACCTCTCCTAGAAACTTACACTAAATTCTTTGCCAGATTCAACCGATTTTGCATTGGTTGCAGCCTTAAAATCATCCAAACCTTTCTCAATTAAACTAAAATCTTCTTCAGAAACCACTATGTTTACAGGTTCTTTCAAACTTTTTCCTTGTTCACTCTTGAATTTTCTAACTTCCCCTAATAATTCAACAATTTTATCTCCTGCCCTCTCAACCTCTTCATCATCAAAACTAGCATCAACTTCAGGCCAGCTTCTTTTATGGATTGAACCTTTTTTTTCTATTTTAGCATAATAATTATCGTGAATTTCCTCTGTAACAAAGGGTGCAATAGGTGCAAATAATTTCAGAACATTTAACAAAACGCCATAGAGTGTATGCTGCCCACTCAATCTTTCTAACTCTCCTCTAGTTTTTGGATTATATAATCTATCTTTAACAATTTCCAGATAATTATCGCATAGTGTATTCCAAAATAAAGCATCAATTTCTTTCTTAGCTTTAGAAAATTCATAAACTTCAAATGCATCTGTGGCATGATTTACAACTTTATTTAATTTCAATAATAACCACTTATCCATTAATTCTAACTTCTCAGGATCATAATCTTTTCCAACATGTTCAAAATCTTCTAAGTGCATAAACACAAATTTACTTGCATTCCATAATTTAGTTACAGTTTTTTGTCCACTTTTAACATCTTTCTCTTGATAAGGAAAATCATCTCCAAGTTTACATCCTCCTGCCATAATTCTTAATGCATCTGCAGAATAAGTTTCAATTATTTTTTGAGGTTCTACTACATTGCCTTTAGATTTAGACATTTTTCTACCTCTTGGATCAAGCACCCATCCATTGATAAAACAATCCTTCCAAGGATTCATCTTTTCATGAAGTCTGCTTTTTACAACAGTGTTAAATAACCAAAAAGAAATAATATCGTGTCCTTGTGTTCTCAAATCCATAGGATTTTCTTTCAAATAGTTATAAACTTTTGTTCCCTTAAATAATTCTTTAACAATTGTGGGAGTTAATGAAGAAGTTGCCCAAGTATTAATAACATCTTTTTCACCTTTCAAATTTTTACTTTTACAATTAGGACAACAATCTACAGGAGCCTTATCATGTAAAGGATAAACAGGTAAATTTTTCACACTTGCAACTATTGTTTCTCCACAATCTCCGCAATACCAAATTGGAAACGGAACTCCAAAAGAGATTTGTCTAGAAATACACCAGTCCCATTGTAATCCCTTAACCCAATTATCATATCTGTTCTTCATATGTTTAGGATACCAATTAAGTTCATTACCCCATTCTAACATATCCTCTTTCAAGTCTAAATATCTAACAAACCATTGTTTAGAATGTACAAATTCAATTTCAGTTCCACACCTTTCATGAGTATTAACAGAATGTGTTATGGGTTCTTGTTTAGTCAATAAACTTTCATTTTTCAAATCTTCAATAATCTCATTTCTTGCTTCTTTTAATTTCATACCCTCATATTTTCCAGCCAACGAAGACATTGTGCCATCTTTGTTAATTGCAGTCTTAATCGGTAACTTGTGTGCTTTTTGCCATTCAACATCAGTACTATCTCCAAATGTACAACACATTACAATTCCTGTTCCTTTTTCAGGATCAGCACGTTCATCAGGCAATATAGGAACTTCAAAATCAAATAAAGGAACTCTTGCAAGGTTACCTTCTAATACAGAATATCTAGTATCATCTGGATGATAAAATATCGCCACACATGCAGGTAACAATTCTGGTCTTGTGGTTGCAACAGTTAATTTCTCATCTCCAACCATAAACACAATATCATTAAAGATTGAAGGAACTTCTTTATCTTCTAATTCTACTTGAGCAATTGCAGTTTGACATTTAGGGCACCAAGTTGCAGGAGCTTCTTGTCTATATGCTCTGCCCATTTCATAAAGTTCAATAAATGATTTTTGACTCAATCTAATTGAGTGTTCATTAATAGTAGTATAGTTAACATCGAAATCACAACTCATTCCGAGCCGTTTCCAATCTTGTAAATAACTAGGCCTTAATTCATTCTCTAAAGTATCCAGACAAAGAGCAATAAAATCTTTTCTTTCCATTCCCTTTGCCCAAACTTTTTTTAATTTTTGAATAAGTGTTTGAGTAGGCAAACCATTATCATCTGTTCCGAATGGTTGAAGAACATTAAAACCTTTCATACGTTTATACCTTGCAATAAAATCTTGTTGACTTGAACTAAATGCATGGCCAAAATGTAATTTCCCAGAAACTGTAGGCGGAGGCGTATCTATAGAAAAAATATTATCTGCATTAGTTTCATCAAACTTATACGTCTTATCTTTCTCCCATCTAGCCATCCATTTTTTCTCAATTTCTTCAGCAAGATATTTACCGGGCATGTCAACTTTCATACTAGAACTCCCAAATTCTAATCTTAAATAACTTTCTAAAATAAAATGTGGGGCGAGAGTGATTTGAACACTCGACACCTAGATTTCTGCTGAGAGACGAAGTCCCTTGACTTCAGTTTCACCAGAGTTACATTTTCTACAACTCTTCTAGTGCTCTCCCAGACTGAGCTACCGCCCCATCAAACACAAGTTTTCAAAAGAATCTATTTAAATCTTTTGATAAAATTCTCATATTTTTCATACTTTGCAGAATTAGAACTGCCTACCAATTTAAACCATTTATTAGTTTCCTCTTGCCCATATAATGAGATTACATAAGCTAATCTGGCATTGCTTTTTTTGGACATTTTAATCCTAAAATTAACACGAAAATCTTCAACGAGTAAATTTTTAATTTGTTTAGCTAATTTTTCACTACAAGAAACAATTTCAATAGAAGGATATAATTTTCCTCCTTTTTTTGAAACAAAAAAAGATCCATCTGTATCAAAAATTCCCCTCAAACAACAAAGAATTTCTTGTTTTGAAGCTTTAATTATTCTTAGAGGAATCTTTGCAGAATAGCATTTGGATTTACCATAATCCATGCCAATCTCATTAATTAAAAATTCAACAAATTTCTTGTCATAAATTCTTATTCTTAGCCCTCTACCTCCTAGATAAATTCTTCCAGGTTTTCCAACAATATTCAAAAATAGCCAAGAGATGTGAAAATAATAATTATTTTCATTAAGAGGATTTCCAGTAATTTCTACATAATAACTTCTAGATTTAGAGTTATAATAAATATTTCCATCTCCAAGGATTATTCCTATTAATTCAGAGAGATATGACATATAATCAACTAACACCTTCAACTTTTAAGAGAATTTGCCGGGCAGAGAGTAAATAGAGTAAATGCCTCAAAAGAAAAGATTAGAGAAACCTTTATTAATCTTTATTAACTAAACCTTGACATGCAAAGAGGGAAAAAAGGGGCAGTAGAACTTTCTATAACTACTATTGTAGTTGTTGTTATTGGAATTACAATTTTAACATTAGGACTAAAGTGGGTTACAGATACCATGTCAGGAATAAGCGAACAAACAGATGATTTACAGAGAGTTACTGAAGGACAAATTATGGAGATATTTGGAAATTCAGATAAGTCAATCTCAACGGTCTCAAAAAAATACACAGTTGAACAAGGAAAAACAATAGATAATTTAGAAGTGTATTTAAGAAATAATGTTTATCCAGGAGCAACATATTCCCTACAATACACATTGAATATTTTATCAAATCCTGCATCAATTAACTCAGCAGACGTACTTGCAAATGTAGATTGGGTAAAATCTCCAATAGAAATGACTTCAGGAGAAAGTTACAGTGATACAGTATTAATTAATACTCAAAATCTTCCATTAGGAGTATACAAATTTGAAGCAATTTTAAGCTGTTCTCCAAACTGTAGCCCTGTGGATCCAAAACATCAGTTCATAGTAACTATAGTTTAGAGTTCTCAAAAGATTAATATACTTTAATTTCTAAATATTTTTACTAAAATGAAGATTTACAACACTTTAACCAAAAAGAAAGAAACCCTTGACCCTATAGAAAAAGGAAAAATAAACATCTTCGTTTGTGGTCCAACAACATATAATTTTATTCACATAGGAAATGCAAGAACTTTTACAAGCTTTGATTTAATTGTTAATTATCTAAGACATAAAAAATTCAAAGTTAATTATATCCAAAATTTAACAGATATAGATGATAAAATAATCAATGCTGCTAAAGAGGCAAAACAAGCCCCATTAGAATTCTCAGAAAAATATTGCAAAGAATTTCTGAAAGACATGAAAGACTTAGGAAACACTGCAGTTTCAAAATATATTAAAGCTACTGATAAAATGGACAATATAATTTCTCAAGTAGAAAGATTATTGGAAAAAGAATTCGCATACAAAACAGAAGATGGAATTTATTTTAACATTTCAATAGATCCAGAATATGGTAAACTATCTGGAAGAACTGCACTCCAAGCAGAAGATGCAACCACTAGAGTTGATTCAAGTTCTGAAAAGAAAAATAAAGGAGATTTTTGTTTATGGAAATTTGCAAAAGAAAAAGAAATTTCTTGGGACGCACCATTTGGCAAAGGAAGACCAGGATGGCACATAGAAGATACTGCAATTACTGAAGAAGAATTTGGTCAACAGTATGATATTCATGGAGGGGCGATAGATTTAATTTTTCCACATCACGAAGCAGAGATTGCACAAATGGAAGCAATTTCAAATAAAAAACCATTTGTGAAATATTGGATGCATGCAGGATTCTTAGACATGAAAAAAGAAAAAATGTCTAAATCAATTGGAAACATAATAACACTAAGAGATTTATTAAAACAACAATCAAAAGAAACAATTAGATTCTTTTACGCATCCGCACATTATAGGAATAGAATAGAGTATTCAGAAGAAAATTTAGAAAATTCCAAAAATGGATTAGCTAGAATTAACAATTTCATATTAAATTTAAACAATCAAGATGATAAAGAACTAGAAAAAACAAAAAAGGCATTTTATGATGCATTGGACGATGACTTCAACACGCCAGAAGCATTTGCAAAAATCTTTGAGTACATTACATATTGTAATAAAAATAAAAAAGGTGGAAAAGACACCCTAAAATTCTTCAAAGAAATCAACAATATTTTCAAAATACTTAATTTTGATCAAGAAATACCAGAAAATATAATTAAATTAGCAGAAGAAAGGCTCATAGCAAAAAAAGACAAAAATTGGGAAAAATCAGATAAATTGAGATACCAAATTCATGCAAAAGGCTTCCAGATTGAAGATAAGGAAGATTCTTACCTTTTAAGGCCAAACTAACACAAAACTTTATAAACTGATTCTGAGCAAAATAATTCTATGGCAGCAATACAAGACCTAAAAACAAATGAAACTATCAAGAAGCTATCAGAAGCTCTTAAAGACGCAATTACTGTCCCAGAATGGGCTAATTTTGTAAAGACAGGCCATGGTAAAACTAAAAGACCAGAATCAAAGGACTGGTACAGAATGAGAGCTGCATCAATTTTAAGAAAAGTATATTTGAACGGTCCGATTGGAACCTCTAAATTAAAAAAAGTTTATACTCATAAAAAAAATAGAGGACATAAACCAGAAAGAACAACTGAAGCTTCTGGAAAAATTATTAGAACAATATTACAACAACTAGAAAAAGCTGGATACGTACTAAAAGAAGAAAAAAACGTACATAAAGGACGTAAAATTTCTCCGAAAGGTAAAAGCCTAGTTGATAAAATTAAAAAGTAAAATGGCAAAAGTAAAATCTCCTGCAAAGAAACAAAGATTGGCAAAAAGATTGCTCCAAACTAGATGGGCTCCTTTTTGGACAGTTACTAAAATCTATGGAGTAGGTAGAAGAGTTCACATGGGTCGCCATACTGTTATTAAACGTTCTTGGAAGAGAGGAAAGAGAATTAAAGCATAAGATGAAAGGAAACGAAGCAGAATATATAATTCCTCTAAGAAAGGAAATAATGAAAGTAGCAAAATATGATCGTGCTAAAAAAGCAGTCATTGCTGTTAGACAATTCTTACAAAAACATACTAAATCAGAAAATGTTCTTCTAGGTAGTGAATTAAATCACAAACTTCAATCAAGAGGAAGAAAAAATGTTATTACAAAAGTTCATGTTAAAGTTCTGAAAGATGAAGACAAATACAGGGCAGAATTAATTGGATTCCCTATTGAAACTACTAAAAAAGAAGAACCAAAAACAAAAAAAGCTAAGGAAGAAAAACCTAAGAAAGAAGCTGAAAAAATAATTGAAACTAAAAAAGTGAAAGAACCTGTTAAGGAAAAAACAGTAAAAAAAGAACTACCAAAAGAAAAGGCTGAAAAAGTTAGAGAAGAAAAAATGGTAGTTAAAGACGAAAAACCAAAAAACGAAAAGAAAAAATAATTCTAATTTCTTAAATTACCACTTATATTCACTTTCTTGAGGTTTAGTTGCAACAGGTTGGGTTTGTTGTGATTGAACTGAATATCCTTTTGTAGGTGAGCCTCTTGGTCTTAAGAACATAATAAATGCAAGTATAACAATTATCATAAGTAATATTCCTAAAGCAATCCACAATAATAAATTATCACTTTCTTGAGTTACTGCTGACCCTCCTTGATATCCTCCTGTAGATGATGTAGGAGTTGTAGTACCCGGATAAACTGTAGGGGTCGTAGTAACTGTATTAGTTGTAGTTGTAGGAGTTGTTAAACAATCTAAAGGACAAGTAAATGTGGTTTCTCCAACATCACAAGTTCCATCACCACAATAACTACTAGAGGTATCAGGGGTAGTTGTTGAACTTACATATTCTCCTGCTTCAATTTCTACTGTTGCTTCATCATTCAAAGTATCAACTTCAACAGATTTAATATGGAAATCATAATCTCCATCATCATCAGGATCAAAATTTATTGTATCTCCTGCTTCATTAATATAATAATTTATACCTGTATCATTTTGACCAAATCTAATTTTCCCACTTGTATAAACTCTATTTAATTCAAATGCATAATCCTCATCTAAACCTGTAACAATAATCCAATCTTCTTCAACCATTTCAAACTCAGTTAAAGAATCATCAATATCCCATTCAAAAATTTCATAATTTAAACCTGAACTACCGTCATCAATACAAATTCCTGCAGAACAAATATACCCCGAAGTACAATTAGCATTATCTGTACAGGTAACAGGATCATCCTCACAAACATTTCCATTACAAGTTTGGCCACTTCCACAAGCACCACAAGTAATTGAGCCACCACAGCCATCACTAACACTTCCGCAGTCATATCCACTACATGCTTGAGATTGTGTTAAAGGGGTACAAGCTTCACAAGTTAAAGTAGTAGGATTACAAGTCTCTCCAGAACTACATTGTGTTCCTGTGCCAGGACATGTTCCACATCCATTTGTAGGATAAATTGAATTTCCACAAGCAACTGTAGAAGGATCTGGACAACTAGGAGTACAGCTTCCAGTGCCTGTAGCATAATCTGTAACAAATTGAACAATTGCTTGCCTAGGAGTATCTGGATAATTAATAACTAACTCGGAATTACTTCCATCATCAGTTTGATTAAAGAAGGCTCCATGGCTATTCATACCATAATAATTACTGCCTTCTTGATTAGCATAATTTGACCAACATGTTCCAATACCTGTTCCTGCATCAAGTCCAGAAATCTCCAATTTAGTTCCACTAATGGCCACAGAAACCTCTGTAACTTCGTAAATACAAGGAGCATAATTTCCACTAACTTTCCAAGTTAAATTTCCTGGCTCAGATTCAGTTATAATATTTGGAGTAGTTCCAGTATCATGTAACAATGCAAAATTCTTTTGAACTTTAATACCTACATCATTTTGACCATTACAATCTTTAAAATCAAAAGTCCTCTGAGTTCCGGGAACAAATCCTTGAATATCATGATCAGAAGTACAACCATCAAGTTGCATTCTTGCATTTGCTAAATAATTTCCATTATTTGTTAAAGTAATGTACGCAGCATTCTCTGTTAGTACAACACCATCACAACTCGTACCTTCTGGCGCATTACAACTTTCTGGAAGAGATTGAACATTAGAATCAAATCCAAACTCTTCATAATTTGAAATTAACCTCAAAACAGATCCAGCATTAACAACTTCTCCAGTTTCACTCCAAGTTCCAGCTAAAGAATCTACAGCATTCCAAATTCCACCTTTAGAAGGAATTCCTAAATCAATTACTGCACCAGATTTATCAGTAACATAAATTTGAGATGCTTCAAAAATTCCATCTCCGTTCATATCAATCGCCAAAGGCATTGCATTAGCAGCGGTAGTATTTGCCAAATATATTCCATAATTTCTATTATTCACAGAAAGCGTAGCACTTCCAACTGTTCCATTTAATCCTACAACATCTAAATAATTTACACTCAAGGCAGTTCCATCAAACAAATTAACAAAATTCAACGTTTTACTAGTAGTATCATAGGAAACATATTGAATAACTTCACTTACAGCATTATTATCAATTCCGTCAGGAGTATCTGAATTACTTAACACAAAATAATCTCCAAGTCCAACGGTAAAATCATGTTTACTAGCAATAGCAGTACTTACATTTTCATCAACAGTCCCTTCAACAAAAACTAAATCTCCATCAGCATCTCCGTATCCTCGCGCACCATTATTATTCCACATATAAGGGAAAGAAATAACTCTGCCATCCATATTTTCAAAGATTAAATTATAAGTATCATTTGCACTAACATTTGCGTAATTTAATTTAATTTCTTTTTCTACAGGAGGAGTTACATCGCCCAAATAGAAAATATCAAAAGTTCCAATCAAACCTAAAGATTCAGTCAACAAACTACTCAAACTAATAGATTCATTCATTTCAAAATTACTTCCAGAGCTTGCTGAAGCAACTAATCTGTATTTAATTGAATCAATAGTAAAGTCTTCTACATCAGTATCATTAGCTTGAATTTGAACAAATGCATTATCAATTAATTCATTATTCAAGGTAAATGAATTCCCACTATATCCCAAAGTATTTGTAGTTGTTTCATCATCTGTATAATCAGTATCAGTTAAAACAATTAAATCTCCACCAAGATAGATATCAACATTATTTCCAACAACTGTCCCATTTCCTGTTAAAGTTATAACATTTGAAGCAGTAGAATATCTTATTTTATGGTTGTTTTTATCAACAAAAAATAACTTATTATCTACAAGAGTAACTTCTGAAGGCAAATTCATTCTAGCAACTTCTTTTAACCCATCCACATAACCTGCAGCACCAGTACCTGCATAAGTAGAAACAACTCCTGTATTGTTATCAACATATCTAATTACATTGTTCAAACTATCTGCAACATAAAGGTATCCAAGTGGTTGATTAGATCCTGACCAAATTCCTAAAGGCGTATTGAATAAAGCATCTTTTCCTGCACCGTCCGCATAACCTGCAGCACCAGTTCCTGCACCGCCCGCTAAAGTTGTTGTATTCCAATTAAATGCTTCAGTCTCATTCCAAGCTGTATAATGTCCATTTTTGAATATTGTTCTTATTGCATTATTTCCTGTATCAGTAACATAAATCGCACTACCTTCTCCAACAAACAAATCTCTCGGACCATTGAACTTAGACATATCTCCAGTCCCATTATCAAAACCAGAAACACCCATCCCTGCAACAATTGTTACATTCCAATTATCTGCCTCATTTGAATTTGTTTCACCATTATCAAATATTTTTAATATTCTATGATTTTGAGTATCTGCAACATAAATAGTTCCTAAATCACCAACAGCAATTCCTTCAGGATACTTAAACATTGCATCAGTTCCATGCATACCAGAACTAGTTGTTGATGTAGTTGTTCCCCAATCCGAACCAGCCATAGTTGTAACAGTTCCATAATAACTTGAAGAACTTGCATTGTTAGTTAATACTATTTTTCTAAGTCTATGATTTCCTGTATCTGCAACATAAAGTATTTTTCCAGTTGAATCTATTGCAATTCCTCTAGGATCATTAAATTGTGCATTTGCACCTACTCCATCATTTGAACCTGGAGCCCCACTTCCTGCAACTGTTGTTACATTTCCAGAACTCATATTAATCATTCTAATTACATTATTCCCTGTATCCGCAACAAAATAAATACCTGTCTCTCCTGAAGCCATACCTTGTGGAGAATTAAACAATGCACTCTCCATTGGACCATCCACATATCCAGAATATCCTACTTCGCTCAAAGAAATACCTGTAACAAACACAGGAGTACCATCAATTAATGTAATTGTATCTCCAACATTATATGTCCCACTTTCTTCTACAAAATTATAACCAGTAATATTCATATAAACTTGTTCAGGAACTAAATTAGGAATACTCCCAACTTCAACATTATAGTCAGTAGTAACTCCATCTTTTTCAATCAAATAATTTTTTTCTTGTCCCTGAATTAGATTATCTTGAACAATATAATCTAAAAGAGATAGAGTAATTGCATTATTATCTACAGTTGCATCAATTACATCATAATCATCAGAAATAATGAAAAATGAACTTCCCTTTAAATCTTCTAAAACTCCAGAACTTAAATTACTACTCAATCCAGTTGCAAACTCCACACCATACTCCATAAACGCATTTTCAGCAGTAACACCAATACCTGTTTTGGTTTCTAAAAAGAAATAATCTCCTAAAAAATTACTTTGTAATCCCGTAGTCGAACCATATAGAACACTTGGCTGAACATTTAATGTTTCACCACTAGTAAAAATACTTGAAAATTTAATATATTGATTATAAACTGAAGTTCCTAAAGAAGTACTAACGCTTCCGCCAAGTAATCCGGCCAATTCACCAGAACCAATTTCTCTAAAACTTTGGCCCAGAGGTTTACCAAAAGTAACATATGCAGGATAGCTATCATTATGTCCTCTATCTTGAGAAGTAGCCATGCCTGTAAAATCACTCAAACCCTCCGATGTAGGGCTAATACCCTTAAAAACTGAAAAATCGCTAGATGCTCCGAAAAATAACAATAAAAAAGTAAGTCCGATAAATAAATTAGTTAGCCCCTTCTCATGGCTCTTACCAACACCCTTTCTTACAGAAGACATATTAATCAATTTCCCTCTTTAACACTAATACAAATGAATAGAATACCTATTTAAACCTTATCTATTTATAAAAAAAGCAAAAAATGAAACAAAAAAATGAGTTATTACTCCCTTCAGAAAGAAATAATCAAAAAGTTCTAATTAGAAGGGATGCTGAAACAGATATTGCCTTCGGCTGCCCCCCAGAAGCTAGAAAAATTCAAGATTTAATCAATTATGGCATTGTTAATATCAATAAACCGTCCGGACCATCCTCACATTTAATTGCAGACTATGTAAAAAAAATATTAAACTTAAAAAAAACCGGACATTCAGGAACATTAGATCCAAAAGTAACTGGATCATTACCAGTAGCGTTAGAAGATGCAACAAGAATTGTTCAAACACTTCTTCCAGCAGGAAAAGAGTATATCGCATTGATGAGAATTCACGATGCACCATCAGAAGAAAAAATAAAAAAAACTTTTGAAAAATTTATGGGCAAAATAAAACAATTACCCCCTGTTCGTTCGGCAGTAAAAAGAAGGTTAAGATCAAGAGAAATTTATTACAGTGAAATTTTAGAAATAAAAGACAACTATGTATTATTCAGAGTGGGTTGTGAGGCAGGTACATACATCAGAAAGTTAATTCATGATATGGGGCTAGATTTAGGCTCTGGAGCACATATGGTGCAATTAATCAGAACTAAGGCAGGACCATTTAAAGAAAATACGTGGCACACCCTACAAGATTTAACAGATGCCTATGAAGTTTACAAAAAAGAAAATAACGAGGAACCATTAAAGAAAATAATTGAACCTTTTGAAAATGCAATAAAATATTTTCCAAAAGTTTGGATCATGGATTCTGCAGTTTCCAATATTTGTCATGGTGCTCCTTTAGCAACCCAAGGAATTTCTAAAGTAACTGAAGACGTTTCTCCAAATATTCAAGTAGCCATACTTACATTAAAAGGAGAATTAGTAGGATTGGGAACTGCTAAAAAAACAGCAAAAGAGATTCTGGGAACTGATGAAGGTATTGCAGTAAAAACTGAAAAAATCTTCATGGGAAGAGAAGTTTATCCTAAACAAAAATAACTCAAAAATTCTTCTCAAAATACTTTTAAAGGGCCTAAACGGCAATAATTTTATGAAAACAGTAGAAATAACAAAAGAATCAGGAATACCTTTAATGGGCAACATAGCCTTCGGAATCATAGATAGAGGCAGTTCTCTTTTACAAGTACGGCCAATTTCAACTTGTAACTTGTCATGTATTTTCTGTTCAACAGATGCAGGACCAAAATCAAGCACACATAAAACAGGTTACAAAATAGAACCTAATTATTTAATTGAAGAAGTAAACAAAATTATTGATTTAAAGCAAGAAAAAATTCATGTAAATATTGATTCAGTTGGAGAACCTGCTTCTTATCCGGAATTAGAATATTTAATCACTGAAATAAAGAAAAATAAAAAAGTACATTTTATTTCAATGCAGAGTAATGGAACATATTTCACAAAAGAAAGAATTGACAGGTTAGAAAAAGCCGGATTAAATAGAATACATCTAAGCATTCACACAACAGACCCAGAACAAGCAAAAATTCTAATGGGTACAGACACTTACGATTTAAAGAAAGTATTGGAAGTTGCAGAACACATTTCAAAATCAAAAATAGAACTTTTGCTTGCACCAGTTTATCTTCCAAACATCAACGACAAAGAAATAGAAAATATTATCCTTCTTTCAAAAAAATTAAACTGTAAACTAGGAATTCAGAAATATGAAACTTACAAATACAGTAGAAAACCAAAAGGAATCAAAAAACAAAACTACTACAAGTTCTACAAACAATTAGAAGACTGGGAAAAGAAACATGATGTTAAATTAACCTATCAAAAAGGAGAATTAGAAATAGAAAAATCAAGTAAGTTGGGAACAACCATAGACATAGGGGAAAAAATAAATACTTCAATTCTAGAAGACGGCTGGTTTGAAAATCAAAAGATTGTAGCTTACAAAAATAGAAATATCACTGTAAAAAAATGTAGTGCAAACCAAGGAGATAAAATCAATTTAAAGATTATAGAAAATAAAAATAATATTTATTTAGCAGAGAAAATTTAAATGACATTTATAGGAAAAACAATTAAGGGATTAGAAGAAGCAGCTATTTCTGAAACAAACGGCAAATTAAACTCTCCTGGAAGAGTAGAATTCAACACCTTAAAAGAATGCTACAGAACTCTAGATTCAGTTTATGAACTTTTAACATCGTTTAAATTCAAAACATTAACAGACATAACTAATGAAATAAAAAAATTAAAATTAAACATTGAAGGAACTTACAAATGTAAATGTTCTTTTGAATCTCACGATATTCTAACTAGTATGGAGGTAGAGCAAGCATGTGGAAAAGCGATTGGAGAAAACAATCCACTAAACTATTCTCCAAAAGATTATAATAATACTATAATCATAGACATAGTAGAAAACAAATGCACTATAGGAATTTCAAAAGATGTTATTCCAAAAAGAGAATATAGATTCAATTTACATAATCAAACAACACCTGCAACTCTCGCAGCAGCAGTAATAAAATATCTAAACATAAAAAAAGATGAAACATTAATATGTATAGAATCTAAAGATGGAATCATACCAATTGAAGCAGCTTTACAAAACATAAATGTTTCAGCAAATGATCTCCATTCAAATAACCTCAGAAATGCTAGAATAAATGCAAAATTAGCAAAGAAAGAAATCAAATTTAATTCAAAAGAAATATTGAAACTAGAAAAATCAGATTATATAATTACCCATGTTGTTTTTTCAAAAAAGAAAAAAGGACCCTACAAACTAATTCATGATATCTTTAAATTAGCAGAAACAAAATTAAATAACAAACTAGCAATTTTAACAAACCATCCAAAAGACTTTGAAACATTCAAACCAGAAACAATCAAACTAATAGAAAATAAAGAAATTACTCATAAAAAACTAAAATTAAACTTATTAATTTATTCGAAAGTATAATGCAATAATTGTTGATCTTCCCAAGTTAATTTTCCAAATTCACAAGGAACAACATATTTTCCATTTAATAAATATAAATCTGAAGTACATTCACTTTCTTCAACAACTACTTTTCCAGTAACAGTTTCACTACTATCAAAACTACTTGCAATAAAGGAAAGCATTATCATAGATAAAGCAACAATGATCACACTTTTTTCTTTCATAGAAATATAATACAACAAAAACTATTTAAAAGTTATCCTAATTTAGTTAACTAAGCTTAAAGATCTAATTTCACAAGGGCCTACTGGGCAAACCTTGTTCAAAGCTACTTTCATTTCTCTTTGAATCTTCATTTGAATAACAGATTGGAAAACATCTTTAGAATCTAATTCTTTAACCTTGTCCAAAACATATTCTTTTGCCTTAGCCCTTAGTGCCTTAACAACTCCAACAGAAACTCTATGCCTTGTTACTACAACAGGTTTAATTTTTAATTTAACACCATCTTTTGAAACTGCGATAAAGGAATCATCCATTTTATCTGCACCCTTTCTAGTGAATCTTCTTGATTGTGATTTAATTAATTCATACCCTACAGTTTTACACACTGCATTATCATCATTTACAGCTTCTACTTTAAATTTAATATTAACATTTTGCCTCTTATAATCGTCTAACAAACTCATTAAATTTACTTTTAGAACTCTGTTTACCATATCATTTGGTTCTACAGCTACAGTTTCTCCAACATTTTTACTCTTAAACTCACTAGGTGCAATTATCTTGAACCATTTCTTTTTCTTCTTTCTAAGAGTTACTTTTTTACCTGAAACTTTTGCCATCTTAACCCAAAATCTCCGAAATTCAATTATAAATCTTTCTATTAATCAAATCTCTTAATTTTAAGCCTTAGGGCTTCCAGAAGTATATTTATCTAATGAAGCCAATGCATTCCGAATAAAAGAATCTTCCCTATCTTGAGGAATTGATGCTCCTGCAGCTAATTTATGGCCACCACCATAGCCAGGACCATCTCCAATAATCTCCTTCACAATAGCTCTTAAATCAACCTCAGTCTTATTTCCAGATGCCCTTAAACTGAGCTTAATCATTCCATCCAAAGAATAAGCAGAAGATAATATGATGGTGCCCTCAGAATAAACATTACTTTTAGCCAATAATGATGCCAAGGTTCCAATTATTGTATCTCGGATATTTGATTCTGCCAAAATAGCTACATAACCATTTTTTTCAATAACTTTTTCGCTTCTTCTGTTGTTATAAAACCAATTTAATGCATCGATTATTTCTTTTCTATATCTTCTAAGCAAATCGTATGCTTTTTTACATGAATAAGAATCATCTAAACAAACGCCCACACCTAAACTTGGAGAACCCATTCTTCCACATGAATTTAACAGTGTTGAAAACTCTCGCAAGTCCTTTCTAAAACTATCATCTTCTTCATTTTTTAATAAAAATACTGGACCAACTAAAACATCTGAACCAGTTCCAGGAGTTTTTTTAATCTCAATAGCATTAACTAACTTTTCTAATTCTTCTTTACTTAATGAAACTAATTTTCTAAAATTTCTTGCTTTGTCGTAGACGTCTATACCTGCTTCTTCAATAAATTTAATTGCAGAACGTTCATTTCCAGTTACTCCCGGGATATATGGATTAGTACTATACTCCAAAACTTTATGAATTGGCTTAGTCTGCATTCCAAATATTCTCAAAGTTTCTTTTCTTTCGACCATATCTCTTTCCATTGCGTCTTCTAAAATTAATTTATTCATACCAGTAAAACCTAAATTCTCTTGCATATCTCCAATTGCTCCAACTAATGCAAGGTAAGAAAGATCACTATTAGATTCACTAAGGGATTTTGCAAATAAATAGGATATTCCTGCAGCAGAAATTTCTTTTTGACCATCTATTGAAAAAAAATGAGGATTAATCTGTCTTAACTTTCCAATTCTCTTTTCATTTATTTCAGGAAAATGGTGATCTAATACAAAAATTGGTTTGTCAATTGTTTCGCTCAATTCTCCAATAAATGCAGTTGCTAAATCAGCAAAAATTAAAATTTCAAAAGTTTCATTTTGTAATGATTCAATTAATTCAGAATTTACTTGTTTAACAATTGCGGTAGAATAAGGTATTCCTTTTCTAGCAAATGCCTTACACAAAATTGAAGTAGAAGTAATGCCATCAGTATCTAAATTTCCTATAATCTTAACAGGAGCAGAGCTATTCTCTACTAACTCTAAAAATTCACCAGCCATATCTTTGACATGAGTCAAAAATTCCTCTTTCATAAATAACTAATAGAATTTGCTTTTAATAACATATATAGACTTCGAAGTATATTAAGAATTAAACAATCCACTGAACTGCTTTTTCTCTATTGTAAGTCCAATCTTTAGCTAATACGCCTTTAGATTTATAATAATCTACAAGTTTGTTAATTTTACTAAGAGTAAGTTGTTGACCTCTTTTAGAAGTCATATCTTTATGATTTGTTTCTCTATGTTTTGCAAGTGCAATATCTCTTCTAATCAAAGCTAATAAATCTTCAGGAACCTCACGAGTAACTTCTCCCTCGATTAAAACTTTTCCAAGTTTCATTCCCAATAATGCTTTAACATCTGGAACAGCATAAGAATCTCTTAAGATCATTCCAATTTCACTTGCACTCTTTCCATCTTTAACAAGATCTAAGATAGTTTGTTTAATCAGCTTAGCATCTTTATTAGCCCATTCAGAATTATCTATATTAACGGGTCTAGTACTGTTGCTTTTTCCTTTCTTTCTTGAATATGCTCTTGCCATTTTTATTTAGTTAAAGGATCCAGAAAATCATTTCTGGCATATGCAAGTTCTCACTCACACACCCTTTAATGTTTAATCGAGAAAGTCAAAATGGGTTTATAAGACTTTTCATGATAATAACTAGCCCTGCCAGGATTTGAACCTGGGTCAAGGGACCCAAAATCCCCTATGCTAGACCACTACACTACAGGGCTATTTAAATTTCAATCAAAAAAAGCGTTTATATAATTTGCTATATTTCGCCTTTTCGTTTATATCTTCCTCTTTTTTCTACTTTTTTTAATCTCTCAAATACTTCAGAAGAATTTGAGTTTCCAGAAGAATATCCCTTTAGAAAATTATCATATAACATTTCATAATGCATATGGTGTTTACTTTCAAGAGCTTGTCTAAATAAATGAATATCTACAGCCATATGTTCAATCTTGTCCGTAACAAAAGATAACCCAAAATCAATAAGTTTTACTTCTCCATTTAAATAAATCATATTAGAAGTAGTTAAATCTGCATGAGCTACATCTAAAGTATGCATTTTACCTACTATGGACCCAATAGAATTCATTAGTTCTGCACGTTTGTCCTTTGAAAAATCGTCTACAACTTCTTTAACCATTGGCCCTTCTAAATGCTCCATTATAATTTCCCCATTTCTCTCATCAACATCTAGAAGTAATGGACAAAGTCCTTCTAATTTCTTTAAAATTTTAGCTTCTCTTCTAGTTCTATGAACTCTCATCTTAGAATCGATTTCAGAAATACGGTAAGTTTTCTGCACTCTTCGTTTAACTACACTATTGTTAGTTCCATCTAAATAAACATTAGCTTCTGCGCCATTTCCAATTAGTTTCATAAATTACTAAAACTCATTCAATTTAAAAATTTTATTAAAAATTATTCACTTCTGCATTCTTCACAAAAATAGTCTCCCAATAAAACAGAAGTCTCATCAAGAGAGGTAGACTCTTTACCACATTTTTCACACTTAAGATTCATCACTAACACCTCTAAAATCTTAGAATAAAAACCACTTAATAAATATTATTATTACAAAAAATACAACTTAAAATTTAAGGTTTCCGCCACCCATACTTCCAAATTTCTTCATCATTTTTTCAGGATTTTGTCCCTTCATCATCTTCATCATTTTTTTAGTTTGTTTATATTGTTTTAATAATTCTCGAACGTCTGAAACTTCTCTTCCACTTCCGGATGCAATTCTTTCAACACGTTCTCTGCCCAAAAGATCAGGATTTTCTAACTCTTCCTTAGTACAACTATCTAAAACAAATTTCCAAGTTTTCATTTTTTCTTGTTGACCTTCCAATGCACCCTTAGGCATCTTCATTCCACCCATACCAGGAATCATTTCCATAACTTTATTCAATGGCCCCATTTTTTTCATAGCACTTAATTGTTCATACATATCAACTAAATTAAAATCTCCCTTGAGCATTCTTTTACTTAGATCTTCTGCTTTCTCCATGTCCAAAGAACCCTTTGCTTTTTCAAGTAAAGCTTCTAAATCTCCAAGGCCCAATAATCTTCCAACAAATCCTTCTGGATTAAAAACTTCAATATCTTCTGGTCTTTCCCCAATACCTATGAACTTAATTGGTGCACCAGTAACGGCACAGGCACTAAGACTTCCTCCACCTTTAGCAGTTCCATCTAATTTACTTACAACTACTCCAGTAACGCCACATGCTTTATGAAACATTTCTGCTTGATCCTTAACTGCTTGACCCATATCTGCACTAACAACCAATAATATTTCGTTAGGATTTACGACTTTAGAAACATCTTCAATTTCTTTTACTAAATCATCACTTAATGCATCTCTTCCGGCAGTATCAACAATCACCAAATCATAATCTTTCAAATCTTTTTCAAAAGTTTTCCATAGTTTAACCGGATCTTTTATTTTTCCATTTGTAAATGAATCAATCTTTAATGAATCTGCAATTTGTTTTAATTGTGTGTGTGCAGCAGGGCGATGCACATCCAATCCAACAACTGCAACTTTGTTTCCACGATTAGAATAATATTTTGCTAATTTTCCAATAGTTGTTGTTTTTCCTGCACCAAAAAGTCCAACATTCATAATTTTGAAAGGTTCGCCTTTCTTTTTTACAACTTCAATTCCTTGTTTTTCCTTACCAAAAAACTCAACTAATTCTTCATAAACTATTTTTACAACGTGTTCTTTAGCATTTACGCCAGAAGGAGGCTTTTCATCTAATGACCTCGTTTTAATCTTTTTAGTCAATTCTAAAACAAGTTTAACATTTACATCAGCACTCAATAATGCTCTTTGGATTTCCTTAACAATCTCTGTAATAAGGCGTTCGCTAATGTGGGTAGATCCTGTGATCTTCCTAAACACTTCTTTCAATGCTCCACCAAGATTGTCCAGTACCATGTTTTAATGGCATAAATCCACATTTATAAAATTACCCAAGAATAAAAAAACAAACAAAGCGCCATTTTCATGGCCAAATAAATGAAATTTGAGAAATATGGCCAAGAATTAATCTCCAAGTTTTATTTTCCCGCCAGGCAATGATTTAACCTTTATTTCATGAATGCCTGCAACAGTGGGTAATTCTCCAATTATCTCTCCCCCAAGTTTTACTTTTATTTCTTCATTATTCACAATAAATATCAACGTATCGTGATCTACATAAAAATCTTCAATACCTTCAGGAATGGAAATCACAGAAATATCCGAATTTCCTTCACCCAAAGAACTAACGGCCCTTGCAGTTATTGCAACATTGTTTAATGAATCTTCTGCCTGACTAATTCTAAAGGAACTGCCCAATTTATCTGCAGAAAAGAATAATATAGGCATAACTGCACCAATTATGATAATTAGTAACATAAAGCTTTCAAGTAATGATTGTCCTCTTTTTGACATAAAGAATAAATCTCTTAATTATTATAAAAGTCTTGAGGTATTGAGATTTCATAAACAAAAGTTCTTTGTTGCTTCATTAATGTCAAAGGGGTAAGTTCAGCAATATCTGCTGCAGATTTATCAGTATATACGAAACGAGTAATCTGCCCAAAATAGTTATCTTCTAATTCATCCAAATTAATACAATAGGTAGTATTCCAGAATCTTCCTTCCACAGAGTAATCGCAAATAAATAATTCATGTGAGTCTCCCCTAAAATACTGTAGATTTGCAGTCCATGAAAATGGGCTTCTAAAAAAGAAATTCCCTGAATCTTTACTATCTTCTTCATTCAAGAACATATCTTCTCCAATAACATCAAAGTAGAGAGTATTATCTGCTTCATCAACATATATCCTATCCAAACTAATTTTCATACTTCCTTTTTGAATATAATCTATTTTTGCCCCAGTTAATTCAACAATTTCATCTAATGTTAAAAATTCTCCATCTAATCCTTCCACTTCATCTACTAAATTATCTAACTCACTTTCATCTAATGTTAAATTAATTTCAGTTTCCTCTCCAAAAAAAGAACTAACGGACAAAACAATAAAATACAAACATAAAGCCAAAGCTAAGAATAATAATATTTTTTTTGTGGACTCATTAAGTTCTACCATAATTACCACCAGTAGATAGTTAATTAATAAAACTTTCCATTGGATTAGTTAAAAATTAAATGTATTCAAATACGCCAATTCTCTTATTTTTAGAGTAATATGTATTTGGAGACCAAGGAGTATTTTCTGTTTCAGTACATGTTCCAAGCCTTCCACCAACTTTGTACGTTTCTCCAACTCTACTACAAAGCAAATTACCAGAAGTTATTGTACCCCAACCTTCTGTAAACAATCCTCTTTGCCCAGCCTTGAAAGCCTTATTATCCCTTGCAACTGAAAGTATTCCATCTTTATCAATATCCAATTCACTAGCATCAGGACAGTATTTATTCATTTTTTGATTCCTCAATTTATAATTTGCTTCTTCTATAGTGACTTGATTCCTACTAGAAGTTGCTTGAAGTATGCAATTTCTAAAAGTAGAATAATCTAATTCTGTGTCAACGATATCAGAATAAATATTTTTAAAATTCCAAGTATCTGCACCATAGATAGACATAGGCCTTTCTCCAAGAACTACACCTTCAGTTTTTCCATATTTATCAGAGTACCCGGTTTCAGGAATATTTGCCACTAAATTTGTAGATTCAAATTCTCTTGCAGAATACCCTCCAGTAGTCACAGGTTCAGAATATCTTTCACCAAATGCTCTCCAATTAGGTTTATCATCAAAAACTTCACCAGTAGCTCCGCCAACATTAAATGATACGAATCCAACAACAAGTATCAAAAATACCGTTGCAAAAATAGTGTGTTCTTTCATAATCCCTCTCTCCTTAATCCACAAGTAATTCTAAACTTATAAACCTTTCTTTAAAAGAAATTTAATATATTTGGCACTTCAAATCAACAAATATATCAACCTTTGGTTTTGGATAATTACTAAAATATTCCCAATCTAGTTTTAATTGTTCAGTTTGGAATCCGGTAAACTTTCCTTTAACATAGTGTCTTGGACCTGCAATATATTGTTCATCACAAAGATATGCAAATATTCCTTCATCTTGATGAAGTTCACCTTCAGGATCAAAGAATCTTTTATTTTGACCTGCCCACCAAAAGTTTCCAGGATCACTAAATACATTTTGTTCAAATAAGTCACCTGCACCATAAAATACTCCTTCAGCACCACCACAATAATCAGTTTGCCTATTGGTACCAACTCTTTCTTCAGTTACCCATTTACCTACAATTTCACAACTCTTTACTCTTCCAGGAAAATCAATATATTCTGAGCCCATTGAACTAGAAGATATTCCTTCAGTTTTAGCAATAAACCAAAAACTCTTTTGATAGGTAGTTGTTAATGAAGGCAGCGGTGCAGTAACTTGTTTCTTAGGTTTCCCTTTACATTCAACAGTCAAACTATCGTCTGCATATATTTCTCCATCTTCGTTATGTAAAAATGATCTAACTAATTTAATTCCTGCTTCAGCACCGGCATCTCCACAACAAGTTACAGGACTTGAAATCATTCTCTTATCATTAACTTCTCCACCAAATCCGCATTTAAGATAATCATTATTTGCTCCAGCCCAATTAACATTTGCACAAATATTAAATGAATCATCCTCCCATGTACAGACTGCACCATTCATTTTCAAAAAAGAATCTACTTCTACCAGCCCATCTTCAATTGGACTCTCATATTGAATTAAGTTAGGTGAAAAAAACACCAACAGTGCCAAGGCTAAAACTAAAAATAAAATTATATACATTAAAAATTTAACAAATCTACTATGTACAAAATCTGGATGATGCGGCTCAATATGTTTTTTAATTTTTTTAACAGGATGTTTAACTTTTTTAACATGTTTAGAACTAGTATTCTTTTTATGTTTCACACTCTTCTTTCTCACCATAATAATAAAAGAAAGTTATACATATTTAAACCTTTTTAAAACAAATAAACTAAAGATCCAAGAATTTCAAAAATTTATCTGCATTAAATTCTTCAAAATCCTCATATTCTTGGCCCGTTCCTAAAAATAAAATAGGTTTACCTGTAACATACCCTATAGATATTGCAGCACCGCCTTTTTCATCAACGTCAGATTTTGTCAAAATTACCCCATCTAATTCCACAGCATCTCCAAATTGTTGAGCTTGTAACACGCAATCATTTCCTGTAGTGCTTTCTCCAACAAATAATTTAAGATCAGGAGTAGAAACTCTAATTATTTTTTCAAGTTCTCTCATTAAATCTTTATTACTGTGTTGCCTTCCTGCAGTATCTATTAATACAACATCAACATTATTTGATTTTGCTGCTTTAATTCCATCAAACGCAACAGCTGCAGGATCACTTCCATAGTTATGTTTAATTACTCTAATATCCAAGTTTTTTCCATGTTCTTCTAATTGTTGTATGCTGGCTGCTCTCCAAGTATCACCTGCAACTAATAGAACACTCAGTCCTTTACTCTTTAGGTGATTCGCCAATTTAGAAATGGAAGTGGTTTTACCTGAACCATTTACTCCAACAAAACAAATCACATACGGCTCATCTTTTTTCTTTTTTACTTCTTCAACAATATTAATTGAATCAACCTCAAATAAATTATTAATACTTTGTTTCAAGCTTTCAAGAATTTTAGATTCTATTTCTTTTCGTTTAATTGGTTTGTCAACCAACTCTACCTTCAAATCATTTTTTATTTTATCAATAACTTCAAGCGCCACATTATTTTCCAAAAGTGCAAATTCTAAATCTTCAAAAAGTTCATCAAATTTTTCATTAGAAATATTTTTTGTAATAATTTTTTGTTTAATCTTGCCAAATAGCCCTTTAGATTTTACTTCTTCTACTTCTTCTACGCCCACAGGTTTAGTTTCAAGTTCTTCTTTCTTTTCTTCTTTATTTTCTTCTTTCTTTTCTTCTTTCTTTTCTACTATTTCTTCAACTACTTCGATCTCTTCATCGGGCACATCTTCTACTTTTTCATTAATCTTGCTAATTGCGCCTTTTACTTTATCTTTCAAAAATTTAAACATCTTATAAATGTCATAAAAAAGAGCTATATAAATTTAGCGAAATAAGCTAATTTGCATTAAATATCTTAGAGATTAATTTCCAACCGATTACGCCAAAGAAACCAACAACCAATATAAGAAGTACAAAAAAAGTAATTACTTGCGTCCATGTGCCGCCTGCAAGTTTCACAAATTTACTCCAAATTCCTATATTTGAAGGATATTCTCTGGTCCTATCTATTTTTTCACTTCTTTCGAAAATACCTTGTTCTTTTTTGGGTTCAATCACTAAAAGCTCTGCATAGACGTGAGGATAATCTAATTCAATAATGTTTAATCTAACATCAGAAGTCCCGTCTTTATTAAAATCAAACAATTCTTCATCCCCCTTAGACACAATAAATGAATAATCTCCTTCATGAGAATAAATTGAAGCATATTGACTTTCTGAATCAACATAGTTTACTACAAACCTATAGTCTTTTTCTTCAAATCTAACAAAATATTCAATGTTTTCCTTAGAAACATATTCTTTTTCAACATCTTCATCCAAGTCTAATGTGCCTCCTTCTTCAATTGTATCTGGGCCCCCTGCACCACCAAACAAAATATTAAATAACTGTAAACCAGTACCACTTAAGCCTTCAACTTTCCAATAATCTTTATTTGTTAATGGGTCATGCACCGATGTAACCGTATAGCCTTTTGTATCGCCCCTAGGAAAAATAGTTTTTGGAGTTCCGCCATTTGCAGCACATAATTCGTCTCCAATTGTGGCCAATAATTCTGCACCTTCACAAATATGGATTGCATTATAATCTGGATCATTTTCAATATAAATATCTAAATTTCCAGAAGCTGCAGGCACATCGGAAACATGATACAATACTTTTTTATTTGTTAAATCTAAGTTTACTACTAAATTAGCAAGCGATGCATTTTTAGGCGTATCATTCAAATCTCTAAAATTAATATTTACTTGGCCGGTAGGATATTCAATTCCTCCGACATCAAGTCTTGTCAACACAGTAATATTAGATTTATTTGTTTCTCCATCCCAGGCAGTATATGGTTTGTTTGCTTTATACTGCACAGTGTTAGCAGGTTCATCAATTATTTGCGCCAATGGTTCAGGTTCAATAGGTCCAGGACCAGCAATAACAAAAGAACAAAAAATAAACAACATAACTAAAATTAAATTAAATTTCATAACATACCTCTAAAGATTTGAAACTAATGCGTCCCCTGCAAATTCAACATATAACAAATCACCTTCTTCAAAAAAGTTTAAAATATTTTCAGAACTTATTGCAAAATGTGTACCATCTTCTCTGTAGTATGCTATATCTATTCTTTCTCCAGCAACATAATTCACAGGTTTAAACATTGGAAGAATCACTGTCTCAGCTTCAAGAGAAATAATCATTTCTTTTAATAAATCATCAGGAAGATCAATCACTCTCACATTTTCAGAAATATCTCTAAAGTTAATATCTTTGGAACTAATTTCTATTTCATCAACTTTATCTGCATCTCCACCATTAAATTTAAAATTAAAATCTCCTTCACCTGTTTCAAATTTAATTTCAACATCTACTTCTCCACTAATTCCTTGGGCATTTAACAAATTAGGCGAACCAATTAAGCCACCATCAGGATAAGAAACAACAATCTCGGGTTCAACTAATTCAACTTCGTCATCGATTAAATCTTCTTCAATCCATAAAGTAATAGTACTAGAAACTCCAACGTTTCCAGCATGATCCAAAGCCTCGACCCTTAATTCACCAATACCTGAAAACCTAGAAATATCTAATTCAAATTCATATTTATTTGTTGAAACATCAGTGGGTTCAACGAATCGTTTCATTAAGATTGAATTAAAATAAACTTTTAGAACAGCCACTTCAAGGATATTTCCTTCATCAAATGCTTCAATAGAAACTTCAACTAAATCTTTTACTTTTCCTTCAGAAGGTTTCAAAATAGTAACAATTGGAGCAACTTCATCCACAACTCCACTTTCTCCTAATACTCCTTCACAATATGTTTTAAGTTCTACTTCTCCAAGATTGGTTTCTAAAATTATTAAATCATCAATGGTTTTTTCTTCTAACGGTGCACAAGTTATTTCAATATAAACTCGTTCACCACTGTGAATCGTCAATTTTTTTGAAGGATCAATAATCAGTGCTTCATCTTTTTTCACTCCAGAGATAACTATTTCCTCTAAACCTAAGTTTTCAATCCCCAGCCTTTTTGTTTTTTGTTCTCCTTCTTCAATATTCAATGGACCAAAATTTAACATAGAGTCAGTAAACCCTAAAGAAGTTTCATCATCAACTAATTCTAATTTTTCACCAGTATATATTTCAGCAGGAACATCTTCAACTGAAGTCAATTCCTTCCCCATTTCAACAATCCTTTCAATCAAATCTAAAATAGGGTTTTCTTCAGATTCTTCTAATTCTGCTACATCTAAAGTTTCTAATTCATCAACAACTTTAAATTCAAAACTAAAAGAGTTTACACCTTTATTCGTAATTATATTTACTACTGCACTTAATTCCACTTTTTCTTCAGGAAAAAATTCTAAACCCACAGTTGCAATTTCTTCAGGATATAGTGTCGTAACAGTTGGAAGATTCAATGACAAATAATCGCATCCAGACTCAATTTCAGACGTTAATAAATTACATTGCAAGTCTACTTCATAAATTACAATTGCAGACTCTACTAATTCTTCTTTTTCAGAATTTTTTACAGAAATATCTACAATTTTTCCTTCTTCAAGCAATACATCAACAACATTCAATCCATCACTAGAAAGTTCAGTACCATCCAGATAGTATTCTACTGCCTGTACGTCTGCACCCCAAAGAGCAAACCCTCCAAGTAAAAATATTGTTAAAAATGTAAACAAAAATGCTTCATGCTCATGAAGTAACTTCCTCTCTCTATTTGCACCCCTCATATGCATAAATTAGCACTTGCAAATTTATATATCTTTCCAAGTTCAATAAAACAAGTAATCTATCAAAACAGTGGCATATGATCCCTTGCCCAACTCAAATAAAAGAGTGCACTTATTTTTTCCAGAAAATAAATCGTCAGGTTCCCAAACATATGAAAAGTTTTTTATGTCTAAATAGAGTTTTCTTTTAGTACCTTCCATGCTAATTTTTTTTAATTGTTTAATCAAAAAATCTTCTTTTTTTATACCTTCTATATCTAATATTTCTTGATAATGTTTTTCAACTTCAGAATTTTCAAATTCTGTAAGAAAACCAAGAACTTCTAATTCTTCTAAGTTTTCAACCTTCTTTGCAACTTGGTTCCACAACCAAGACTGATAAGCACTAATATAAATTCTTAAAGCTCTTGTGTCAACATTTGCAAGAGCATTTACAAAATTTCTACCTTCAGTTTTAAGTTTAAGTAAGTGGCATGCCTTTTCGAAATCTTTTTTCAATAATGCTCGGCCAACATCCACATTTTGATTTCCAACGCCAAATCTTTGAGGTCCATATAAATTTTTAACTTTGTCAAAAAGAAGTTCCTTTTCATTATCGCATTGTCTAACAACAATTTTAAATTTGTTTCCTCTAAGAAATCCAAGAGTTATTCTTTCAGTTAACCACCCGACAAATTTAATTGATACGCCTACTAAATTTAAATTTTCCACTGTTTCAACTTCGTTTTCAGAAAGAGGAAGGGCAATATATTGTTCAGTTATTGCAAACTTATCCTTGTTACCTGCATAACCCATTGATTTTGTAGCCACTTTTAATTTTTCAGCAATCTTTTCAATTACTGAAGAGGTATTCCAATTTTTTTTAGTTAATTTAAAACATGCAAATTCTCCAAAATCCTTTAATTCAAAACAAGGGATTTCCTTAACTCTAAAATCTTCTTCAATATATTTAATTTTCATATATAAACCCTCCAAGATTCTATTATAAGCCTTCCTGACCTAAAATTTAATAAATACCTGCAAATGAACATTCCTGGAGAACCTCACATGTTAACCTTTGAAACCCTATTTGAATTACTTAGAAAAGAAAAAATCAACCAAGAGTTGCAAAAACTAGATGATGATTTTTTTGAGCAAACTAGCCAATATCTTCAAGAAAAGACGGCAGTATTAGAAACAGAAAAGACCTCAAATTCCATATTCTCCGGAGATTCAAAAAAAACACAACTACAACTAGAAAATGCAAGAAAAATTCTAAAAGAGTTTTATGAAAAGAGAGAAAATAAGATAATAAATTTAGCAATGTTATCTTCCAGAGCAGAAGTAAGAGAATCTGGCACAAATATGCTAAAAGAAGAAAAAAGGCTCTACAGAGAGGTTCTTGAACTTCTAAACACATATAGAGACGGAATACTAAAGAATGCGGTAGAAGGCAAAAAAATAAAAATTGCCAAAAAAAAACAACTACCAAAAGATATAAAAACCGAACAAAAGGCATCTAGTGGAAACAAGATGATAAGATTCCTTCATCCTGTTCCAAAATTCGTGGCTGACGATTTAAATACGTACGGTCCATTCGAAAAGGAAGAAATGTCCTTTCTCCCACAAAAAACAGCAGGACTGTTAATTAAGAGAAAACGGGCAGAGGAAATGAAAATTGAAAATACCTAAAGTTAGCAAAACATTTTGCCCTTATTGTAAGGCACAAACAGAGTATACTCTAACACTTGCAAAAAAGAGAGACAGAGGAACCTTAAAGGCAGGATCATTGGCTCGTTTAACGGCAAGGGGAAGAGGAAAGGCAGGTTTTGGTAATCACGGTTCAAAATCAAGAAAAGCTATCTCCGCATTTAAGAGAACTGGAGCTAAAACTTCTAAAAAATCAGATTTTAGATTAAAATGTAGCGTTTGTAAAAAAATGCAAGTAAAATCTTCAAAAGTAAGATCAAGAAAATTAATTATAGAAACACAAAATTAATTTTCTACTAATTTTAAATAAATTGCAATTAAGATAACTATTACTAATAATAATATCATTGATGCAAGATTACCATATAATTCTTCAAGAACGTTATACCCAGTAATACTTGTAATAGAATAAGAATTAAAAAGTAAAATAGTTGTTAAGATTCCCAACATCACAGCCAAAAAAGTCAATAGTCTGTGGGTAGTGTAAGAACCGGCCCTTTTCTTAATTTTAATCCCTCTCATCACTCAATTTATAAATAAACTCATATTTAAACATTATGGAGCATCAAAAGACAAAATTTATAAAGAAAAGTGGAAGAAAAACCATAAAATGACAGAATTAATCAAAGAACCAAAAAGCAAATTCATAAAAGTATGTTGCTCAAAATGTAAGAATGACCAAGTAATTTTTGGAAAACCTTCAACAAATGTAATTTGTACAGTTTGTGGAAAAGTTCTTGCAGAACCAAGTAGCGGAAAAGGAATTATTAAGGCTAGAATTCTTGAGGTATTAACCTAATGCATCAAAAGAAATCAGGCTTCCCTAGTGAAGGGGAGATTGTTGCATGTACAGTAAAAAAGATATTAAAAACCACTGTTTTTGTTAAGCTTGATGAGTATGAGCAAGAAGGAATTATCCATATCTCAGAAATTTCTCCAGGAAGAATCAGAACCATAAGAGATTTTGTAAAAGAAAACAAAAAAATTATTTGCAAAGTTCTAAGAAAAAATGAAAGATATGGAAACCTAGATTTGTCTCTAAGAAGAGTAACCACTGGACAAAAATTAAACAAAATAAAAGAAGATAAGCTAAGAGACAAATGTCTTAAGATAATTGAATCCAGTGCAAAACAATTAAAACTAGATGTAGATAAAACATACAAGCTAATTAATGAAAAAATTAAAGGAACTTATGAATCAATTTCAGAGGCATTTCAAACAGTTGCAGAAGAATTAGATGAAAGTCCCCTAGAAGAAGTAGGCATAGATAAAAAATTAGCAAAATCTTTAGAAGAAACAATTAAGGTTAGATTAAAACCAAAAGAAATCAAAGAAACAAAAAATTTAGAAATCACCTGTCCTTCAGGAGAGGGAATTGAGATTATTAAAAAATCTTTAGAAAAAGCAAATAAATACGCTAAAGAAAAAAAATATAATTTAACTCTAACTTATGTATCTGCTCCAAATTATCTATTATCTGTTACATCTCCAAACCCAAAAGAGATTGAAGCTCAAACTGAAGAGATCATTGAAGTAATTGAAAAAGAAATAAAAAAGGCAAAAGGGGAACTAAAAGTTCATAAAGTTAAGAAATGAAAACAGAAATTCTAAAATGTTTAGAGTGTGATACATATACATTAGAAAAGGAATGTAAAAAATGCGGTTCTAAAACATATACAAATAAACCTGCAAAATACAGTCCGGAAGATAAATACGGCCACTATAGAAGATTAGCAAAAATAGAAAAAGGACAATTAAAATGAGTTGGAAAATAAATACAGTTTCAAAAACTAAAATAAAAAACCCTACGTTAATAGAAGGACTTCCTGGAGTTGGAAACGTAGGAAAAATTACAGTAGAATATTTGATTGATGCATTAAAAGCAAAGAAAATCTTAGAACTTAGTTCAGAAGATTTACCTCACTATGTTTTCGTAAATGAAGACAATTTAATTGAGCTTCCAAACATAGAGTTATACTTAGCAACAATAAATAAAAAACAAATTTTATTACTTTCAGGAGATATTCAACCTACAAATGAAACATCCTGTCATAGATTTTGTAATCAAATATTAGACACGTTTGAAAAATCAAAGGGAAAAGAGATCATTACTTTAGGTGGAATAGCTCTTCAAGAAGTTCCAAAGGATCCATCAATATATTTTGCAGCAAATAATCCAAAAATATTAAAAAAATATAGTGCAGGAGCTAAACCTAAAAAAGAACTTCATGAAATTATTGGTCCAATTGTTGGAGTAACGGGCCTTTTACCAGGATTAGCAGGCACAAGAAAAATTCCTGCAATAACCCTACTAGCAGAAACTTTTGAAAGTCCGGGATACATTGGAATAAAAGAAGCAAAGAAAATAATCAAACACCTTAACAAAAAATTAGAATTAAAATTGAAAGAAAAAAAGATAGATAAGGATTTAGAAATAAATGTTCCTAAAAGTAAAACTCCTACAAAGAAAAAAAATATTAAAATTAAAAAAAGAACTAAGAAAACAAAAAACATTCCAGAAGAAACAAATGGAAAAACACACCACTATATCGGTTAAATCAATTGTTTTACTTTTTTAAAATCTGATCTAAATTGTTTAACTAACTTTTTAGACATTCCGTTATATAATAAATTTGCAGGATGCAACATGGGCAAAATTTTATATCCTTCCTTTTCATAGATTTTACCTCTTAGCATAGTAATCCCTTCTTTAGTGTTGAGCAAATATTGTGTAGAAAAATTACCTAAGGTAATTATAACTTCTGGATCAACTAATTTAATACACTCATTAAGTCTGGTCTTACAATTTTTCAACTCTTGTATTTTTGGATTTCTATTTTTTGGAGGCCTACACAAAATAGTATTTGTAATAAAAACTTCATCTCTTGACAACCCAATTTCTTCTAAAAATCCATTAAGAATTTCTCCACTTCTTCCCACAAAAGGAACTTCCAATTCATCTTCCTTTTTCCCAGGAGCCTCACCAATAATGAGAACCTTAGAAGCATTCATATGTTTAGATCCAAACACCACTGAAGACCGATTTTTAACTAATTCCTGACACTGTCTACAACCAGAATACTTTTTCTTCAAAATCTTCAAACTAATAGACATAAAAAACAAAAGAAACTAGAATTTATAAGATTAAGTAAGAGCGTTTTGTACTGTTAAAGCAGTTCTAACATGGTCTCTGTACATATATTCTAAGTCAATTATCAATAAATCTTGATAACTCACTTCTTGTAAATCAGTAGTATCAATGTTACAAGTAATCTCTTTTCTATCATTAACTAATCTTAATTCTCCACTAGCAGATTTTCCGAATGCACTACATTCTGCTTCAAAATTATCTTGAGGATTTCTTAATGTAACCTTTAATTTATCAATATTATCGTCCATTCCCTTACAGGATTCAGTGAATGTTTCTGGAAGGTAAACTAATCCTCCTCCAACATTTTGAACAGTAAATACTATTTGAACTCTATTTGCTCCAACTGCTTTCTGTCTTAATCCAGATACTTGTATTGGTGCTCCAGAATTGTAAACTCCTAACTCAGGATTGTTTGTTTCGCAAACATCTTCAATTGATTTTTTAACTACATTTTCCTTCAAACATAAATGCGCTAAAGCTTCAGTTTCATATTCATAACAAACATCTGCTCTTAAAGTTACATCAAAACTAGCAGCAACATCATTAACATATTCTGCTTCGTCAAACTCTAATAACTCTTCTCCACCTTCAATAAAATATCCTTGATCATTTGCAACGCCTGTAACAGGAATTTCGCTAACTGTATTCAATGAATTTAATCCAAATGCATTTGCATCAATGCCGCTCAATGAAGCAATAATTCCTTCTTCAGGGATTGTATATTCTCCCATATTTTTTACAACTAATGTAATGAAAAAATCTTCTTGAGAATCGTCTAAAACTGTTTGAGGAGGTTCATATTCTTGAAATGAAAATTTCAAACCATCGGATCCACCAACATATGGGCCCTCTAAAGTTGTAGTTTCTTCTACTTGCTCACATCCAGTTAAGAACAAAGCAACAACTAATATAAAAAATACTGAAATTAACCTTCCTTTATTACTCACCATCTTTAATTTCTTAGTTTGCTTTATTTAAAAAACTAACCTTTCACCTCAATCTTGCGTGTAGCAGTTTTATAGGAATAATCATAATCTGTAGTAATTTTTATTCGCATATCTTTAATAGGTTCATCGATAGATACAGTAGAAGTGCATGTAACTTTTGTTGAACCTGATCTTCTTAACTTCAAATTCATTGGAAGAGATTTAACATCGGAATCAAACTCCCCATAATGATCCACAGATTCATCAGATCTGCAAGTAAATTCTAAAGAATCAGATAAAGCATAAATATTAAAGTTCACAATTTCGTCATCGAAGATACTTTCTCCAAGAGAATTTACTAATTCACCTTTACCTTCATTTGAAATTGCTATATCTAGATTAAGAAATACTGAACTTTCATCAGCACCGTAAATTGATTTTTTTATACTCTTAATAGTTACAGGATATTTTGAATTTTTATCTCCCAATTTTGAACCAGATAAAGTTTCACTTAATGGACAAGAAGAATCTTTTTCATAATCTGGATTAGTAATACAAAAATTAACATCTACATCTGCATTAACACCATAAGTTAATTCTGCTAAAAATTGAGTGTAATCTCCCGCCTTTACATTTTGATAATTAAACATGCCTAGATTATATTTTTCAACAAAGGGACTATAAAATTTGCCAAGATCATATATCGCAGGTTCAAGGAAATAAGAAACTCCTTCCTTGTCTGTAAATCCTTGTAAAGGGCTAACATCCCACACATCAACAGTTACAGAAACAGCTTCATCCATATAATTAGCAATATCCAAACCAACTAAAAAATCTCCAAAGATTTCATTCTGAGGCTTGCCTTGTTGGAATTCAAGAACTACTCCCCTTTTGGAACTGCCAATACTTGTAGGAGAGGCATCTTTTTGAATTCCCTCTGTAAAAGGTAATTGTGCATCGCAACCTGTAAGGATTAGCAATGATAAAACTAAAATTCCGATTTGAATCTCTTTAAACCTCATAATAATTTGCCTCTTCATAATCTTCAAAATCAGGAACAATGCCGTCGCTCTGAGCAATATTGTTTATTCCTTGCAAATCTCTTGTTTCTATTATATTAATTGTTTTCTTTGTAGTCACTAAATAATCATAAGTTGCCTTGACCATAAATTCATCAAATCCAATAAATACTCTTGGTCTTGAAATTCTGTAATCACAATAAAATGCATAATCTGAAGCTGTACCGTAATCATCTTTAATTTTTTCATTCAATGTTTCAAAATAAGGACTATCTGCATCATCAAAAATTGCATCTCCTCCAAAGTTTTCACATGCAATTAATTCAAAATTTTGAGGCGTCATTACTTCTAAGCTCTTAACTTCTTTGATATCTCCGTACCAGTCTGCATCTTTTCTTAAACTCATACTAAGAGAGTATGATCCTACTTCTGTCTGAGGTTGTTTAGATGTTTTTAATGCTAATCTTGTTAACCCACATCCAGACAAACATTGGCCTCTCATTTTAAAATTTGAATCAAGTAATGGTTCTTTAACATCTTCAAAAGGATTCTTCATTTGATTTAACTTTTCTCTTTGAAGATTATATACTTTAAGTAAACTAGTGGTAACAAAATCACTATAAACTCCTTCTATACTTACAACAAAAGTTCTAATATCTTCAATTTCATCTTTTCTCTTATCTTCATCAGTTATTCCACTATCACCCAAATCTAAATCTACTCCTTTAAGTTCACATACAAAATCCACAACTTCATTTCTTCCAGCATATACAGTAATAGAATTTCCTTCTATCCCTCTAAGTTTTAACAATCCTTTAGGATTATAATTTTCATTTTTTATCTTTTCATCAAAATCTTCTTCATCAAACCCACATCCAAAACTAACAATCGTATCTTTGTCTTTCATTGCAGAAACTTTTGCAGTCCCAGTAACTATAATGTTCATCCCTTCCTTGAATTCATCTCTTCTCGTCTCCACTCCAAAAAATTCAATACCCTTCATTTCTTTTTTTTCAGTAGATTTTGGGCTATCCCATGAATAATAATCATAAAATAATTTTTGAGGATTTCTGATATAATCCATTAATCCACCGCCAGTAGATTTTGCAGCTTTATCGACTCCAGATTCTTCCAATACAGTAGTTCCACCTTTCCATGCACCGCTTTGGTATGCAGCCTTTCCAAAATAAATCACATAAAGAATAATAATTCCAAATGAAACCCATAGAAAAATAGATTTAATCAAATCATATGCGGCAGGAGGAATTATTGCCCTAAGTATAGTAAAAATCAATAACAATCCGATAGGAATCCAAATCCACCAACCCAAATTTACAATAAATTGACCGGCGATTCCCAAACCACCAAAAAAAAGAATTTTGAAAATTGTCCCACCATCTAACTTTGAAGAACTTTTCCCACTAGAAGAATAACCAAAGGAAGATTTAGAATTATTTTTATTAGATTCACTCATTCAAAACACCTATTCCATAAATACATTCAAGTTTAACATTTCAAACTTAGTTTCAGGAATAATTGAAATTACATTTTGACCTTCATAAATCAAACCATTCAAATCTGCTGTAAACTCTGAAGTGTAAGTATCAAAATAAATAGGATATCCATTCACATAAAAGGTTCCTGATTTTCTTTTCCCATCATTTTCAAAATTAGATTGCAAAGTTATATCATCGCCATCAAAAATATCTTTCATGGTTTCAACTTGAACTGAAAAATAATATCTAGGATATTCTTGGGAACTATAATCTGATTCAACAGCTAAATTTTCCATAACATAATGTCCTTGATCCACTCCAAATTCAAGAATATTTCTTCCTTCAACCAGTTCTGCCAAGCTAAAATCAATTTCAGTAAATCCTGCATCACAAACTGCTAAAGAATTTTGAACAACCCTTCCATTTAGTTTAACCATAATTCTTCCTTGATAATTTAAAGACATACAATTAAGCCTATAAACCAATGACGCATGATTCATATTTTTTAATTCATCTTCTGTTAAAACAAATTGTCTAAATTCTGCATTATTTTCTACTAAATAATTTTTAACCAGCATTACATCTTTTAATTCATAGTAATTAACAGTCATAAATTGGAAAACATTTGGACCTTCAACTTCAAAACTAAGTCTATTAATTCTACCAAGCAAAGAACGAGGAAGTGTAATTGGAAGCACATCGCTTGTAATTTCCCCACTAAGAACTTTCACACCATTCAATTTAACTTCTAACTCTCCCTTATAATCTAAAACAAAGAATAATAATCTAACATCTTCTAAATTATTCAAATCATCCAAAACAAATGTAAACTCTGCTTCATCTTCTGAAACTAAACTATTTTCTAAATGAATATTGGTTGCAATATTTTCAAAACTTTGACTTTCAACGGAGAACAAATCCACACTTGCCAAATTTGTTTGAGTTATTGTTTCTAAAATTGGATCCATTAGACCAGGACTTTCACTTAATAAATTACCTACTTTCAATGAATTACCATATCCTTGTCCAAGAGGAGGCAAATTTGTTTGAGAAGGCAATGGAGATTCTCCCATCATTTCTCTTTTATCTTCTACAGGCATTAAAACCAAATATGCAATAATAAATACCCCAATAATCAAAACTAAAGAAGCAGCATTTTCCGCTTGTCCTTTTTTAGAAAATAATCTCCTTTTAACAACCATAATTCATTACACCTCTGAGATTTAAATAGGCTACAACATTATTTAAATCTTGCTAATGAACTACTCTCTTTCATACCAAGGCGTCCACTTCTTTTTATTAGAATTTTTTGTGGTTTTATTGGATTTTGTTATTTTTTGAGTATTTTCATTAGTAGAAAAAAGCCCAATAACTTTGCCAACACAATAAGCACCTAATAAACATAAAACATCTTTTCCTGCTTCACCACTAAATTCTGAAAAATTATAATTATCACTAAAGTAATTAACAATTTCTGGCACCATCATCACTCCATAAGCGCCAACCAGTCCAGGAACACCAAGATACTTTGAACCTCCGATTGCGACAGCTGCAGCCATTCCTCCAACATCATGCATTGTTCCTGCAAGATTAATTGTGTTTTCTAAATCTGAAGCATAAAACTCTTGAATAATTCCAGTAAGTCCTTCCCGATTATTTTCAGCAGAATATCCAAGTTTATTTCCACTAGATCCAGAACCATAAACAGAACTTCTAACTTCATCAGAATTCCAATAATTTGCTTCAGTATACTCTTCTTCTTTTCCAAGATGGGTAGCACCATACAAACACAGTCCAGCTAAACCTGCAAGACATATTTCCTTCAGAGTTTTTGGCCATTTAGACATTTCCCTAGCAACATCGCCGATCCCTCTAACAATATCTGCCATTGTAGAGGGCTCATTATTCTCAGACATATTTAAAACCTAAAATTCAGAGCCAATTAGGCTATTTAAGCATTTTTAGACAAAACTAGTCAGATACAATGACTACTAGTTAGTAACTACAGATAGAAACTCTTATAAATAAAGAAACTACAAAATAACTATTGGAGGATATATAATTAAAATGTCAAACGAAAAACCAAAAAGCATGGAAGAAATAGTAGAGAGTACTGTGAATTGTACTAAAAAATTAAGCGAGTTACCAAAAACCGCAAAAGAGATTATATTAGCAGGAATTGCAGGATTAGCACTTTATGGAGCAACACATATTAATGGGGCTGAAGCGGCTGAAGCAAACTACTGGACATCTCCAGAAGTTAGTATAAGGAGTGCAACATATCAAACTGCACCACAACAACCAGCAACAATTTCAGTAACTCCAAATACTCAACAAAAAACTAATCAAAATAACTTAAGTTCTGCAACTACACCAAGAGTACAAAGAAATCTATTATCTCCAGTGACAAGACAAGGAATTACTTCTGGAACAATTGATTATATTGTAGAAGATAATGGAAACGTAATTTTAGATGAAAGTCAGCTATATCTTATATCTGAAAAAAATCCAACAGAAAGATGGGTTCCATTCTTAGAAAATGGAAAAATTAAAGGACATTACGTTGGAACAGATGACGATTTAACAATCAGATTAAATGGAAGACAAGGAATTTACGCAGACCAAGAACATCAAGTTCTTAGATCTGAAGAAGGAAATTCAACTAATGGATTATATGCATTAGGCATCTTTGCAGCATTAGCAGCAGGGTATGGAATTTCAAGACTTCCAAAAAAGAAAACCTCTGAAGAAACTAAAGGAACAAATTCAGAAAAAGAGACTAAATAATCTCTTTTCTGAATAGACATTTTGCAAAACTTGCAAACTTCGGTTGATTAATCAACAATTTGAACACTAATTTAGAAGCATATTCTCTATCATATTTGTAAATCAAATCTTTTACACTCTTTTTTTCGCATAATTTAATCAACTTATTATAATCTTCTTTAGAAAATCTATTCATAATTTTTCTAATAATCAAGTGTGACCATAAATTCTTTCCAATTGTATTTTTTACACCTTTTTGATAACAGCCTTCAGATTTATTTTCAGAAATAACATCTGTTAAAACATCTGCAGCCTTCATTCCAGGAATTATCCCTCCATAAGTTGTAGCCTTAACTTGTGTTGCAGCATCTCCAATTAAATAAATGCCATTGTTTTCAATATTGGCTTTATGATCATAGACTGGAATTGCGCCACTTTGCCAACCTAAAATTTTTCCTTCTCTTCGTTTCATCAAATCATTAAAATATTTATTAACATTTTTATGCGATGCAACACCTATCCTTGCAATCTTATTTGTCTCTGGAACTAGCCACCCAATATAATTTCCCTTATCTAAAAAAAACTCAACAACATTAGAATCGATTTTTTCTTTAAGTTTAACTCTTGCTTGATGGCCCGCAACAAATTTTCTATTTTCAAATAATCCTGCACTCCTACCCACTAAAGTATTAGGCCCATCTGCACCCACGACAGTAGAATCTTTAAAGATATCTTTACCAAACTTTAATTTATGTTGTTTACCTAACTTCAAAGAAGTTAGCCTTTTACCTAAATGATATTTTGCACCTTCAGATTTAGCGATTTTTGCCAGAGCAGAATCAAATAAAGTTCTATCTACAATATAATTTTTTTTCAATTTAATCTTAACTTGATTTCCATCTGGAGAATAAACATAAGTTTCATTTATTTTATTAACAATATAATTTTCATCAATTTTCATCAAATCTTTAATATAGGGAGTAAGTATTCCAGTACAAGCCACAGGTGCACCTATCTTTTTATGTTCTTCATATACGTCTACTTTCAATCCTTTTTTTGCAAGTTTTGCAGCCAAATAATTCCCTACAGGGCCAGCTCCAATTATTGATACCATATACTCAAAACTAGCTAAAAACTTTATAAACTTATTCAGACGCAAAATAACCATGATAGAGGTATTTGGAATCATTATTTCAGTTGTTGCACTTTTAGCATTACTTGCGGCTTCAATTTCAGATCTAAAAACCAGAGAAATACCTGATTGGATAAGTTATGGCTTATTATTTTTCATAATTTCAATTAAATTATTGCAAACAATCCTTACAAAATCATTTATACCCTTAACAACTGCAGGAATCACATTTCTAGCATTTTTTGCTTTTGGAAATTTAATGTATTTCACAAGGCAATGGGGCGGAGGAGATACAAAATTAATTACGTCTTTAGGAACTGCATTTTCACAAAAACCTGCATTCATTCAAACAGTAACACCCTTTCCATTTGCATTAACTCTAGTAATAAATATATTAATTCTTGGAGCAATCTATGGAGTAATTTATGCATTAGTATTAGCAATAAAAAATAAAGAAAAATTCAGGAAACAATTTCAAGAGATTAACAAAGAAACTAAAATCAAATCAATTAAGATTATGACCTTATTACTTTCAGTTTCAATATTCATTTCAACTGGGTTTTACTTCCCTGAACAATCGAGATATATGGGCGGACTTTTAGCACTTCTCCTATTACTAATGCCTTACTTAATAATTTTCTTAAAAACAATAGAACTTACTTGTATGTACAAAAAAATAAGGCCCATCAATTTAATGGAGGGAGATTGGGTTCAAGGAAATGTTTACAAAAATAAAAAATTAATTTACAAAGAAGATCCATTAGGTATAAATAAAAAATCAATTAATTTATTAATTAAATCTAAAATAAAATCAGTAGTTGTCAAAGAAGGAATTCCCTTTGTACCTTCATTCCTAATAGGGACAATAGCAACTTTAATTTTAGGAAGTGTAATATTCTTACCAATTATTTAAGGAAGAACTTCATCTTCATCAAAATGCTCTTCAGTTAATTCTTCTTCAGCTTCTTTAACTTCAGGAGTTTCTTTATTTACTTCAGAGGCTATTTCCTCTAATTTAGGAGTTTCAATTTCTTCTTTAACTGGATTCACTTCTTGCACTGTTAATTTAGATTGAATCAATTTAGTATTTTCAATCATATCTTTTTCAGTTAGTTGAGAACTTTCCCAAGAAATATTAACTTTATCATCTTCATACCTAGGGATAATATGCACTGCAAATTGTTCCATTCTTTGTCCTGCAGATGCACCATTTGAAACTAAGATATTTGTTCCAGTAGCGCCCATCACTTCAAAGATTGCTGCAGATAATTTATTCGCCACCATGAAAACATGTGCAGCTAATTGGTCATTCATTTGAGAACTTACAGAAATTTTTTGTTTAGGAATCACCATTGCGTGACCCTTTGTTGCAGCCATAGGATTAAGCATACAAACTACATTATCATCTTCATAGATATAATTTGGAAGTTTTTGTTCTTCTGCCATAAATAATAAAAATTAATGGATTATAAAAAACTAACCCATTGCTCTTCCAACACTCAGAACTTCTACACTTTGAATAAGCTCTCCAGAAGAAAGTTCTTCTTCTAAATCATCAGTTGTTCCTTTGTCTTCATCGTAAGCAAAACTTACCTTTATGAATTTTAATCCAAATGCTAATGGTTCTTCTGTCATCTCACCATTAATAACGCCATCAAATCCTTCAATAGCTTCTTTAACTTTACCCTTAACATCTTCTAAATTAGTTTCAGAACTCTCAGGCATAACTTTCCACGTCATAATTACTTTTGCCATTTTTTTAAACCTCAATTAGGACCAATAAAACCACAAGCAGGACATTTATACTTAACAGAAGTTTGTCTAGCATTGTAAGATCTAACTATCTTTTGTTTTTTACATCCTGGACAATTAAAAATTACACTACCTTTGTCATTTGTTACTGATGTGCCTGTACTCATACATTTAACGATCTTTTTTTCCATCTTACCTTGAATTCCTTTAATCCGATTTATAAAACTTACTACAACAAATAAAAGCTCCAAAGATAGGTTTAAAAGTAGTTTAAGCTAAAAAACAAGAAAGTCCCCGTAGTGTAGCCTGGATAGCACGTAACCTTGCGGAGGTTGAGACTCAGGTTCAAATCCTGGCGGGGACGTATCTTAGACGTCTATTAGACGTCCTTAATACCTTCATTTGTCACCATAAATGCTGCTTCACCATCAGGTAATGCAGGAGCATCAACCAACTTAGCAACTCTTGTACCCTTTTTACCTCTTCTAAGATAAACTCTCACTGTACTCGTGTGTGCAACAACATGTCCTCCAATAGCCTCAGTTGGATCACCAAAAAAGGTATCTGGTTTTGACATTACTTGATTAGTAATATACACTGCAATATTATATTGTGTAGCAACTTTCAATAATGCGTGTAAATGTTTATTCAACTTTTGTTGTCTATCTGCTAAAGTTCCTCTTCCAGAAAATTCACTTCTAAAATGGCCCATTAAAGAATCCAAAATAATTAATTTAACAGGTAATCCATCTTTTTTGATTAAATCTTCAACTTTTTCAGCAAGTAGCATCTGATGATCTGAATTAAAAGCACGAACCCCTCTAAAATTATGGAGTGCTTCATCAGGATCAATTCCTGCAGACTCAGCAATAGGTTTCAAATACTCCGGTCTCAAAGTTCCTTCAGTATCAATCCATACTGCAACTCCCTCTGCACCGCCTTGTTCAATAGGTAGTTGAACATTGACTGCAAGCTGATGTGCAATTGAAGTTTTTCCAGAACCATATGCACCATAACATTCAGTTATAGAACCAGTTTCCATTCCACCGCCCAACATTTCATCCACATTCTTAGATCCAGTACTAATTTTAATTACACTTTTTCTTTTATCTAAGAGGTCAAGTCCACTTTCAAAACCCATATCTAATGAGTTTCTAGCAGCATTAATTATTTTTCTTGCAGGCGCTTCACCAACACCTGCGATTTCAACAACCTTTGCAGGACTTGCAACTGCCAAAGCCATTAAAGAATCAAAACCTGCTTCTGCAAGTTTATCTGCTGTAGCTGCACCAACACCTGGAAGGTCAGTAATCTTCACTGTATCTTTTGCTTTTACGTCATCTGGGACGTCAACACCTGTAGCCATTATTCACACTCACTCCTCATCCTTTGAATCATCAGACAATATCAAATCTTCTTGTGCTTTATTCAAAACAAGAATTGCTTTTTGAATATCATTTCTTCTTAGATTAATCACATCATGTCTCCACAAGTCTTCACCTTGCTTCCTATAACTTCTAGTCAAACTAACAGATTTGTATTCTATTTCAGAACCATCTTCCATAGTTTTCTTATTTTTCCAAATTGCAATTTTTACATTGCCTGCTCTCCATTCCTTATATGGTCTGGTTGGAGCACTCTCCATAGAACTAATCCTTGTATCTTTTGTTTCCATTTTTTTCTCCTACTCTCGTAAATCAAGAGCCCCTTTGGGTTTTGTTTTTGTTAATGTGTTCTCTTAGAACAAAGAATAGGATAAACTAAGATATATTTAAAGAAATGTGGCGTACAAAGTAAATACAGTAAATGCCAAATTAGGCACATATAGCGCTAAAGAACTTACTACAATCTTCTATCCACCTAGATCGCTCATCTGAATTTTCACAATCTAAATTAACTAAAAGATTGTATGGCAGTTTAATTCCATATGCAGCATCATAACAATGATTAGCAGAACAACCATAATTCATGCTCAATTCTGTAGCTGCATCTTCAGCAGATTTCATAGTACAAACAGGAATATTCCAAACTTCATTTGCAAAAGGAACCTCCTCAACTACTTTTCCAGTAATTGTTGAAAAATCTCCATCACTCTTAACCATAACTAATACAAACATAAGTAAAAGTAATGCGCCAAGAATTCCAATATCTTGTTTACTAACACCTTCTTTAACTTTAGAAACTTTTTTTCTTTTTGCCATAATAATTTAACACATAATTAATTTATAAACTTAGCTAAAATATCTGCAGTATCTACCTGTGGCACATTACTTACCATAAACTCTTTCCTTTTATACATTTCATTTGAGTTTACTCTTCCACTGAATACTTTTTGAGTCCCTAACACTTGCTGCTTTACTTCTTCAAATCCGCCAGGATTATCTGCAAAACCCTCAAGTACTGAATCTTCAATACCTAAAACTTTAGAAGCTTGATCTCTAAATGCTGTAGCCCTAATTCCCTCGTGCCCATCATCTAAAAAGAAATTAAGAATTGGAATTTTTTTAGGAGTTCCTTCAGGATGGTTAGGACACTTTCCATCAACTACCTTCTTTCCACATTCCGAACATCCTTCATAAAATCTAGGATCATACAACTGAACAACAGTCCCATAAACAGAGATATTATCTCCAATACTTGCTTCATTTAATTTAGTAATCTTTAATTCTCCAGTACCTGCTCCACCAACCATATTGCCTTTTTCAATTACATTGATTTCTCCAACGCCTTCAGGATTTGTTTCAATATTGCTATAATTTCCTAAATGCATTTCAGTATATCCATTATTTTCTCTAACTGCACCATTTTCAACTTTTACAATAGTTCCCTCTTTGATTTCCCCAGATTCCATTTTAGCAACATGACTTTCATCCCACATAACAATTCTAACCAATCCTGAATCATCGCCAACCAAGAAACTTCCAACTTTAGCATCTTGATCTCCTCTTTTGAAACTTCTAACTTCATATAACTTTACAACTTTAGCAAGAACACCAACCCTCATACCAGGTTTTAATTTATTAATTTTTAATCCTTGTTTTCTAATAGACTCCATTACGTCTACTCCAAGTTCATTTGCAAGAATATGTGCTGCACCTTCTTCACTAACTAAACCACTTAATTTATCTCTTTTCTTAGTAATTTGAAGCCTAACCTCTTCTTCAGAAAGCTGAGTTTTCTCTCTTATCTTAGTAATAATCTCATTTAACTCTAATCCCATCATATTACTAACTAATCAAAAAAATCTCTTTTTATAGATTATTGTAACAGAGAATAGTTCACGCAATATCTGAGATATCCTGCATAGAATATTTTCTAAATCCTTCTAAATCTAGTTTAAATGGCCCAGTTAATTCTTTTTCAAAAAGAACACCATTAACAATGTAATCAAAGCTAAGAATTCCATTTTCTTTCTCCAAATTTAAAAATTCAGGATAAGCATTTAGACAATTACTTACTGAAGAATATTCATAACCAATATCTTCAGGGCTTTCTAAACATAACAGATTATTCTTTAATGGATAAATCATATTTTCATATACTCTAAAATCAAAATCCAGTTTAACATCATAATCAACTTTTATGGTATAACTCATTTCTCTTTCTGCATCATTCCCAAATTCTAAAACTTCATCACTATTAATATTCATGATTAATTTCCCTTCTGAATTCCTAGTTTCAAAAGCCATCTCTTCAAAATTTAATACATAACCTTCATAAGAATAATCTTCTTCAAAATTTCTTTTACTTTGATCGCCAACATTATTTCCAAAAACTTCAATTAGATTTTCAAGTTCACATTCCTCTTTATCTAAAGCATACAAACTTTCACATTCTGTACCTTCTAACAATCCAGCAGCAACGTTTTGTTTCAATCCTTTTAACAATGCATATTCACTATTCTTTTCAAAGTAGTATCCAAATTTTTCTGCTTCTGCTTCTGCAGAATATACGTCTATCAACATCTGTCCAATAACTAACTCTTCAGTCTCTTCTTTTTCCCAGAATAAATATACCATTGCCGTACTGAGTAAGAATGCAATAACAATAGTAGTACCTTCAATAAGAAGTCCTCTTTTATCTTTCAAATAGTTCATATTTTACTTTACTGTTCTGAAAAAACATCTATAATTCCAACAACAGTTCCCTCTTTATCTAGAATAGGAGAAGCATTTATTAAATATTTATTGGATTTGATAGAAATACTTTCAGACTGAGATTTTTTAGAATCATTTGCAGTTTTATTTAACTCAGCAATTTCAGTTAAACAATCGTCTACAATTTTGCCAGAAACTTCTCCAACAACATTCTTTATTTTTTTATTTAACCAAACTATTTTTCCTTTTTGATCTAATATCATCACACCTACACCCATAGAATTAAACAATAATTTCAAAGTTTTGCTTTGATCACTATCGTGCAACATACTTCTCAATAATGGATTTTTTTCAAAATACCAAAGTTTAGCCATTCCAACTTTTTTATAACCTAAAATTCCTTCAGAATATAATGTAGAAAGATATTTTGTTAATGTTAATCTATTGATTCCTAAATCTTTAGAAACTTCTTGAGAAGAACAACCATGAGGTCTTGCCTTAACAAACTCCAAAACTTTATCTTTAATCTCTTGATTTAACAGTCTAACTCACCCAGCAATATTTAGAGAACTCTAGTTTATAAAGTTTATCATTATTGCTTATGAGTATTGATAAACATACATACTTATATAGTTGCTTATCTCTATTGATTATCAGTAAGAATAAACAATAGGAGGAAATAAAATGGATAAAGAAGGTTGCATGTTATGTGACAAAAAGATACAACTTCCATTATGTTTTAGCTGTATGGGGGAAGAAATAAAGTCATGGTTGGGTGCAAAAGATCCAAGGTTAGTTGAACTATTAGAAGGAAATAACTTCTTTCTACGCACATACAATAGGAATACAGAGAAATGTTTGAGTTGTGCAAAAGAACTTAATGTTTGTGTAGATTGTTATACTTATGAAGTAAGAGAAATCTTAGAAACCTACAACCCAGAATACATTGAAGAATTCAATAATATTTTCAGTTTAGCAATTCCTAAGAGAAGACGTTAATATATTTGACCAATAGAACCTCTAGGAATATTAGAAGGATCATCATAATCAGCAATTGCCTGATTAAATCTTTCTCCTTTTGTTATTTTTACAATAATTCTTAGATTTTTTTCCTTATATCCTGGAATTAAGATTACTTGTTCAGTTTCTTCTTGTCCGCTCTTTGTTATCCATCCATCCCTCGTTAACTTTTTTATAATTTCATCATCTAAATTTCTTATAACTAAAGTCCAATAAAAACTAGGCTCATTAAATTCATTAATTAATAAATTTTCAAGAGAAGAATAATTATTACTTTCAACACTTTTTACAATTAAATCTCCAAAACTCATTTCAAGTTCATCGATTACCTTCGCTTTCAAAAACAAAAAACCATATTCTTTAGTTTCTGCAAGTTTATGTGCAGTTATCTCTTCAGCCTCTTCGCTAAAAGCATCTCCAATATCAAACATCAACCAAAAACTCACAAATAAAATTACTAATACGAACATTGAAACTGCTTCAGATATTCCTGCAAATCCCCTTTTATGCATTCTTCATCACCACATTTATTTTTGCTCTTTCTAAATTTCCATCAACTAAATAAAAATCTCTAAACTCTTTACTACAACTCACAGGAGAATCTTTTATTTTACAAAAATTTCCATACTCATATAGAGAAGGATTTGATACATAAATTTCTCCCCCTAATTCTAGTTTTAGTGCAAATTTAGGATGTTCCATCTCAAGAAATTCATCCAACTCTTCCCTATTAATCTCTCCATTTTCAGTAAAAACATTAACCAAATGTTCCTTAGCTAAAAAATGCTCAACATTTTCACTATGAACTTCCCTTCCCAAATGTCCACTCAAGATAAATACAAATGCAAAAGAAGAAACCGTCACAATAATTATTGCAACAATTGCTTTAATCATTAGCATAGTCCTTACAAAACTCATGCTATCTCCCTCGCCTGTTTACTAATTGAATAAGGATTAGCCATATCAAAATTTTCTAAATTTGGTTCTGCATTAATAGAATATCCCTCTCTTACCCTAAAAGAATATTTGTCTTCAGACCATCCCTTTTTTACATGCACATAACCGGCATCATTATTTATCCAAACATCATATTTTTCTTTCAGAGGATAAACATATGTTACATCTCCCTCGGACCATAACATCCCTTCAACACCGTAGGCAATATCTTTTGCATAAAACTCTAAACTATAACCTGTATCATCTTTACTTCCAACAACTTTCCCATACAATGCTACAAAAATAACAATTACTAAAACAAGATAAAATGTATAGATATACAACAACGAAACCCCTTTTTTATTCATATTAACAAGATAAATTCTAACCTTAAATGGTTTTTGATAACCTAAGAAATAGTGAATTGATTATTCTCTTGATTAATTTTAATAATTTGTAATTCGCCTTCGCCTTCTACTAAATTACAATCGCCTTCAAAATCCAAACCAATACCGGTAAAATCTCTACAAATTACTTTTTTAGAATTACACATATTATCTCCGTATTCATTCTCACAAAGACAAATACATGGCCCATCACATTTAGTAGATCGGATTACTGTATTTCCCTTACATGCTCCTGCAATTTCAGTTCCACTACCAAACCCAACTAATGTATATGCATCATCGAATTGAACTGGGACATTTCTAGGAGATTCATTTAATTTATACATATCTAGAATATCATTAGTTACTAATTCAAATGTTTCTTGAGAAAGAGAATCTATTCCGCTTCCACCGATAAATAATCCCCAAAAACTAACACCTAAACCAATTAGAATAACTGTGATAACTACTCCAATTAATATTCCAGGAATAGTTTCATCCATTCCAGATAGTTGTCCTCTCTTACTAAATAACATATTCACAAGAACGTTTAAACACTTATAAATTTATTGAGTAAAACTTAACAAGTTACAGCAGGACAGCTTACAAATAATGGAGCATCACTACACTTAACTGAGTTCTCATCATCTAAGATTTCACCATCACCATTAACATCAATCTTGAATCCTTTATTACAAAAAGGTAAATTAGCTTTATTCTTAGCAATTTCAGTTTCATCCATTCCAGTTTCTTCAATTTGATCACAATAGATTTTACATTGCTCAATAGCAACACTCAGCGTAGATGCACTTGTACTAGTATCAAACAATTCATTAATTTGAGATTTAGCTTTTCCAGTTCCACCTAAAAGAAATCCAATAAGTACAACAAGAACGAGTACAACAAGAATTGCAATAATAACTGTGTTTAAAGTTAATTCAACACCTTTCTTATCTCTAAATAATCTTTTCATTATATCACTTCTTTCTGTATAATTTTTATTTATTTACTATTTAAATGTTTCTAACGTGCAACACAATAATTCAACACCAAACCATCAACGGCATAACAACCGTTTTGTCCTACATTACATGGATCTGCCGCACAAACTTCCATCCACTCAGAACCGCGAGTAGGATAATCTTCACAAGAATTTATACCAACACAGGAATCACATTCATCTCCCATATTAGAATCAAAATAACATAAAAATTTAGATTTATACCTTGAAGGAATTGTTTCTTTTTGTAACGCATCGCTCAAACTATCAACTTCATTAGTTCCATTAGGACCAATAAACTTAAGCAGCACTTTTTCATTAAAATTGTGACATTCTTTCATATCTTCAGATGCTTCAATTCCATCTTCTGGACAACCAACTAAATTACTCTCAACAATTTTATTCATTCCCTCGCCATCATCATAAATCTCTTCCATTTCATCTACAGAAACATATTTGAAAATCTTTTCAAATAAAAGAGAAATATATTTCCATTTATTCTCTGTAACAAGATTAGAAAAACTATCTATTTTAGCTGCAGAAATAAATTCATCCCATGCTAATTCATATTTTGAATCATCTTTCAAACAATTTGCTTTAGTAACATGATATGCCGTTTTTATTTTTTCTCCTAATAAATCAGAAGGTAACTCAGAATTTCCATGATTCTCAAAAGAATATTTATAAGAAGGTTGCTTGTCATTTTTAACAGCAAATACCTTTGTATTTGCATCACAGTTATTCTTTAAAGTTTCACAATAATACTCAAAATATCTTGATTGTGCCAGAATATTATTTATGTTATCAAATTGTTTTTCTGAAAGATTGCCGTCCAAATTTAATAGTTCCTTCACATTTTGCTTAGATTGCTTAATCAGCGAATTCATTTCATTACTACAAATATTCTCAAACCCAATAGTATAAACTTTAACAATATCTTCATAACTTTTCAAAATTCCATCATAAAGCTCTCCATAAACTTCATCATCAGAAATACTATCAGAAACTTCTTTTTCCTCTACTATTTGTGCAGCCTTTATCTTGTCAATTGTTTCAATACAAAGATCGGCCTTTTTAATCAAAACCTCAATTTCACTCAAACTAGCAGCAACTATCTCAAAATTATTATTGCACCCATCAACTTTACCAGTTTTCAATCTTTCAGCAACACTTTTAGCCAAAACACAATTATCAGGAATATAACTATCAATCTTACTTATTGTATTATCAACAATAGCTTGAGGGTTAGAATCACATGCATCTTGTTTCTCTTTATGAGTCAGTGTATCCAAATCCATTAAAGCAAATTTCCTATCTTTAAACACATCAATTTGTTTTCCAAATATATCACTTCCTTCTTGAGAAGGTTTGATAAATCCAAAATAAACAGCTCCAAAAACAAACAATCCGATAACTACAAGTATAATTAAATTAATAGGAAGGCTCACCCCTTTTTTACTAATCACCATAATAAATCAACACCCTTTATTCTTTTAAACGTTCCGTTAATTAAACATTCCTAAAAAAGTATCACCTGCATTAGAAAGATTCTTCAAAAAATAAAATAATACCAACAACATAGCTATAACTATAACCATTTTAATTAATTTTTCAACAGCCAAACCTACACCTTTTTTTCCAAATTTCATCTAAAAAACAACAAATTTTTGAATTTATCAAATAAATCAAACATTTTATCTCCTGCACCGCTTAATAAATAAATCAAAAGTATCAACAATCCAACAAAAAACAATATTTTTCCTAATTCTTCAACTTCCATATTTTACACCTAACTTAAACTATCACATACTCCATTTATATCACTTACTCCATACAACACAACAGAAGGATGCAATTCGCCAGCCCATGCAAGTGCACTAGCAGCATCATATACTAACAATGCCCAACCTGCAACGGGAATAAACCTACTAGCAACTTTTCCTCCTGTCTTAACTGCAATATTTCCGGCTACCTTTTTTCCTACCTTTGTACTTGCAATTGCAAGTCCTGCTCTTTGAGTGGCCATAGCAGTTCTTTTAATCAAACTCCTCAGACCAGTTTTTGAAACAACTTTTAAGTTTTGAGCTTGGGCAATAGCATTTAATTCCGAAACAGTTCCAAAAGTTTTTGGTCCAAAACCAGTAACCGTTCTTCCAGCAACATCCCTAACAAAATATTTTCCAGTTGAATCTACGTGAGTAATTAATATTTTTCCTGCATCATCAGTAAATCCACTCACAACTTCTGCACCTTTAATATATGCTATTCCTCCTTGATAAGCTCCAGCACCAGCAATATCTCCTGCATAAGGAACACTGCCCATTTCATCATCTGTAAACATAGAAGCAATCGCCTGATTATCTTCATTATGTTTATTCACTCTAAACACAACATAAAGTCCTCTAGATAAATCCATCATTTCTTCAGGAGGAGCATTTCCTTCTCCACTTTGACTTCCTAATTGAATTTTAGCATTAGGAGTTTGTGTAAAATATTCAGCAAAGGTTTCTTCTCTTCCAGGTAATGGGCTATTCAAATAAGCACCAAATTCACCAAAACTAACACCTTCAACAACATCACTAAATCCAATTCTAGAACATATTAAACAATGAGTTTCACTTTTCCCAAAATCCAGACTACTGTAGAAATCCAGTTTACCTTCACCATATTTATACCAACAACGATACATTTCTTTAGCAATTTCTAATTTAACTTCCTCTTTACTTTTAGCATCAGATTCAAAATCATTAATTGTACATTTCAAATCAACAGGTGAACCTGCTCCAGCAGGCCACTTAGTTTTAGCTTTTATCGCTGCACTAGTTCTGCAAACTTCATCTTCAGTTGTAGATTCCACTACTCCTTTCAAATTAGCGAAAAATAAAGAATAAATAATCAAACCAATTCCCGCCATAATTAATAAAATCATAGCAGAATGTTGCAAATCTCCTTTTCTATAAAATCTAACCAAGGATACCACCTAAATTTTTTTGAATAATTGTATACATAATATAAGCAAACAACATAATCAATATGATAGTCATTAACTGCTTAAGATCAATTTCCCCTTTCATAAACAATATTCCCTCTCCAAAATATTTAAACCTTCCCTTCCACTAATTTTATATAAGAACAATAAAAACAATCTAATATGCAAAAGAGGTTTCATAAATTAGAGAAGTTCATAGATAAATTAATACCTTACATGGTATTTCTTCTACTTGGAGTTATCATAGTAACTTTCTTCTTCAAAGAGTTTGCACATCATTATGAACACCAAATTGAGATTCTAGACCATATTATCATTGGAACTTTTGTAATTGATTTATTATTCAAATTTATCAGAGTAAGAAAAATAAAACCATTCATAAAAAATTATTGGTTAGACATCATTGTAGTATTTCCCTTTTACTTATTCATAAGAGCAATTGAAGAAATATACTTAATCCTAAAAATATCAGATACTGTTAAAGAAACTCAATCACTAGCACACTTAGGATTAGAAGCAAAGGAAATAACTGCAATTGAAAAAGAAACAACAAAATTAGTAAGAGAAGCAGAAAAGGTAAGCAAGTTCTCAAGGTCCAGATTTGCAGTTAGATTCTTAAGACCCCTAACTAGAATTCCAAGACTTCTAAAAATAATTCCTTATTACGAAAAGCCAACAGGAAAACATCACCCTCATGATAAGAAAAAATAATTATTTTTTTCTAGATTTCTTAACTTTATTTTTTCTAAAAAATAACAAATAAACAATAGGCAAAATACCTGCAGTATTTAATATAAAAATAGAAATAAACCAAGCTAATTGATTATTTCTTCCAGCTTTCCACATAGCAATTCCTTTCCATACACCTTCCCAAAAAATAAGAAAATAAAATAAAATGGGCAGAACCATACCCTCAACTCCAAAATAATTCATCCCCAACATTCTAAATTCCAGGTAAAAACCCTACAGCCGGTTCAATAAAAGGCCAAACATAAGGTGCAGCAACTATTGTAGCAGCAATAATAAAACTATGACTCCACTTTTCTCTCATACCTACAGTTCCTCCAGCCATTCCGGGAGCAGCAGCACTAACTGCGTGCATTTTAATCATGGCGACTAATGCTATTGCGATTCTAAAAATTAAGGGATTATTTATTAATGGAATATTTCCCAATGCAGGAATTACACTTAAAACAAAATCCACATTCATACTTGCAAAAACTGCAACCATCGCAAATATCATAGCATGAATCATATGTCCAAATCTGTGAGTCGGAACACTAACATCTCTATGTAACAAAATAGCTTCATATAACCCAACTACTAACCCCATATAAAGTGCTGGAAGCAACATAAATTCTGCCATAACCTCAAATCATACTCTAATTTATTTAAACCTTTCCAACAAAATTATTTTCAAGGTCCAAGAGCACGTCTACCTCCATACTCACTCATAAACTTAGCAATTTTATTTTTTAGCCTCATTAAATCTCCAAGATTGCCTTCACTGTTTGCTTTAACTACTGCCTTAAACATTTGAGTATAAACTTCTTTGAACTTATTATTTGGTGACTTATCTGGATGCACTTGCATAACTAATTCCCTATAAAGTGGTTGACAATCTCTCTTCATTTGTTCAATAATTTTTGCATAATATGCCTCAGGTGCCTGACTATTTGTATTCCCATATTTATTGGACAAAAAGACTTCTTTTGAAACTCCTTGTTTTTCGGCCATTTTAATTATTTTATCAAAAACAGAAAGCATCCTCATAATTCTATTTCTAATCTTATCTGCTTCTTCAGGAGTCCCTGCTTTTTTCCTTTTTCTAAACAACTCATAAGAATAAGCAACATATTTTTGTTTCAAATCATTAATTCCCCTTTTACGTTCAACAATTGGTTGTGGAACAGGAATAGGTTGTGGTTTTTCTTTAAGATTTATTATTATCTTCCAATATTGATTTATTGTCCACTGTCCAATATCTCCATAATAAGGTTTACTTCCAGATTTTAATGCCTTAATTGCTTTTTTTAATTTTTCTAGTAACTCTAAAATTTGACCTTCTGAAGAATTAACTCCTGAAATATGAATCTTTAATTCTTTCACTCCATTAAGCTTACCAATAATCTGATTTAATCCTCTAAGAAGTCCTTCAAAATAAGATTTCATAGATTCCAATCCATCAAAAGGTGTCCGATTCCCATTTAATGTTTTTTGAATATCTCTCAACGCTTTAACAATTTTATTCAATTCATTTGTTAAGTTTGCGGCTTCATTTGTTAACTCGCCACTAGATTGTATTGTTGCTATTAATGCTTGAAGTCTCGCAAGTAATTGTTTTATTTTTGCATCATCTTTTCCAATATTATCAATTATATACTTCAATAATGCTTCAATACGTTTCAACCTTCCTTCATCCATCTTTTTTTCAGGATCTTCTTTAAGATCCTCAAAATTTATTTCAGTAGTAACAACTGGAACGTCACTAGTTGTTTGATTAGTAATAATTTCAGGGACTTTTGGATCCTTTCCTTTTTTCTTTTTGCCTTTTCTCCATTTCCAAGGTTTTAACCAATTAGGCCAACTAAAGCCCTTACCTTTAGAGTCACCAGCACTTCCAAAAAGCAGGATAAGTAATTTAACAATAGCATATGCAAATATTAGCCAAAGCATTAATGAAAGTGGCCCACCCATATTCAAATTATTAAATCCAAAATCAATAAAGTCAAGAGTTCCGAGACCAGTATAAGAAGTGATTAACAACCACATGAAATAGGTGGCAATTAAAGAAACAAAAAAAGAAATTGCTTTATTCAAATCCATTTTTTTATGTAACAACACAAATAACCCATAAAACACACCAACAGATGCTAAGAAAAATACAATCATTGCGCTTTCTGCAAGTAAATAAATTCCAGTATTACTTTCAAATAAAACTAAACCTAAAGATAATGCAACACCAATACTAAGTGCCAATCCTTTTCCTGCACCACCTTCAAATTTCTGACCAAATACTGCTTTCCCTAATGATAAGAATATTCCAAAAAAGATAAAGAAATCAATCCAACCAGGATACATATAATACAAAGAAACAATATCATCGAAACCATACCCAAACATTCCCCAACCAGAATAACTTTGGCCCAAATAAACCAAAGCATCAACAGTATTCATCAAAATAAAACTAAAAACAAAAGAAAATGCCAATAATCCAAATAGCTTTCTATATAATACGTTATTCAATTTTTCTTCCCCTTTTAACATACTTAAACTCCTAATTTAATCATTTATAATAATTACTCAATTTATGTTGGATTGAAAGTAACGCTCATTGCAAGTAAATTAAACAATATAATCCCAATAAAACACACAATAGTATACAAAGTCATACTTCTTTTGATATTAGCAGCAATCCTACTTCTAGTAGTTGTCGTATCCATGCCCCTCTCAATACTTGTACTCAATATAGTTAAGATAATAGTTATTTGTAAAACATAAATTCCTACAACAATTTGAAAAAAATAACTAGGAATTGCATCCTTAACATTTAACATACTGGTAATTGCGGCTAAATTCGTTGGAGCGTCTGCACCTCCACTCCCAAATTGTTCAAAAGAAACATATAGCTTATTAATAATCGTAGTAACCATACTTCCAATACCTACAACAATTCCTGCAATTAAAGGTGTTAAAAAATTAATTTGACTAGTCATACTACTCAAAATATCCGCAAGCAGATCTTTCAATCTTTCATTTACTTGTTTAATTCTATCTACATATTTACTGATAGTCACCAAACTTGCACTAACTACTTGAGGACCTTTTCTTGCACTCTCTACTAAAACCTTCATAGTGCTTTGAATTAAATTACTAGGATACAACAAAATAGCTCCAACTTTTGAATCAAAGATTGCTTTGTCCATTCCAAATCCTAATTTCCTAATATTTCTATCCACAGTACTAAAGAAATTCCCAGTAGGTGTTCCAGTCATTGTTTCTGCAACTTCTCCAAAGGCCATCTCAGAAGGAATTCCATCACCAATACGGTTACCCAATTGGAATACTGCTCCGCTAAATTCTTCTTCAAGGTCATCAACTTTTTTCTTAATTTTAATCAGCCTTCTAGTCTTAATATTATAATACATTGAAACACCGATTGCTAAACCAATAGGAATTAGCAAACTCATCAACAATGCGCCCACACCATAAGGTCCCCCAAAACTCTTCCAGTCAAAAAAAGAACCCATACCAAAAAACTCAAAATCTAAACCTGGACTAATAATGGGAACAAGTAAAGGCATGATACCTACTAAACAAATAGAAACAGCAACAAATATTGAAACAGCTTTTGGACTAAAAGGAACTAACCTATCATTAATAGTCCACTGTTCATAAACTTTAAACTCAGGATTGGATTTCAAGATTTCGCTCTCACCATAACCCGTAGGCCTTTTAGCAAGCATATTATTTCCCATTGCAATTAACACAACAGGCAATATTAAATTATACATTAAAGCTAAATGATACCATTGCACAGCACCACCCATAAAACTTCCAATTAATGGAAACATAATCAACCCCAATACTGGTAAGATTACACCAAGCATATACAATAGTGTAATTGGACCCTTCAGATTATGCGCGTAGTGCAACATTTTATTATAAGTTCCTTCAAGCATTACTTCCAAAGATTTTTCTAATAACATTACTCTTCGATTATTATCTGATTCATACAAACTACCTTCAATCAAATGAAATGCTTCAACAAATTCTAAATTATACTCCCTCCATCCTTTCAGATAATGGTCTAAACTTTCTTTAATACTAAAAAATCTTTGAGTTTGAATATCCCAAAATACTTTTTTCAAATCTAAACTTAATGGTGGGCCAACATGTTGTGCAGCAAATTTAACTGCATGTTCTAAATTACTTGTATGTCTCATATACATTACAATGTACAAAATACAAAGAACCATTTGATTACTTGCTTCCAATCTCCAACGATTAGCTAAAAATATAGGCATATTGCTAATTGGTTTTATTACAACTGCCCCACCAAGAATTAACAATAATGGAAAGAAAAAACTAAATGCGCCCAACGCGTAACTCAAACCTAAAACCAAAATACCAAAAAATATCAACCCTAAACCAACTAATGCCCCTAGACTTGCAGCAGAAGAAGGAGTAACATTCAAATGAGCAGTTTCAATACTCTCTTCTAATTTAGGAACATCCTTAGGCGTAGGACTTACTTTCAAGATACCTTCAGCAATTTCGCACCATCTTTCATAGTTAGTAACTCTACTTTCAAGTATTTCAGAACGAAATAATTCATACTCTTTATTCATAATCTCAGGTTCAAAATTAGCAATATAATCTTCACCATATTGGTCTTCTAACTTTTTCTCATACTTATCTACAATATCATCAACTTTCTTAGCCATCTTATCGTTTATACGTACGTATATATCCTCTTACCCAATCGTCCCATTCTTGATAAACTCTTTTACTATCAATTCCACCAACTTCAGTTCTAACCTGTTCAATTAATCTATGAAACATATCATTTGAAGCTACAGTAAAATTAGATTCTAAAATTTCTAAATTATTCGTTTTAACTGCATAATCGACTAATGCTTGTTTAATCTTTCCACGCAACATAATATTTTCCCAAACTGCATCCCAATTTCCTGCCCACTCTTTAACATTTCCTGCAATTGATTTAATAATTTCACTTTCACCATTTATTAAATCAGGAGTAGGAACCAATTCATCTTTTTTAGAATCATACTTCATCAAATCCATAAACCCTCTTTCTGCCAAAGGATCATCTGTCCAATGTTTTCTAACTTCTGTTATCGATAAAACTCTCTTCCAACTATTCAATCCATCTGCACTTTTAACAGGATTAGAAACAATAATTGCATCTGTTGCTTTAAAACTTGTTTTAGGAACATCTAAATCATTTACAACTCTGTCATACACACCATAAGGACTAGCACCGTGGATTGTTCCTGCAACTACATTTGCCAACGCACCAGTTCTCATCGCTTCGTATAATGCACGTGCCTCAACACTTCTAACTTCTCCAACAATTAAACTACTATCTCCCAATCTTAAACTTGTACGGATTCCATCATCTGCACCCATTTCTGCACCACCCTTACTTAATGCAGACCTTACTTTCATATTTTGAATATTATATCCTAATCCTCTCATATATTTTACAGGGAGTTCTAATGTATCTTCAACTGTAATAATCCTATACTTACGCATAATTTCAACCAAAAAACTTCCAAGTAAACTTGTCTTACCACTGCTTCTTGTTCCTGCAACCAACATTGTTCTCGCACCATCAATCATAAAACTAATCAATCCCGCACCCATAGAATTCATCATCCCATTATGAACAAATAAGGGTAATGTCCAAGGTCTATCTCTGTGTCTTCTAAATGCAAAAGCCAATCCTTGTGGACTAAGAGGTTTAGACATAATAGCAACTCTCGCTCTTCCACCTGGAACTTCTAACTCTGTATCTAAAACAGAATTTGCTTCATCTAAAGGCCTACCACTTAACAATCTAAATTTAGTTGCCCAACTTTCAGCATCATCAAAACTAGGAGAAACATTAGTGTAACAATCACCATATTCTTGATGAACTAAAAACATAGGAGTTTTTCCAACAGGACTATTTACAGTAATATCTTGAACCTTAGGGTCTGCAAGTAAAACTTCAATTAATCCAAAACCAACAGTATATCTAACTAAAATTCCTGCAAGTTCTCCAAGTCTCTCATAAGGAATATCATAACCTTTATTTTTTGCAAGTTCTCCCAATAAATCTCTTCCAATATTAAAGAATGTAATTCTCATTCTTTCAGGATCTAAAAATTCTTCATTTCTAGGTTTATGTCCTGCCAATACATTTTTAGCAATATCTAATAATTCGTATTCATCTTCTTTTAATTTAAATTCGACAGGAACCACATGATAATATGTTTTAATATCATTAGGCATTCTGAATAATGTAACTTCATTATTACCAACCATGTAGAAATCTAATTCCTCACCTTCAAGAGGAGGATTTGACTTCAAACGAGTATACATAAAATCAGGTGTGATTATTGCTCTGAAAACTTCACGATAAGTGCCTCTATCTCCAATATGGTACCCATCTAATTTATCTCCCATTAATTTAATTAAGCGAGTATTTTCTAATAAATCTAAAATCTCAGTAAGTAATTTAATATAACTAGCTCTTGTTCTTGCAACTCTATCATCATTATCTCTTTCAAAAAGAATTCTTTCTTCACGTAAAATTCTTCGCGCTTCAACATATGCTCCCAATGGATCACTTTTCAACAAATTCAATACAAGATATTGTATTTCGCCTAACTTATCTCCAAAAAATCTAGAACTTATTTCATCAAATCCCCAACTAGCAATACTCAAAACCCTTTTACCTTTAATTAAATGATTGTACACTCCAGCAATTTCAACTAATAATAATGTTTGGTCATAAGAATAAACAAACTTTTTTTGTTGATGAAAAATAATTCTTTTAACACCTGGAGAACTTACTAACATATCAACAACATTAGACATAACATTAGAATTATCTTCTAAAGAAGGGGTATAAGACCAAGAAGCAGCATTGACTTTCAGTATTTCTTCATTACCTTCCCTAACTACCTCATAACCACCAGCTTTTTCTAAAACCATACTAATATTTTGCTCAAATTGCTTATATAATTTACCAATCTCAAGTTCAAAGAAAGTATTTAAATAGAATATGACATAAGAATAACTTAGAAGAGGTACAAACCATGGCAATGCCAGACTATAATCCAACAGATCAATCACACATTGTAGCAGACTTAAATTCGAGAGTACGTTCTTTAGAAAATAAATACAACATATTAACTGAAAGACTATTAGTTATTAATCAAAATATGATTCAAGAATACAAAAAACTAATGGAAGAAATGAGAAATATTTCCAAAGATTCTAAAACCACAAGAATGAATATTGCAAGTACACAAGAAGTGGTAAAAGATGTTGTAAAAGAATTAAGTATTTTTGCCAAAAAAGATCAAATCAAAATGTTAGAAAAATACATAGATATGATAAATATATTAAAACTTGTAACAGATGAACAGCTAGAAGAAAGATTAGAAAGCTTTAAATTAGATTTAAACAAACCTAAAACTAAACGAGGTGTAAAAGTTGCCAGAAAACAGTCCGATTGAAAAAGTATTAGAATTACAAAAAGTAGGTAAGCCAAATACAGAGATTATACAATCTCTTCAGACCCAAGGATATACATTTCAACAAATTTCTGAAGCGCTTAATCAGGCTCAAGCTAAGAGCGTAATTGAAAGCTCTGAACCAAAAGAAGAAGCAATGCAACCTTCTGTAATTTATTCAGAAGAACAAACTGCACCAATGGCACAAGAAACTATGCCTCTGCAAGAACCTACTCCTCCTGCACCTTCAGGTATGCCAGAAGAATTCAGCATCCCCCAAATCCAGGAGCCAGTTGCTCAATTTAATCCACCATCTATTCAACCTACAGGCGAAGATATGGAAGAAATAGCAGAGTCTATTATTGAAGAGAAATGGCATAAAATGGTAGAAGAATTGGGAGACATTAATGCTTGGAAAGAAAAAACTAACAATGATATCAATGCAATTAAGCAAGAAATTATGAGAATGCAAAATAGGTTTGAAAACTTACAAAACTCTGTTGTTGGAAGAGTTAAAGAATATGATCACTCAATCTCAGATGTAGGAATTGAAATTAAAGCATTAGGCAAATTACTTTCAAACATCATCAGCCCATTAACTACTAATGTTAAAGCTCTTGAAAAATTAATCAGAGACTTAAAAGAATAAAAATTAATTTTTTCTAAAATTATTTATTTTCACTTAGGAAACTAATAGCCCTTGATGCAACCACTAGCATGAATATTAATCCCAATACATTTCTACTAAATATTAATCTCTTAGTTGTTGCCCAGAATCCAGTACCTTGAGTCACCATCAAGAAAGGCCCATAAGCCTTAGTCAATGCAACTAAGAATAAAACAATTATTGCAACAAGAGATATTGTAACCACAGTACTATTTTTTGCAACATCTTCCATCGTTGAATTATTAACTCCAATAAACATAAAAAACATGAATATCATTAAAACTAAAAACATAAACATAAAGAACCAAGGTAAAAAACTTCCAACAACAATTTCACTTCCAGGAGACATTGATGTTAACATTGCAAAAATAAACGCAACAATTGCATTAAGTCCATCAGATTTACCTAAAAATCCAATCTTTTTCAATAAAGCATACATTACAGCAAAAACTAAGATAAAAACAAACACTAATGAAAGTGCCCCTCCAACTCCGCTTGCTTCAAATATTGTTGCCATCTATTATTTTCCTTTTTTTATACTCTTTCCAAAAGATTCAAGAACATCTCCAAAATCTTTTCCCTTACCAGAATCGTCATCTTTCATTACAAACATAACAAACATCACACCAATTAGCAACATCCACGCCATAAATCTTGTTCCGGGATCAATTGAATAATAAAGACCTCCAAGACCTCCGCCATAATCTCCATAACCAATTGGATTAAAGACATCTGAAAATAACGCAAATAAAACTGCTCCAATAGAAATGAAGAACGTCAATCCTAATGCCTTATCTGTAAATTTGGTTTCTCCAGCGAAAATTCCCAAAATCAATAAAAACATTAAAAACACCACAAGTATTATTGAAACATTAGGTAAAAATCTCTGCAAAGTATAAACTAAATAAGTATTATTCAAAAAGAATAATGCAATAACAAGTGAAATAACAGCATTAATATTCTTCTTACCAGAACCAAATAAATTAATCTTTTGCAGTACTGCAAACACCATAGTAAATACTAAAATAAAAGGAAGTAATATGTCAAATCCTCCAACCTGATCAAGCATTGCTGTTAATTGATAAAAATCCATTAAATTTCACCTCATTGATTAATTATTATAACACTAACTCCTTTTTAATGTTTTTTATATTAAAATTAATCACTAGAATTATCTTTTCCAACTACAATCCACATAAAAATCCCTACAACTAATAATAAAATAACTGTAGACACTGCAGGACCACTTACAGAGGCAAATATCCAATTAATTATTCCTCCGAGCATATCCATTGCTCCAAGAACAATAGCAATTATTGCAACAAATAAACCAAAGGTAAATGCTTTTTTTGCCTTATCCATATTGTCCCAAAGATTCATTTTACCTTCACTCAATGTTGAACCATAAACAATCATAAACGCAATTACCAAAACTAATAACAACATAATCATAGGCAATGCAGCTTGCATAACACTTACAACTTGAGTTGCTGCAATCACAAAGAAAGCTACAGAAAATGCCACCATAGAATTAATATTCTTTCGAGTCTTGCCATTCTCTTCACCAAAGATTTTTGTTTTTTCCAATACACCAAAAATAACTGTAAATACCAATAAGAAAGGTAAAACTACATCAAAAACTCCAAACGATTTCATAAATTCTACTGCATTTACTAATGGCGAAGCCATAATTAATCACACCCCTTTCTTTATTTTAAAGAAACTAAATTTCTCCCTCAGCCATTTCTGCAGGAGCTGTTTCTTCTGCCGCATCCCCATATTCTGGAATTGCAGTTTTACTTATTACCATAATGTCACCGACAGCTTTTACAAGTCTGTGAGGAACAATTACACCTTTAGCACCACCTAGTGCTTGTGATAATGATGAGTTTCTAGTTGCTCTAATTCTCCAACCAAATACTTTTGTCATAGTAACAATTGCTTCTTCAACGTCACCAAAATAATCTCCGTTATCTGTAAAAACTTTCATGTCATATACAGAAGTCATTTTTCTTAATTTAAGCATGTGTATTCCTCCTAAAACAGCATAAAAAACTACTCAAAGTTTATAAAAGTTTCCGTATTATTTGATAGTATGAAGCGTCAGTTTAAAAATATCCACTTTGTAGGTACATCCCACATCTCAAAAGATAGCATCCTGGAAGTTCAAGAATCAATTTCAAAAAACAATCCAAAATTAATAGCTATTGAATTAGACAAATCAAGACTTTATTCTTTAATAACAAAAAGAAAGAGAAAACTAAAAATTTCAGATATTAAAAAAATAGGCATAAAGGGATATTTATTTGGGGTTTTAGGTTCATGGATAGAACATAAGATGGGAAAAGTTACTGGAGCTACACCTGGATCTGAAATGAAAAAGGCAATATCCATTGCAAAAAAAGAAAAAATACCTATAGCCTTGATTGATCAAGAAATATCAATAACTCTGAGAAATATTTCTAAACGAATAACATGGAAAGAAAAGTTTAGTTTTCTAAGAGAAATATTAATTGCTATTTTTTCTAGAAAATCAAAAAATAAAATTGAAATAGATATTTCTAAAGTGCCTCCTAAAAAGATGATTGAGAAGTTAACAAGGAAAATGAAAAAGACTTATCCTTCAATTTATAGAAGTTTAATCACAGATAGAGATGTATACATGGCAAGAAACTTATATAAAATATCAAATCTACACAAAGATGAAAAGATTGTTGCAGTTTTAGGTGCTGGACATATTGAAGGAATAATCAAACTACTAAAAAAACAAAAATGGAAAAGAAAAACAGTTGGAAAGAAACAAAAGAAATAATCTTAGCATCAATAATTTTAGGATTTGTTTTTGGTGCAGCATACAATACAGGAGAATTTTTCAATAAGATTATCTGGATTAAAAATTATTTACAACAAGTTTTCATATCTTTGTTTTTCTTATTTGTATTTGTAAAAACAACTAAAAGTTATGCTCTAAAAAAAGGGGTTAAAACCACATTTAGCATCTGGAATTCTAAAAGATTTGGATTTCCAAAAGGAGCAATACTTCACAAAACAAGCATTCAATGGGGAATTATACTGCCTTTATTCATTGCTTTATTTTCAAAGGGAAAATTATTCTTCTCTGGAATAATCTCTCCAGAATTAGAAACATTGTCTAAAAAAAGAATTGGGAAAAAATATGCAGAGCCAACAGAAAAAGAAACTGCAAATATTGCAATAATAGGACCAATAACATTAACATTGCTTGCAATTTTATTGAGTTCAATCAAGAATCCAGATTTAAATAATTTAACACTAATTCCATTTTCAATTGCATTTTGTACAATGCTCCCATTCCCAAAACTAAACGGTCTTATGACTTACATTTATGGGCCCATAAAATATGTATTTGTAATTACTTTTATTATAGGCACATATTACCTAACTAAAATTCTAACTCCACTACAATCACTAATTTTAGGGTTAGTTTCTGCAGTGTTCTTTATGGGATTAAATTATATAGTTTCTTTTGGAAAAAAGAAAGCAGAATAAATCTAACCAACAAGACTAAGAAACCCTTTTTGTAAATACCAGAAAACTAAAACTCCTGTAATCAAAGGATATAATTGAATGGAAAAAAGAGTAACCCATAAAATCAATAAACCTCCAATTAGGTCTATTACTCCGACAATACCATCAAAAAACAATAATGATTTAATAACAATAAAGATTGAAAGATAAAATAAGAGAGAAAACCCAAAGCCCAAGTAATTAAGAGTCAATAATATTGCAGCCAATACATCTACAATACCCATAATTTGTAATAACATCACTTTAACAAAAAAAATTAATTTAAATAATATTCGAAAATGTACAAAATAATAGGATTTCAGGCCAGAGAATACCAAAATACCATATTTAATAGTTCAAAAACTCAAAATACATTAGTCTGTTTGCCAACAGGCACAGGAAAAACCAAACTAGCAATATTGCTCTTGATAGAAAGGTTAAACAAATTTCCAAAAAGTAACATAATAATTGTCTCTCCATCCAAACCATTATCTTCTCAAATTTGTGAAGAGATTAAATCTAATACTGACATCCCAAAAGAAGAAATAAACCTATTAACTGGAACAATAAAACCGAAAGAAAGATCAAAGATATTTTCAAAATCAAAAGTAATTGTAGCCACACCTCAGACAATTCAATTTGACACACAAAATAAAAGAATCTCTCTAAAGGACACATCACTTTTAGTAATAGATGAATGCCATAGATCTAAAGAAAAATTTGCAAATACAGTCGTTGCAAAAGAATACAATAAAGAAGCAAAGAATAATTTAATTCTTGCATTGACTGCATCTCCAGGAGCAACAAAAGAAAAAGTATCTGAAGTTTGTTCTAACTTATTTATAAAAAATATCGAATTAAGAACTGAAACAGATAAAGATCTTGCAGTTCATATACAACAAAAAGAAAATGAAAACATCAAAGTAAAACTTCCAGAAGAGTTTCAAACAATACAGGCAAGTTTAAAGGGCCAGTATAAGTCTAGAGCAACAGGATTGAAAATGTATGGATTTACAAAACCTGCATCAGTAATAAACAAAACAGATCTGTTATCTTATCAAAGAAGTTTACAACAGAGTATCAAAGCAGGAGATTTCTTAGCATACAGAGGTGTTTCAGATGTAGCTGCAATGATTAAGTTAAACCATGCATTAGGATTAATAGAAACCCAAACACCAAAAGCATTACAAGATTACTTCAAAAAACTAGAAACTGAAACAAGCAAAGCATCAAAAAACATTTTATCCAATAAACAAATACAGTCAGCAATTAAACAAACAAATAAATTGGTTCAAGAAAATATTTTACACCCTAAAACTGAAAAATTAAAAGAAATAATCAAAGATGAACTAACTAAACACAAAAACACTAAAACAATTATTTTTGCAAATTACAGATCAACAGTTAATGAATTAAAACAGATTTTAAGTGAAATATCTCATGCAAAACCGGCTATTTTAATCGGACAAAAAAAAGGATTTACACAAAAAGAACAATTAAATACAATTGAAAAATTCAACAACCATGAATTTAATATTTTAATTTGCACCTCAATTGGAGAAGAAGGTTTATCCATCGGCTCATTAGATTTAGCAATATTTTATGACCACACTGCTTCAGAAATTAGAAAAATTCAACGTTCTGGACGTGTAGCAAGAGTAAAACCTGGAAAGATTGTTAATCTTATCACAGAAAAGACCTTAGACGAGGCTATGCTATGGACAGCTAAAAGAAAAGAAGCTAAAATGCACAACCTCCTAAATTACATGAAGAAAAACTTAGAAGAAAAATGAAAATAATTGTAGATTATAGGGAAAGAAAATCAGGCATCATTAGAGATCTTGCAGCAAAGGGTTTTGAAGTAGATGTAAAAGCATTACCTATGGCAGACTTCATTGTTGAAACGAAAGATAAAGAAGGAAACAAACACACATTAGGTATAGAAAAAAAGACTCAAGTAGATTTTCTAAATTCCATAATGGATAAAAGGATTCTTAGGCAATTATTGGAACTAAAGAAAAACTTTACAAAACAGTTACTAATCATAGAAGGAGATCAAAATATTTACACTCTAAGAAATTTTCATCCGAATGCAATAAGGGGAATGCTTGCTTCAATAGCGATTGATTTCCAAATACCTACAATACATACTAAAACAACCAAAGACACTGCATCATTATTATCAGTAATTTCAAAAAGAATGCAAAAACCTGGAAAACATATTTCACTAATACCTTACAAAAAAGCACCTACATTAAAACAAAGACAGGAACATATTGTAGAAACATTACCAGGAGTAGGACCAACACTAGCGAGATCCTTATTAAAAAAATTCAAAAACATACGGCAGTTATTTAATGCAAGAGAAGAAGAGTTAAGAAAAATAGATAAGATGGGTGAAAAGAAGGCAGAAAAAATCATAGACACCATCAATCATGAATATGAATAACAAAACAAACCTTTAAATATAAAATAAGGCTAATTAAAAATATGATAAAAATAAAAAGAGGTAACAGAAGAACTGAGTTTATTTTAAGTGTAATTCTTATTCTTAGTGCTGCAATGTTTTCATCAGTAGTTGTTGAAACTCCTGCAGGAATGGTTTCTGCGCCAGATTCAAATCCTTCAGATATGGGTCAATGTTACAGAGAACCTTACACAGTAAGCCCTTACACAACAACTTTTGTTAATTGTTGCCAAACAAATCTTCCAAATCACAGATGGGTTTTCGAAAACCAAGAAGTATTCTGTTAATTTTCCGGATTTAAGCTAAAACAACATTTAAACTAGTTGATTAATGATAATTTAATGAAATTATTAAACATAGAAAAACAATTAATTTTACTTTCCTTAATTTCTTCAATAGTTGGGATTATTTTACTAAAAGTTTGATTCACCACAACCACAGCCACCAGTAGGAGAGGGATTGTTAAATTTAAACCCGCTTTCTTCTGGATTATCTACAAAATCAATTTCGACACCATTAAGCAAATTAACGTTTTTTTCATCAACTACGATATCAATTCCATCTTGTTCAAAATGTTTATCTCCTTCTTTTGATTCATCTTCAATACAGAGATCATAAACATATCCTGCACAACCACCCGAAAGTATCCCTACTCTCAAAACACAAGTATCTTTTTCAGCATCTTTCATAATATCTTTAACTTTGTTTACTGCCGCAGGAGTTAACTTTATTCCTTTATTTTTACTTTCAATTTTACAACATTTAGATAATACTCCATTTAATTTTTCAACAAGTTCATCTACTTTAGCATCATCCATGCCATGAACTTTAACTCCTTGTTCAAGAGTTTCAAACATTGCTGCACCGCAACCAACACAATGCAATCCAAATGAACTCATAACTTCTGAAAGTTTCATTGCATCTTCAGGATGTTCTTCCAATACTTTTCCAATAGTCATATCTTTTGTTATTTTTACCATTTTATTCATCTCCATAATATTTCTCTTTATATTTTTCAATCAACTCTTTAACTTTAGGTATACAATTTTTATCATGAATTCCTACTTTAGTTTTTCTTTGAACTGCTTCAAAATCTACTGCACCTTCAAGAACAGCATGCTCAATATCTGCAGTCGTAATTTTCAAAACATTATCTATAACTTCAACTTTTTCGCCTTTAATTCTTTCAAGTTGGCCAGTTTTTCTAAAATAATCATTTACTGCTTCACGAAATGCTTTATCAGCTAAAACGCTACAGTGAAATTTTCTTGGAGGAATTCCACCAATATAATCTGCAATTTCTTTTGGTGTAATTTTAAGGGCATCATCAATTTTCATTCCGCCTTTTTTAGTTAACATAACACTAAATGCAGAAGTACTTGCAATTGCAGTTCCACAACCATATGTCTGCCATTTAACTTCCTTCAATCTATCATTTTTCTGATCAACCATAATAAACATCTTCATACCATCCCCACATGCAGGACTTCCAACCATACCCACACCATCGGCAATTTTTTCAAATTCCTTAGCTTCTTCAGTGGTTCTAAATATGTTTACAGGATGAAAAAAGTGTTCTTTCACCTTATCAGTATAAAACCAAGAATTGCCGTCATGGGAAAAACCATCTCCCTTGTCAGATATTTCTGAACAGGATTTATCCTTCAAAACTTTCAAAGATTTACTCATTTTTGACCTCCAATTTTTTCTCATCTACATTAAATGGAGAAATATTCCTTAGATTTTCAACAATCTCAGGCAAAATTTCTAAAACATAGTCAATATCTTCAGCAGTAGTATCTTTTCCTAAAGAAAACCTAATACTCCCATGTGCATATTCGTAGGGAATCCCCATAGCCAAAATAACGTGGGAAGGATCAAGCGTCGAAGACGTACATGCACTCCCACTAGATGCATACACACCTTTAGAGTCCAAATAAAGCAATATTGCTTCTCCTTCGACGTCTAAGAAACTGACATTCACATTATTAGGAAGTCTCTTTTTAGCATGACCATTTAATTTAGTCTTTGGAATTTTTTTAATTATTCCTTCAATAAGTTTATCTCTCAGTATAGTTAACCTTTCAACTTCAATTTCTCTCTCATCAACAACAATCTCTAAAGCTTTAGCAAATCCCATTATCCCTGGAACATTTTCAGTACCGGCCCTCTTATTCATTTCTTGACCGCCTCCATGAAATAAAGGTTCAATCAAAGTACCAGTTTTAACATAAAGTAATCCAACACCTTTTGGACCATATATCTTGCTTCCATTCAAAGTCATCATATCAACACCTAGATTCTTAACATCGATATCTAAATATCCAGCTGCTTGACATGCATCAGTATGGAATGTAATATTTTTAGCATTGCAAATTTTAGAGAGTTTATTAATATCTTGAATTACACCGATTTCATTATTAGCATAAATAATAGAAACTAAGAAAGTATCTTCCCTTATAGATTTTTCAACTTCATTAACATCAATCAATCCATCCTTATCAGGTGAAATATAACTAACTTCAAAACCTTTTTTCTCAAGATACCTACAAGTTTCTAAGACTGCAGGATGTTCAATTGTAGATGTGATAATATGTTTCTTTTTTCCTTGCATTGCAAATGCTCTTCCTTTAATTGCAAGGTTAATACTTTCAGTACCACCTGAAGTAAAAACTATTTCTGAACTTTTTGATCCAATAATCTTTGACACTCTTTCTCTAGAATCAGCAACTGCATTTTTTGCAATTAAACCCTCTCTATGAAAACTACCAGGGTTACCATAAACTTTAGAAATGCATTTATCCATTTCATTTTTTACTTCATTATTCATTGAAGTTGTTGCAGAATTATCTAAATATATTTTCTTCATATTAAAAACAGGCTCCACAATCTTCTGGACACCAACTTTTTTTCTTATGAACTTCACATACAAAACCTTTATCCCATAAAATTTTAAGGATATTCTGAATTTCTGCAAAGATTAAGCTATTATCTTTCATTATTTTTTTACTAGCATCAACGAATAAATATTTCAAATCATCTTCAATTTGAAAATCATTACCTCTTTTGTTATTTACATATTGAGAAACTGCTGCTTCAGTTACTCCCAATAATTTTGCTATTTCTTTTTGACCAAGACCTTCTTTTTTCATAGCCATAGCTAATTCCTTTCTAATCAAAGGTAACACATACCATGCCTCTATTTCTTGAGGATGGATAATCTTCATACTGTTTTTTGGTATCATTTTATTATAGAATCTTAACAATAGTTAATTTATAAAACTTATGAATTCGAATAATCAACGGAAAAAGCCTAAAACACCACTTAAATGGCAAATATAATAAAAATATATGATTGAGTGGGTGGTAGGAGGAGTCTTGCTTGGAACAATTACAGGGTTAATGCCAGGAATTCATCCAAATTTAATAGCAGTAGTATTAGCTGGTATATTTACTGATTCAACAATATTAATATTCACAACAGCACTAACCCATACATTTCTCAATTCAATACCTACAACATATCTTTCAACTCCTGATCCAGACACTGCGTTGAGCTTACATCCTTCTCAAGAATATGCAAAAAAAGGAAGAGCGCATGAAGCAATAATCCTTACAATCATAGGTTCATTGTTAGCTTTAATTTTAATGATTATAATTTCGCCATTATTATTCAAAATAATAAAACCATTATTTAGAACCATTAATACAGCAATACCTTCTTTATTAATTTTAACAGCAACATTTCTAATAATTAGACAAAAAAATAAATTACTTGCTGCAGGAATATTCTTACTCTCAGGAATATTGGGAATTATTTCTTTAAACACAAACATATCTGAACCATTAACACCATTATTCACTGGTTTATTTGCGATACCTTCAATAATAATCAGTTCTAATGAAAAAACAAGTACACAAAAATTAACAGAACCAAAATTACATAAAAAGAATCTTAAAACTATTTTAAAATCGTTACCCTTTGGTTCATTTTTTTCATTTTTGCCTGCAGTTGGACCAGCACAAGCAATCGTAGTGCAACAACAATTCACAAAACAAAAAAACAAAAAAGATTTTCTAATACTCACTGGTTGTTTAAACACAATCAATATTATTTTCAGCTTAATCATGCTCATACAACTAAATAAGGCAAGAAATGGTGCAATTGCAGTTATAAAAGATCAAGGATTTATCAACATACCTCAATTATCAAATTTATTTTGCATAGCTCTAATCATAACATTACCTTGCACAATCATAGGAATTTTATCTTCAAGGCTTTTTTTAAAATTAAAAAACATAATTAATCCAAAAACATTAAACAATTCAATAATTTGCTTATTAGTCTTTATTATATTTATATTATCTCACACAAAAGGAATATTAGTTTTAGTAATTGCATCAGTAATAGGGTATCTCCCTTACAAGTATAATCTATCAAAAACAACATTAATGGGATCTCTAATGGTTCCAACAATTATCAATTATTTACACTAAAAGAATTTAGCAAGACCTTCTTGTTTTTCACTAGCTTTTCCAAATATGCTCTCAACCCTTAGTTTAGTTAAGTCCAGAGTTTCTTTTAGATAATCTGAAACTTCATACTTTTCAGCAAGCATCAAACTAGGTTCAAGATACTTTACAATACTTCCATGAGATATTGTAAATATTATCTTTCCAAAACATTTTCCATTGGTACATGTACCAACTAAAGGAGGACGCCGATATTTAGCATTACATTTAACACACCTAAACATTTGCATACTAAATTTCCTAAGATTACCTTTAATATCTCTAATAAAGTGTCTTTCAATAACTAGTTTGGCTACATCAACTGCATTAACTGCTCGTATTTTAGTAGCAACACTCATTTGTCCATCTACTTTTTCACCCATAGTTGGAAGAAGTTTATATGAACTACAAGAGATTGCATCATTAAAATTAGTAGATTCATGAGTATATCCTGAACCAAAGAATTGTGCAGGAGTATTCAATCTATCAGATAATTGTTCAATTTTAATATCCCATGGCATTTTATATTCTTCAGCAGCCCTATACATTTCAAGAGGATAATTCCAAACTACATCTAAATCAAACACCATATCATCGACCTCACTAGGAGTTAGTAAACTAGTCAATACTAATGGTGCATCTTGAGTACTTCCTCTATGTGCAGGCAAATACTGCCTTGAAAAATTAATCATAGCATCTAATATCAACATACAACAAAGTTCATCTCCATCACAATCTCTTCTGACCATACTATGAAAATAAGGATGAGCTAATACTCCTTGAGTTTTACTAAAACCTATAATTCTACCAACTGCACCTGCAGAAATATGAGGTGCAAGAGCAACAACTAAATGACCCACTAAATCAGAAGTAGTTTTAACATTATAGAATCTTTTTTCACCATAAACATTTTCTAATAAATCATCTACAAATTGGGCAACTCTCAAAAAAACCCTATCTGAGGTTTCATCTAATGCTTCAGTAGATGCAGGCAATACTAAATCTTGTATTTTTAATTCTAATACTTGATCTTCATCAACTAACTCTTTACCATGAACATCAAACTCATAACCTAAAATTTTTAATTTTTCAATACTAGTTCCAATTTCCTTTGGTTTGAAATGTGTTAAAGGCATTTCAGTCATATCATACCTAGTAGTACCATCTTTATTAACATAGATGTTATGTTTAGCTCTCAACAAACCCTTAACTAAAGGTTCAGGCACATGACTTTTATTACTAGTTCCTCTAACACCTTTAATCAATTCAGGAAGCATACTTCTATTTATTCCAGACAAACCAACTGCATCATTAAAATATTTAGTAATATCTAATTCTATATTTTTATAATTTACAATACCTTCATCATCTTTTTCACTTTCTTTGGCTTCCTGGCCAAATCTGGAGAAATATTTTTTTTCATTTTCAAAACCGTTTATCTTACGATATATTGTTTCTTCACCGTTTGCATCTTTGTAAATAGGAAATTGATTTTTGACCTTACCTTTTTCTAGAGAACTTTGAAAAGATCTTAACCTTCCACCTTCTTCTCCTACAGGAAATAATACATGAGGACTGCCTGTCATTTTTCTCATTTTTGCTTTTTCTGGACGACCCATTCTGGCACCAATAGTAGTACCCATTTTATCTTTAATTTTAATTTCTTTAGAAACAACATCTAAAATTTCTACCTTATCTTCATTTAAATTTTCTAAACAATATTTCAAAACTTTTGCATCTATTCCATCAATTACGATATATTCATTACTTACTACTTTATGAGGAACACCTATCAATTCCAATGAACGTTTACAAGTTTCATCTTGAGGAAATTGTAATACTATTTTATTTTCCAAAAAGTTTCCAGCCATTACCCATTTCTTAAGAACTAATAATCTTTCTTTATTGATAGCCTTCCAAGAATAACTATATTTTGGATGTAATGGAATTTTGTAATGTTCAGAAAGTTTTAATGATTCTTCAAAACCAACATCTTCGAAATAATTCTTTTTAATTTTTTCAATAATTTCTTTGAATTCATCTAAAACTCCATTTTTTTCAACAGCTTCTAATAATTCTTGTGCCCACCATTCCTCACAATACCCTGAAGGAATTAACATATGGCCTCTATTAAAAAAATCACCATATGAAATTAGCATATCTCCTAAATAAATAATTTCAAAAATATCATTTTTTACGGCCTTTGCTTCTTCTACCGTATTCAATCTCAAAACTGAACCATTATTTAATTTAACAACTGGCCCTTCAATAGCATCACAATGAGCGATAACTGCACTTTTACCTGGCCTTTCAACTTTAAGTTGTGTTCCAATCGCAATAAAATTTTCCAAAACTTCCATAGTTGCAGGATGCATAGCATTACAAGAAAAACCAGAAACCCTTGCTCGACCATATCTCAACCTAAAACCTCCCTCACGTAAAGGATAAGTAAACACAGGTCTACCAGCTACAATGTCTTTAACAAATGTATGGTCCGGTTTTAATTTTTCACCATCATCAGAATCTTCAGTCTTTTTAGACTTGATTTTTTTCTGTAATTTAACAAATTCTTCAATAAACATCCAATCATCTAATTCAAAATCCTTACCCCACTTTGCAAGTTGTTTCCATAACTTTGGTGCTTTTTGAGCAAGCCCCTCACCCATAACTAAACAAACACCATTTCTAATTCTATCACTATCAATCCTATCTAGTCCTTTGTAATTACTTACTTCAATTTTTTCACTTCCATCTCCAGCAACTTGAACAGGTAGATTTTTAGTCATAAATGCAATTTCATCATGTGAAGGCAAATATTGTAAATTAGTTATTCTTTCATGATAATCTAATAACTCTGTACAATTACGACTTATTTCTTTTTCATCTGGATCATATTTTTGATAACCCATATTTTTTCTAATATAATCTCCAATGATAACAGAAACGCTACTTGCAGTTCCTCCAGCACTTCTCATGGGCCCTGCAAAATACAAAGCTAAATATTCTCCACCATCTCTTCTTTGTTTTACTTCTAGTTTTGTAAAACCTTCTAAAGGTGAAGATACCACCCCATTAGTAATATATGAAATTCCAACTCTTAATCCAATTTCCATTGCTTCAATCTTATTTTCAAATTTAGTAAATTTTTCTTGAGCAGTTTCAAGTGCAACAGTTAATGCAACTCTCCAATCTTGAGAACCATATTTATCTTCCAATTCTTTTATTCTTTCTACAATATTTGAATCCTTTAGGCTAGGCGCAACTACACTAATCAAACCTACTACTCTTTCGGCCATATCTTTAGCCATCACAACTTCAACCTTATCTTCTGGATCCAAACCTTTAGCCCTACAACGATTAGCCAAACTAAGAGAAATCCCAACATTATTTTCAATATCCTCAAAATATTTTACAACATGTTCTGGATAACCTTCAAGATTCATTGTTCAACCCTCCAGAAAAATCTAGCATAGATGAATCTCCTGTTTTAAAATTATAGATTGGAACCATACAGTATTCAGGGTGATGACCAACTCTTTCTTGGAATTCAGTTTTATATTGCCAACAACTACTTACAAAATTTGTAACTCCCCTATATTTTGAAATACTACTTTTATGTATATGCCCAGATGCAAAAATATCAGGTACCTGATCAATAATCAAATGATCATCTTCAGGAGTAGGAACAAATAAAGTAGAAGTGTGAATTGGAGCCAAGTGTCTTTTTTTCAATAAATATTTCATTATTAAATCTCCTCTATCATATCCTCCTTCTTGCGCAATAGATTCAATATTTGCAGCATAATAATCATAACTATAGCCATGATACATCAAGATATTAAATCCTTCAAATTTATCATTAGCTAAAACATTAATAGTGGAAGGATTAGAAACAAGTGTAAGATTAGTAAGAGATTTTAAACTTTCAGCATAATGATCTAATGGTGGTTGAGGTTCTGCAATCCTTCTAGCATCATGATTGCCTGGACATAAGATTATTTTGATATCTTTTCTTATCATCCCAAATAATTCAGCACATCTATCATATTGTCCTTTGATTGAAGGGATTGTTAGTTCTTTATCTTGATCAGGATAAATACCAACACCATCAACAACATCTCCTACTACAAATAAAAACTTAACTTTCTTACTTAATTCAACCATATTAGGATCTTCATGTTTTCCATTAAGCCAATCAATAAATTTCAAAAACCTGTCTTCAATAAACATATTACTTCCTACATGTACATCTGATATAAATGCTGCACAGACATCTTCATCATATTTTTTAACTACTTTATTTTCAGGAATATCTGGATAAATTAAATCTGTGGCAAACATAAAACCTTCACTAGTTGTGCCTACAACACCTATAAGTTCATCTAAACAAATTAATGAAGAGTCTTGAATCTTAGGACCAAATATAACATTAATAGTACCAGAAGGATCTTCTAATTTTATCATCAAATTGCCTTTTTTTGTAATTCTTTTTTCATAAACTAAACCCATCAATGCTACAGATTCACCTTTATCTTTCCCATAAGCTCTTTTAATAGAAATTACATTTTGCATTTCTTGTCTAGATGCAATCATATTTTTTATTTTATCGTATCTACTTTTATAATGAAAAACAAAATCTTTTACTTGCCTCATTTTTGCATCATCTAAAAAATTTTTAACAAGTTTCATAGGATACTTATCTTCAGGATCAGAAACTACTAATTCTTGTATAGTATTTTTAGATTCCACTTCAATATTTTTAGGAACAGGTATTTTTTGTTCTTCCTTAACAGCAGAAGATTGTTCAATCTTAACAAATTCTTTAGATTCTTCAACTATAATCTCTTCTTTATTTTCAGGAATAGGTTTAATTACTGTAGATTTTTCTTTTTCTTCACCAGTTATCAATTCTAAAAAAGATAAATACAATCTTTTAGTCTTGCCTTTTTCATGTAAAACTTTACTTTTTTCAAATTCCAACCAATTAACACCAGAAACAGCTTTTTTAGAAACACTATCATAAAGATCTCCTCCAATAACTAATGGTTTGTCTTTAGAGATAATTCTAGTATTCATAAAATTAAGAAATTCATTTTCAAATTCATTTAAATGAAAAACTTCAGGAGATAATAAATATCCTTTATCCATGAAAGATTTAAGACGTTCTTTCTTAACATCATCGTTCATAAGCCTAAACCTTCCTTCAACATTAAGTCAATTTTTTTGACAATATTTTCAGGAACAGCTAATGAAATTCTTCTAGTTCTGCCATAACGGCCTTTACTAATAACCCTCGCATTAATTATTCCAGACATATCAAGTTCTGCAATAATATCTCCAACTCTTCTTTGAGTAAGAGGTTTTGTACCTGTACTCAAACAATTATTTTTGTAAACTTCATATATATCTCCTGTATAGAAATCACCACTTTCATTTTTCTTTGAATATTCTTCAGATACTTGCAAAATACTAAATAAAGTAATCTTAAATTGTTTAGGTTGAGTAGAAACAATATCTACAACTCTATCTCTTTCAATTTTTTCTTCTGCATTATCAATATATTTAACAATTATTTGTTCAGAATTATTTCTTTCTGCTAATTCCCCTGCAACTCGCAATAACTCTAAAGCTCTTCTTGCATCTCCATGCTCTTTAGCAGCATATGCTGCACATTTTTCAATAACACCTTCGCCTATAGTTGTACTCTCAAATGACATATCAGCTCTTTCACGTAATATTTTTTGTAACTGAATTGCATTATATGGAGGAAAAACAATTTCTTCTTCACCCAAACTACTTTTTACACGAGGATCAACTTGATCAATAAACATTAAATCATTACTAATACCAATAATAGATATTTCACTTTTTTCTAATTCAGCATTAATTCTTGTAAGATTATATAAAATTTTATCGCCTGTATTTTTTACAATTTCATCAATTTCATCCAACACCAATAATAATAATATTTTTTCTTTTTCTAAACATTTGATAAATAACTTATAAACTTCATCAGTAGGTAAACCTGTAGGAGGTATTTCTTGTCCAAGCTCTCTAGCAATTTGAGCAATTAATCTATATTCAGTATCAGCAACACGTTTAAGTTTACAATTAAGGTAAACAGTTTTAAGATTTAATTTTTCTTCTTTGGCAACTTCCAATATATTATTCAAAACATGACCAATAACTAAAGTCTTACCAGTACCAGTCTTACCATAAAGAAATAAATTACTTGGCCTTTCCATACGCAATGAAGGTGCAAGAATACTAGCGACCTGTCCAATCTGATCATCCCTATAAGGAACATTAGATGGAGTATAATTAGATTGCAATACTTTTTTATTTTTGAATAAACCTTCTTTTTTTGCGTAGTCTCTTAGAAAATCTTTAACATCAACCATATCAATAACTCACAGTTAGACTTTATTTAAAGATTTATATTCTAAGTTTTAATACCTCTCACACCACCACTTCTTATGGAAACTTTTTTTCAAAAAAATCAAATCATTTAATATTAAATTTAATTAAAAAAATTCAAAATATAATAATTAAAAATATATTTCAAATAATAAATAATAAATAATAAAAATATTTATATAATAATATAATATAATAT
>JAERTB010000009.1 GCA_016845225.1 Candidatus Woesearchaeota archaeon | reverse complement strand
TAACTGAATCGCTGCCAATCTGTTCTGCTTGAATGTAAGTGTCTAAGTAACGATTATCTTCTTTTGTGGTTCCCCATTCATCTGAACTTTGTTGTCTTAGTACTAACTTTGTTGGGCTTGCCCCCATGCCTGAAGAAACATCAAATAACACTCTTGCGTCAACTTCTAAAGTTATTTCATCTGGAACATCTGCCTCTTTTGGAATTCTCATAATTGGAACTGCTAAATATCCCATGTTTGAATAAGAAATTTGTCCACCTCTTGGAGGGATATATGCAATTCTTCCAACCTTGACAGTTGTTTCTGGAGGATTGGTTATTACGTTATAAGAAAGAATATCTACATCTCTTATTCTCGGAATTGTTACTGTGGGATTTGTAGGGGTTCCCGATAATACGGCATAAACTACAACTCCTTGATCTTCTAAAAGTCCTGCACGAATTACATCTGGTTGGTATTGTGCAATATTTATTATGATATCTTCTCCAATAATATCTTGTCCTGCTGGAGGTTCAGTAAATCTTCTTTCTAATTCTTGATTAATTGAATCTGCTTGATTTGAAGTGTCTGCATCTATTACTCTTGCAGTAACTGCTATTGGAAGAGTAATTACTAAGAGTGTCATGAAAATTGCTAATATCCTTAGTTTTTTTGTGTTCATTCGAAGGTAGGCCTCATAATATTTTGCTCTGATTCTTTTGTTGAAAATGCCTTATTCATTTCTTCTAATGTTGTAGGAGTTTTTCCTCTTTTTGTGTATAGTGTTATCTTATTTGAAGTTGCTAATACTCTTCCATCTGCATACCAATCGAAAGAACTTCCCCCTGCAACAACTGAGTCTAATTCCATTTCAGGGATTGTTTGTTTTACACAATTTTTTTCTGTCATTCCCATCATTCCACCAATCCCTCTCTTTGGAACATCTGAACAAACCTCTATTTCTCTTTCATTGAATGTAAATCCTTGGGAGGTATCTACCATAAGAGTTGAAGAAACTTTGTAGTTTCCAGGCAATAGTTTTAATGGTTCATTCGAAGGGTAATAGTAACTAGTGGCATATCCTCTTTCTGAATTTTCAAATTGGAAAAGTATTTTTTCTGTATCGTATGGAGTTCTTAGTCCACTATCAGACTCAACTAAAATTTGAACTGGAAGGTATTGATAAGGTTCTAATGAAATCTCAAATACTCCTTCACCATTTGTGTTTATTGTTTCTGTTTGTGAATGGTATCCTTGTTTTGAAGCAGTTAATTGTCCTCCAATACATTGAGGGAATAATGTTGTTAGTGAATATCCTGCCCCTTCCAGTCTAGTTGTACCCAAATCACAATTTGTAAAGGTGCATTGATATGAAACATCTGCTTCATTTAATGGAACTTTGGATCCAGAAGGCAAAACTTCTGAAGCAATTACCTTTATTTTTGTGTCTGCTCTTGAACATATTTCAGATTCTCCTTCAAATTGAGGCACTTCTACTTTGTTTGTTTTTGGTTGATTATTATCTATTACGCCCATTATTGCAAATTGGAAAGTGTGATCTTCTTCTGTTAATGAAATTAAAACTGGAAATTTAATATCGTATACAAAATGATAATCATTTAGACAGAATAGTGGAAGTAGGAATTTGGCTGCTTCATTTTCTGAAGTGAATGGGTCACCTCTTATTATTTCTGAGTTTTCTCCGATAATATCTATCATGATTGGCCAGTTTCTAGAGAAAAGGAAATTGATTGAAGTATCTCTTGCTGATTTTTTTAGTGCATCTTCTACCAATAATGCATCATTTTTATTTCTTAATTTGTAATTTGTTCCTTCTATTTTAATTGTTGGAAGATTTAATTCCATTATTGATTTTAAATCTTGAATAACTCTTGATTTTAACCATGTTCTCGGAGTACATTCAAAGTCTACCCCTGAATAAGGAATTTCATCATATACTGCCATTAAATCCAAAGTAAAATTTTCTATGAATCCTGAATTGCTTTCATGTTCAAATAATTCTAATGCTCTTCTGTAGTTATTTCCTAGCGGAGCTTCAATGTCGAACTTAAATTTGGTGAAAGATTGAGATACTTGATTGTATTCTACATCTAAATTCATAGAAACATCCACATTTACGGTTTCATCATTGATTTTAGTTTTGAATATTGGGACAGTATTTGTTACTTGGTAACCTTCCATTTTGAATTGAGTGTAATCATTTAGGCAGATTAATGTTTCTTGAATCGCAAATTCTTCTAGTTCTTGTTCCATTTCATTTTTTGAAGGAACTTGAGTTTTTTCAATTCCATTTGGTGAAAGATAAGACCAATATGGGACAGTTAATCCGCCATCACTAAATATATCTAATGAATTTGAAAGCATGTTATAGGGTGCAGGAGGAGATTCATCTAATGGCTGCGAAATGTATCCTCCCTGTAACCCTAATAAGGAAATTCCTGTTTCTATCGAGTCTTCCATGCAAGATTGAGTATATTGTTTTAAATTTTTGATTTGTTCTGTTGTTGGTTCTTCAATTAGTGTTTTCTTTCCTAATGCATCCATTATTTCTGATTTAAAATAAACAAAAGTTATTACAGTACTTAGCAAAACTATTCCCAATATTACAAATGTGGTTGCCTGCCCTTTTTTTGAAATCATTTTAGAAGAACTATCTTTGATCCCCCTAACTTTTTTACCTTGAGGATTTTTTTCTTTTCTAAGGAAGAGATTAAATCGGAAACGGTTGTGTTTTTTATGTCAAAATATTTAGCGATCATGCTAAAGTTAACTAGGCCCTTTCTTTTGATGAATGAGATTAATTCTTTCTCTGTAGGAAACACTCTTTTAAACCCCTTTAGTATTAAATAAGGATGAAAACACCTTTGTTTAGTTTTCAAAGCTTTTTAATAGGTTTATTTATAGGGAGTTGATATATAAATGTTTCTGAAAAAAACTGAAAAATTGATAAGAACTTAGAAACTACTTTTGAGATTTTTCTGCTTCTTTTTTTGTTTCTTCCCAACAATAACAGGTACATGCAGTGCATCTTAATTTGCAAATTTTAGGATATTTTCCACCTGCTTCTCCACAAGTGGCCCTTCCCGAACAAATCTTGTTAGGATTTTCTTTTTGACAATGATTACTACATTGCTCATCTGCCCCTTTTTTAGCATCATTAAAACAACAAACTTTACCTGCATATTGGCCTTCTTCTTTTCCTTTTTCCTTGCAAGTCTCGCTAACTGGTTGCTTAATAATTTTAGAAGCATTACCAGTAATAGCGGGTTCTTGGAATAGAATAAGTGAACCCACTAAGACTAAAATTATAAATACTGTTTTTGAGTTTTTAATTTTCATTTTGGAAATGGCTCGTCTGTTATTGTAAGGCACAAGCATCCTCCGTCACCTAATGGAGAACACGTGGCACGATAATAACATTCAGCACCTATGCCAGAGCCTGTAGCTTTACAATTTTTACTATTTACTCTGCCGCCATCCTTGCCTTGAGATTTACAATATGCATCACATGCCTTGGACATTTCACCCAATGCAGCACTGTAACAATGATTATGCTTTTCGCTATTGGTTCCTCCTTTCCAACCCTTTAAGTTGCCTTCACAAATTGTAACATCCTTATCTTCGGTTATAGTCATAGGTGGAGGAGGTGCATCAGGATTAGGTTTTACAATAGTGATTGTTTGTTCTTCACAATTAGGTTTTTCTCCTTTTGATTGCATTCCACTTAAATCATTGGAATTATCTGTAACTAAGTTAGTTGAGAACATTGCCGCAGCAAGAATTAATATAACTGTTAATGTAAATCCTCTTTCTTTCATAAATTTATTTTGTTCTATTACTATATAAATGTTTTTTTAGAATGAGCCCAGCAGGAATTGCACCTGCGATCTACGCCAAGTCAAGGCGACGTCATAGCTACTAGACCATGGGCTCGTGAAAAATAAAAAGCCACCGAAGGGACTTGAACCCTCAACCTGCGCTTTACAAGAGCGCTGCTCTACCATTGAGCCACGGTGGCGTATAATATACACTATCTGCCGATTAATTGTTTTAAAAAGATTTCTAACTAGAACTATTTGTTTTGTCTACGCTTACGCTTTTCTTTATTCATCCTTTTACGTTGCCATTTCCAACGCATTTGATGCTTTTTCTTCCATCTTTTGGAGCTTCTTTTCATGTGTATGTAAGTGTCAGATTTTGGCTTTTAAAGGTTTTGGTAGTGTTTTATTGAGGATTTAGTTTTTATAGGAGTTTGACAGAGTAAATTTATGAAATTACTAACATTTGGAATCATCTTACTATTTATTGTGATTTTTATTCAAGCAGTATTCATTTGGATTAAAAATAAAGAATTGGCTGTTCTTGAAGAAGTACATAAGGAACTATTGTTTGCCCATAGATCTAAAGTAGTAAAACATGGAAAGGCTTTCGAACAACTATTTCCTTACATGAATTCTTATCCTTATGATCCTAAAAACTTTAGATTTCTTGGATCTCCTATTGATGGAATTAGTTTTGAAAATGATGAATTAGTTTTTGTAGAATTCAAAACAGGAAAATCTCAATTAAATGCTAAACAAAAAAAGATACGAGACTTAATTAATTCTAAAAAAGTCAAGTGGAAAGAAATAAGAGAAAAATGAAGAAATTACTTCTTCATTAATAATCCCCAAAGACCCAATACCACTAATAGTATTCCAATAACTTTTTGCATCATTTGTGTAGGTCTTGCAAATAATAAAATTATTCCTGCCACACCAACAATTAAAATTGATAGATACATTGCAGCTAAGTCGTGATCTTTGCTAGTTCTTTTTGGAACTGCTGTTATTCTTTTTAGAGATGGAGAAGCCTTCCTTCTTACAGGAACAGTTCTTGCTCTAGAAACAGTTGCTCTTTTTCTAACAGGTTTTCTTACTGCCCTTCTTGTAGCTACTTTTTTCCTTACTACTCTTTTAGCAGTTTTTCTTCTTGCTACTTTTCGAGCAGTTGATCTTCTTGCTACTTTTTTCCTTACTACTCTTTTAGCAGTTTTTCTTCTTACAGTAGATCTTCTTGCAGAAGTTTTTCTTGCTACTTTTCGAGCAGTCTTTCTTCTGGCTGTTGATCTTCTAGTAGAAGTTCTTCTTGCAGTTTTTCTTCTTACAGCCATTTGATTTCACCTCTTATATTTATGAATGTAATAAATTAAATTACTCTAGCGACTATATAAATGTTTTTTATTCTTTTAAGTGGTTAATTATAAGAAAAAAGCGCCTCGACCGGGATTCGAACCCGGGTCCCCGGCTCGAAAAGCCGGAATGATAGACCGGACTACACTATCGAGGCACGTTGCTTAAATTTCTTTTATTTCTTTTAAAAAAGTTTGGATTTCCAGTTTTTTAAAAAATGTGGACCCGTGGTGATTTGAACACCAGATCTCCAGCTTGCTTAGAGCCTTCTCCTTCTTAATCGAAAAAGAGTCATATAAGACTGGCGCTTTAAGCCAGGCTAAGCTACGGGTCCTGATGCATATGTGGTGATTGTGTCCTTTAAAAAAGTTTTTCTGAAAAGCTTATAACTAATAAATAGCTCAAAAGCAGTATGATAATCGGAGTAGTTGGAAAACCTAATGTTGGAAAGAGTACATTTTTCAAAGCAGCCACTTTGGCAGAAGTAGAAATTGCTAATTATCCTTTTGCGACCATTAAAGCAAATTCTGGAATAGGGCATGTTAAGGTAAATTGTGTAGATAAAGAGTTTAAAAAACAGTGTAATCCACGAACAGGTTTTTGTTTAGATCATAAAAGATTTCTTGCCGTTGAATTAATTGATGTTGCAGGATTGGTCCCGGGTGCACATGAGGGAAAGGGCTTGGGAAATGCTTTTTTAGATGATCTTAGACCTGCAGATGTTTTATTACATGTAATTGATGCTAGTGGGGGAACTAATGAAAAAGGAGAAACTGTAAAAGTTGGAACTCATGATCCATTAGAAGATGTTAAATTTTTAGAAAAAGAATTAGATATGTGGTATTTGGGAATTCTGAAAAGAGATTGGGAAAAGATGACTAGAGTTATGCAGCAAGAAAGAGCAAATACTGTTAAGGCAATAGCTAAAAGATTATCTGGATTAAGAGTTCTTGAAGAACATGTTGAGGATGCATTAAAGGAAAATAATTTAGGCGAAACTGCTCCTGCAAAATGGAGTGAAGAAGAAATTTTTACTTTTGCTAGAAGTTTGAGAAGAATGACTAAGCCAATAGTGATTGTTGCAAATAAGGTTGATATTCTTGAAGGAAAAGAAAACTATAGCAAACTTAGAGAAAATTATCCTAATTTAATTGTAATTCCTTGTGCAGCAGATTCTGAATTAGCTTTGAGAGAAGCGACAAAAAAAGAATTAATCAAATATGTTCCTGGAGAAAAAGATTTTGAAATAATTGGAGAATTAGGAGATAAGCAAAAACGAGGATTAGAGTTTATCAAAACAAATGTTTTAGATTATAATGCTGAAGGCACAGGTGTGCAAGCAGCAATTAATGCTGCAGTATTTGGTTTATTAGATTATATTCATGTTTATCCTGGTGGAATGAACAATTTAGCAGACAAAGATGGAAATGTTTTGCCTGACTGTTTTTTAATGAAAAATGGATCAACTGCATTAGACTTTGCTTTCAAAATACACTCAGATATAGGAAATGGATTTGTTAAGGCAATGGACGTTAAAAGAAAGGTCCCTGTAGGAAAAGAACATGTTTTGAGAAATGGAGATGTAATAGAAATTATGTCTTCTAAATAAATAAAACTTAAATTATATAAGATACTTAGATTAATATGAAAGAAATTACGCTTCAATTCCATGGCCTTGAAATGGTGGAATTTAAACCAACTACAGGAATTGCTAAAATTAAGGTTTCTTATTCAATTAATGGAGAAAAAACAATTGAAACAGGTAATTTTGATTTAAGTAGAAAGTGTGAATCATTAGCTATGAGTATTATCAACTATGTAAAATCCAAAGGTGAACAAGAAGTTGATGAAGATAATTTGTTGGATACTTTATTTATTAAAAAATTCTTGAATCTTGAGAAAATAGAGGAAAGATTATTTAGTCACTTTTCTAAACTTTGTGAAAATTACAGGTTTATGAGACTCGGTAAAAGTCAGAAAGATTATATGAAATTGTATGATGCAATTAAAATAAGTAGAATAAAATTTGATTAAAATGATTTGTTTAGGTATTGAAAGTACGGCACATACATTTGGTGTTGGAATTGTTAGTAAAAAAAATGTTCTTGTAAATTTAAGAGAAGCGTATACTACTGAATCTGGAGGAATAATTCCAACAGATGCGGCAAACCATCACAAAAATGTTAAAGATAAGTTAATCAAAACTGCTATCGAAGAGTTTGAAAAACTTGGCAATGGGAAAATTGATTTGGTCTCTTATTCTAGGGGCCCAGGTATTGGTCCGTGTTTGCAAGTTGGAAAAAATGCGGCTGTTGAAGTTGCAAAAAGTTTGAATGTTCCTTGTATTGGAATCAACCATTGCGTATCCCATTTATCTGTTGGCAGCTTAGTTACTCCTGTAAAAGATCCTGTGATGCTATATGCTTCTGGGGCAAATACGCAAGTTATTGCTTATGAGGGCGGAAAATATAGAGTATTTGGAGAAACTTTAGATCAAGGAATTGGAAATTTTTTAGACTCATTTGCAAGATATGTTGGATTAGGATTTCCAGGAGGGCCAAAAATAGAAGGTCTTGCCAAAGACTATACAGGAGATTATGTTGAACTGCCATATAGTGTTAAGGGAATGGACATATCCTTATCTGGATTGTTGACAAATTTGAAAAATAAACATGATTCTGAAAAATTTACTCTTGAAGGCCTTTCTTATTCGCTACAAGAAACTGCATTTGCAATGTTGATAGAGGTTGCAGAACGTGCTATGGCTCATTGTGGGAAAAAGGAACTATTACTTGGGGGAGGAGTTGCATGTAATAGCAAGTTACAAGAAATGGCAGGTAAAATGTGTAAAGAAAGAGATGCAAAATGCTTTGTTCCTCCTAAAGGTTTACTTGTAGATAATGGTGCAATGATTGCATATCAAGGAATTTTAGAACATGAAGCAGGAACTGTGGAGAAAAAGGCAGATATTTTTCCTTATGAAAGAACTGATGATGTTTTAGTTAATTGGAAAGATTAAATTAATCTTTCAATAGTATATTTTGTAGGAATTCCTGAGGTTCCAAGAGTTCCATGAATTTTGAAATTGTCTAATTGTGCTTCAAAGAAAGGGTGTTCTTCTGTTAGACTGTTTTTAGTTTTCTTTGCTAACTTAATTAAGAAATTGTTTAATTGTGAATGTGACCCATATTCTAAATTTGTAATTAACCTTTCATTATTTCTTACAATCCTTATTTTTAAATTTGGGCCATCACAAATTATCTTTGAGATTAGCGGATCGTGAAACAATGGATCTATTAATCCAAAATTAATTATGTGTTTAATTAAAAAATACCTCATTTTAGATGGACTTAAATCTGCAACATCTACCTTGCTCTTTTTTGCTAGCTTTTCCATTAATTTGGTAAACTTATTTTTATTTGATAATAAAGATTCTTTTTTGATAATTAATGGTTTTAATTTATTTAGTACCTCGATTTCCCCCTTACTTAATTCTATTTCATCTATAATGAAAAACATTCCATTTTTGATTCCTGAAGCCATTACTTCATCAGTTATGCTTGAAGTAATTAAAGGAATTTTGTCTTTAGGAATTTCAATAGCTTCTTCTTTTTTTAATGTTGGAGGCACAATCATTTTCTCTGGTTTTAAATCTGGAAGACCTAAAGGAATTTTTTCTGGAGAAGATTCTGTTAAATCTAGCAACTTATCAATATCTGTGGAAATTAACTCTTCTGGAGACATTGATGGCTCTAGCTCTGGTAAAGGGATATCTAAATCGAGAAAAGTAGATTCTAAATCCTCATTTGAATACACTAATGAATCTTCTGGCAATTCTCTTTTAATTTTATGTCTTGACTTTTTAGAATGTGCCTTGATTAATTCTTTAGTAAATGTTTTTAGCAGATTAATATTCTTGCCTGCTAAAGGATGTTGAATATTAAATAGAAGTTTACCTGTTTGATTGTTTAATTTTTCTAATTCTTTATTATAGATATACGCTATTTCTTTTGTTGCCATTATTCCAATTCTACTTTAGGAAGAGGTTTTGGCTCAACATTAGAAGGATTAAATCCTACAGAGGTTTTATCCCTAACATATTTTTCAATTAAAAGTAAACCTCTTGCTATTGTTTTATTTTGTTCTATTAGACTTTCAATTTTATGAGCCATAGGAGTTTCATCTAAATGTTCCGATTGTTCAATATTTTTTGCTGCTTCTTCAAATAATGAAAGCATCCTATCCATTCTCCTAGTCATCTTATTGACAGATTCTAAAAGTTCCAAAGATACTTTTTCTAGAGAAAGATTATGTTTGATTAATTCATCAATTAATGGTTCCGATGGAGACTCTTTTTTTCTTGGCATTTTTACCTCTTTTAATCTAGTTTAGATTATTACTTATAAACTTTATAAAATTATGGGTTAAATTTGAGATCTAAGCTTTTCTGCTGTTTTTTTAGAAACTTCTTCCATTAGTTCTACATCTTGAAATTTTTCTTGTAAACTTATTTGTTTGTCTTCTTTAAATTGATAACTCATTATTATTTTGGTTGGAATTTTTTCTCCAATTTTTTTAAAACCTAAATTGATAAAGAATTTTTCTAATGGTCTTTGAATTGTAATTTCTACAGTTTTACATCCATTGGTCTTAGAATAAATTATGCAGTCTTCCATTATTTCTGCCAAATCTCTTTCAGTAGTATATGCAGAAACTACTAAATTTCTTATCCTTGCAAAATTATTTTTGTAAACTATTGTGTGTGCATAAACATTTAATTTTCTATCTTTTTCTAAAATAAAATGTTCTTCTGAAAGAATTTCTGAAGAATGGCCTTTTTCTAAATAATCTGAAATATCCTTTAACTTGTCCTCTTTTTTTGTTGTAGAATATTTTTTAAGAAATCTCGTTACTCTTCCGATATCTTCTTTTTTTAATTTATTTGACATATTAAAATGAAGTGTAGGAAATATAAAAAATTTAGGATTACATACCCATTCCAGGCATGCCTCCCGGAGGCATTGCAGGACGAGAAGATTCTCCACTTGCAATTACATCGTCAATTCTAAGAATCAATTCTGTAACTTCTGATGCAGATTTAACTGCTTGCGTTTTGATCTTTAATGGTTCTAAAACACCTGCTTCCCAGGAGTCCATTACTTTTCCAGTGAATACGTTTATTCCTGCAAATTTTTCATTTTTATCATGGCCAGATTTTAATGAGGTTAATACATCTATAGGATCTAATCCTGCATTTTCTGCAAGAGTTCTAGGGATTACTTCTAATGCTTCTGCAAATGCATTAACTGCTAATTGTTCTCTGCCAGAAAGTGTGTTGGCATAATCTTTTAGTTGTTTAGAAAGTTCTACTTCTGGAGCCCCTGCACCTGCAACGACCTTTCCTTCTTTGATCGCAGAGATTACATCTCCAATTGCATCTTCAACTGCACGTTCTACTTCTGCAGCTACATGTTCGGTTCCGCCCCTAACAAGAATAGTTACAGATTTTGGATTTTTACATTCTTTAATGTAAGTCATTTCTTCATCTCCAACTTTTAATTCTTCAACAATTCCAGAAAATCCAATTGCTTCTTTTGAAATGGTTTCAATATTATTTACAATTGATGCACCAGTTGCCCTTGCTAATTTTTCCATGTCAGATTTCTTAACTCTTCTTGCAGCATAGATTCCTTCCTTAGCTAAGTAATATTGTGCAAGATCATCAATTCCTTTTTGGCAGAATACTGCATTTGCACCAGATTCTTTGATCTTTTCAGTCATTTTCTTAATCATTACTTCTTCTTGTTTTAGGAACGCATCCATTTGATCAGGAGAAGTGATTTGAATTTTAGCATCTGTTTCTGTGCCCTTTACCTCGATTGGAGTATCTAAAAGTAAAATATTTACATTTTCTAAATTCTTTGGCATTGAAGAATGAACTCTTTCTTTATCAATTACTATTCCTTTGATTAATTCTGAATCTTCAATTCCTGAACCAACTTTCTTTTCAACTTTAATGTCTTTAGAATTGATTTTTTTATTTTCTTCTACTTGTGTTACTGCATTAACTACAATTTCTGCAAGCAATTCTTTTGAAGATTCTGCACCTTTACCTGTCATTGCAGTATTTGCAAGTTTTATTAGTAATTCTTTATCTTTTGATGTTATAGGTTCAGCAATATTTTGTAAAATTTCTTGAGATTTTTCTGCTGCTAATCTATATCCTTTTGAAATTACAGTCGGATGAATATTCTTTTCTATTAATGATTCAGCATTTTTTAGGAATTCTCCTGCAAGAACTACTGCCGTGGTGGTTCCATCTCCAACTTCTTCTTCTTGAGTTTTAGCAACTTCTACGATCATTTTTGCTGCAGGATGTTCAATTTGCATTTCTTTTAGAATTGTTACCCCGTCATTGGTTACTATTACGTCCCCCATGGAGTCTACAAGCATTTTGTCCATTCCTTTTGGACCCAAAGTAGTTCTTACTGTTTCTGCTACGATTTTAGCTGCTAGAATATTATTTCTTTGTGCGTCTCTTCCTACTGTTCTTGAATGTCCTTCAGGAAGTATGTATATTGGTTGATTTGGATTATTTTGAGTCATTTTATTTTCTAGAACCCCTTTTATTCACTAATTTGAATACTAGAGCATAATTAGGCTTATTTTTAAGCCTTTTGATTAATTGTGTGGACTACTCCAAGTAATTCACTAAATGAATCTAATTCATAATCTGCCTTACCTTTGTAAGAACTATCTGAGAAGATATCTCCGTATTTTGCATGTACTGATAGCATTCCTAGTTCATTTGCACCTTTTATGTCTCTTTCTGGCCAATCTCCTACGTGAACTGCCTCTTCTTTGGTTAAATTCAACCTCTTTAGTGCTTCATTAAATGGTTCTGGAGAAGGTTTTTTCTTACCAGTATCTGTAGTGGTTACCACTACATCAAAAAATTCCGTTACACCTACAGAATCTAATCTCCTATATGCTTTTAGAATAGGTGCATCTGTTACAATTGCTAATTTTAGCCCCTTGGCTTTTAATTTTGTTAATGTATCTATTACTTCAGGGTAAGGTTTTAATAATTCTGCCTTTGTGGTTCTATACGAATTAATTGCCGCTGCTAAAATTTTTGGATGATATTGATTAATATTTCTTAAAAAATTAGAAATTACTAATGGCCCTTCAAAATCTTTGTAATATTCTTGTTTTAACTTATCAAAAGCCTCTTCTTTACCCATGTCTAATCCTGCATCCATCATTGCATTTAATGCTGCTTTGATTGCTTCGTCCTTAGGAGTGAATAAATCTAATAGAGTCATATCTAAATCAAATAACACTGCCTTAATTTTATTCTCTGTCATTTTAAAAAAACTCTAGAACTGGGGTTTTTAACTTTTTACCTAATCACGGCAACCAAGTTTTATCTGATTTTAATTTGTCTGGCAAATATTTATCCATTACATAGTTTAGTCCCCATTTAGCAAGTGCTTGCTGTTCTGCACGTTGACCAGATTTTACTTGTTGCTGAATTGCTTTTTGCCACGCCTTGTGTTGTTTTACGAAAGGATCATTTTTTAGTGCGTCCTTTGCTCTTTTAACATCAATATCTTTTAATGGATGTGTTGGCAATTTGTAATCTACAATATCTTGGGGAGTGATTCCAATAAATCTTGCTTTAGGTACGCAAAAGTATTCGTTTAGGTGCGCCGCATTTCCCGATCCTACTTTTAATGTTCTATAGATATTAAAAAATGCATACATATCTCCATCACAGAATGCATAAACTGGAATTTTCTTTTCGTCTGAAAGTCTTCTGATAAATCTCCTACAGGCTCTTGTCGGAACTCCGCCCATTGAAATCAAAATACAATTTGCTTTTTTCCAATAACCATGTTTGTTTAATCTCTCAAACATACCTGAAGTTTCAATTGCTAAAATAAATTTTGCCTTTGTTTCAAATTTTAAATGTTCTACAGAAGTAGGTACTGAATATGCACCTGAACCGAATTTAGTACAATCAATTTTAATTTCTTTTCCAGAATCTTTATCTTTATCTACTACTACTAATTTACCTGCAACTGCTCCGCCTTTTTCTTCTGGAATAAAACCTAATTTTTCTCTATTTACTCCAAACATAGCTTCGATATCATCCATAACTGTGTCTGACTCTGGTTGTTCTTTGAATCTTGCATCTCCCCAGTTTTTAGAAACATAATATGCTTCTCTTTTAGTTGCAATATCCTCTGCAGAAATCAAATCTTTAGAGAGTTTCATCATTCTCAACGTTTGCGCGAATGCTTTGATTGTATTAACATTTAATGTTCTTGTTTTTAATTTCCCCAAAAGTTCAAAGAATCCTTTCTTAGGATCATATTTTACATTACTTAATGACCTGATTGGAAAATTCATTTCAGGCGTTTTATTTTTAATTATTTTTTCATAAGTATCTTTAGCAGAACCATCAATTAAGTTAATTGTATCCTTAGAAACTTTGTCTAATTTTTTAGTTGTTTTTTTTGGAGTCATTTCTGTTCCTCCGGAGGAGATTCAAATTTAGCCTTTAATAATTTTTGAACTTTTTCTTTTTGTGTATCTGTAATTTCTAAAATTTCTTGTAATGCGTCCCCCACGTGAGGAATATATTTAATAATGTAAGATTTCTTCCTTTCTGTTTCTGCATCTCTTTTCTTCCTTCTTAGGTACACACCCAATTTTCTTCCACATTCTTGAATTGCTAATTTGATTTCTTTAATGATTTCTGGATAGTGTGCAATTGCTTCTTTAGATTCTGAAGTAAATGGAACCCATACAGATGCTATATGTACAGCTATTACTATTGGTGCTGAAGGCAAGGCTCCTTTTGATTGAGAAAGTCCATAGTTCTTCCATGCAGTTTGCAATGTTGATTTTGAAATTGCGCAAGCTGATTGCATATACTGTAATGGTACCCTATTTGCAAATCTCATTACTTTTGCTAATTCATCTGCTTTTAGATCTCCACCATATGCAAATCCGCATTCTATTTGGAAAGGCATTCCCCTATATACTGTGGGAGGTCTTGTTGTAGATGTATAAAATTCTGCAGAAACTTCTTTTTTTAATCCTTTTAGTAAAATTTCTTCAGTGATGGGAGAAAGACAATTTGTTGGGGGAGCCATTATCTTTGTTGATTTAATTGCTTCAAAAATCTTGCTTGCTTCCTGATGATTAATTGTTTGCGTTTTTGTTGTTGGAGGAACTCCCGATTTTTTACAAATCTCTTTTACTACTTGAGGAGAAACTCTTGAGAATTCCGTAGTAAAAAAATGTTGAAGTGTTTTAGCCTTTGTTGCTTTAAACATTCTGATTAATACACCCAACTCTACTCCATAAGGATGTGGTTTGATTTCTTTAGGTTCTTTTGGAAGTACTTCTGTTACTCTTTTGTATTTTGTTACTTCATTATCTGGAGCTATAAAAGTGATTTGTGCGTGAGGATTTGAAATTGCAGTTTGCCTAACATATTCTTCCACACTTAATCTTCCCCTTTGGTATTTTCCTTCTAGTTCTATTTCTACTCTTGTCCCATGATCTTTAACCGACCATTCAATTATTTTATCCTGAATAATTTCAGGTTCATTGTGATTAATATCAATATGTAATTCGTAAAAATGTGCAGGTTTGTTTTTTCCTGTTTTGGATGTAATCTTTGAGGATTTTCCTGTTGTTAACTGACCATAAAGTACAGACGCTGAAACTCCTATTCCTTGCTGTCCTCTGGATTGTTTCATTTTTGAGAACTTAGAACCATACAATAATTTTGCAAAAACCTTTGGAATCTGTTCTTTAACAATTCCTGGACCATTATCTTCTACAATGATTACATATCTTCCATTTTTCTTATCTTTTTCTTGAATTTGAACTAAAATTTCTGGAAGAACAGTTATTTCTTGACATGCATCTAAAGCATTATCTACCAATTCTTTGATTGTTGTTGAAAGTGCTTTTAATGGATTATCAAAACCAAGTAAATGTCTGTTACGTTCGAAGAATTGTGATACTGAAATTGCTTTTTGTTCCTTAGCTAATCTCTCAGCATTTGTTTCATTTTTAGAACTCTTAGTAACCATTCGAAGATAGTTTTTAAAATTAGTTTATAAATATTGTTGTGATTTAAATTAAATCTGACTTCTTTTGCATTTCAATAAATTGATATACGTTTCCATGCGGTGCTCCGCCTAAAAGTTTTTCAATTGCTCTCTTTGCTAAATCTATTTTTTCTGTTTTGCCAATAATTGCAACGGTTTTTCCATACACTGAAATAAAAGTTTCTGTTAATGTTTCTAACATTTTTCTTGCCTTTCCATTTGTTCCAATTATTCTTGATCTAATTCTAAGTAAGTCTTTTTCATTTCTTGAAAATTGTTTGATAGAAACTAATTCGAATCCAAATGATTCATCTAACAGCATTAAAGCAACTTCTGGATTAAATCCTCTTGCTATTGCAGAAATAATTGGTTGTGCATTAAATGAATGTATATTATCTTCACTAGTGATTGTTACTTCGCCTTCTTTAGTTACATGAATATTTGTTTTCGTTTTTCTTTCTAGTAACTTTTTGGTTTCTCCCTTTTTGCCAATTAAGACTGCTATTCTTTTTTGAGGGATTTTAAGTTCTTGAGAATACATTTTGCTGCACTAAAATTCTTCAGAATCTTCTATGTCTGTTATTAAATTCCTTTTTCTTAACCAAGCTACTTGATTAGGCCTATACTTATAGATAATGTCTCCTTTTTCATCTCCGCCTAGCTCCCAGGGCTCAACAATTACGGTATCTCCTTCTCTTACCCATAATCTCCTCTTCATTCTGCCAGGGATCCTACATAGACGTTGTTTACCATCTAAACACCTAACTCTTAGTTTAGAACCACCCATTCTTTGTTCAATTATTCCAAATACTTCTCTACCTCTGGGAGTTTTTACTCTAAAAACCTCTTCTGTAGGAGGAGCATTCTTGTTTTTTTTGAAACTTTTTTTGAAAGGTTTCTTTTTTGGCGGTGGCATAGAGATATCACCCTGTGGCCTTTTATAAATCTTCTGTGAGAGTTATTGCTTCAGTTTAGAGCGTATTTTAAAGAAAGAGAACAATATTAATAAAATCCAAAGTATGTTAATTGTTGCAGAAATAGGGCCGTAAGATTTACCGCATTTTTGTTGGTCGCAAGATTCTGAAAGACATTCTAAATCTAAATTACAGCTTGCCCCATTTGTTTTTTGTTGAATTAGATTATTTGCAGCCTTACAAAATAGCTTATCAATTGTTTCACCGATTTTAATACATACATCATTTCCATCTTCATCAACATAAATACATCCAAAGGAACATGGGCCTTCTTCAACTATTTCTTGTGCTTGTTGATCTTGATAATCTTGTTGTGTTTGTTGATCTTGAAAAGTCGAATCATTTTGTATTTGGGCACAATCACTACAAGATCCTCCGCAATCAATCCCAGTTTCATCTCCATTTTGAATTCCATCTGAACAATTATTTGTTGATGTGGATGAAGTTTTACTTGCAGATTCTGCAGTGCTTTTTAATAATTCTAGTTTAAGATCTACAAATCTCTGAGTTAATGGATAATTAATTTCTAATTCTTCTGGATCTGCATTGTTTGCATTTGAGACTATGAATTCTGCCCCATAGTTGCTCATTCCTGAATGAACCCCTTCTGAACTATATATATTTAAATTCGTAAAACTTGAAGTTGAAATCCCCACGATTGTGCCTCCTGTAACATCAAAAGTCACTGCTTCGTTTGTTGTTGCTTCTTCAATTGAAGAAGATTCTGTCGTTAGTGTTAATGTATATGTTGTTCCAGGACTTTCTGTCGTTCCTAAATCAATTATTGCGCCACCTTTAGTAATTAAATCTACGCTATCTCCAGATTCAATATTTCCATCCCTGTTTAAATCAAATGCTAGTTTCTTATCGTTGGTTAAATCTACATAAAAATCAAACTGCATTCCCTGAACTGTTAAAGAACCATAACCTGAAGTATTAAAATTTCCAGATAAGGGGCTTGTTCCTGATATTAAAACTTCGTTAAATCTTGCTTGTCCAGAGACTTCGTCTGCGGAGATATATTGAATAGCATAGGACTTATCGTTCTTTGTAGCTCCTGAAGACAAAATTAAGTAATCTGAAATATCAATTTCATAATCCGAAATCCCTGTAGACTCTGAAATAAATAAGTCGTGAGAAGAATCTCCTAATTTTCCGCTTGATTCATAAAATGGAACTTTGTAAATTCTTCCATCTGTATTTTCAAAAGTTAAATCATATTCAGTATCTGAACTGGAGGAGAGTATAATGTCTGTTTCTGAAACAGACTGAAGACCATTGTATTGCAAATCCCAGTTTCCCAATAGGATATTACTATTATCGATTACGTCTGAAAGTTTTTTTCCTTCAGGAATATAAATATCATTATTTGTTGTTGCTCTGTACTTTATACTTGTTAATGAAATTACATCTGAAGAAACTGAAGCCTTGATTGAAACTCTTCCTTCGGAAAGAGAATCTCTATTTTCAGAAAAACCTTCTTCAAAACTGTCATCATTGTAGTGGTCCTCTAACTCTATGATTTTTGCTCCTAAAAAGATACTAACTACATCTGAAACTCCTCCGGAGGATGTGATAATTGTTCTAATTCCTAATAATGTATCGTCTGCTAATTCATAATAACTATCTTCTGAAATTGGCCCTACATCTTGGCCGTTTACTCTTAACATTACTGACTTTGGTGTTGAAGAAATGGAATTTACCAAGATTTCATATTTATTTGAACCTATTTGATATACTGCTAAATCTCCTTCTTTTAGAATATCTGTTATTGCACTCGTAGATAATGTTAGTTGTATTTTGCTGGATGCTGTATCAATGTATGTGTCTACTACTTTATAATCATCTGCAAAAATTCTAAAAGTTCTATCTTCTATGTCGGGGATTCTTGTTCCTGAGACCCTTCCCTCTAACCCTGGATTGAATGCTAACTCATGTTCAAAAAAAGAAGTTGTTGTTGATGAGCCCGAAGCAATGTACAAAAAGGAACTTACTTCATCGTCATCCGATTCAATATATTTTGGAATAGGAGAGACTATTGTAGAAATTGCATCTCCAAATCTTAAATATTGTTCAGATTTGCTTGTCCCTTCATCTGTATTTATTGTATTTCCACTTAGGAGAGAAAGATCTAATGAATCTATTACTGAAACTACATCTCCTAACTCTTCTTCTAATTCTAAATTATCTGTGGGAGTGTTAAAATTAAATATTTCTGCCGAAACAAATGTAGATGCAATTAATAAAAATGTAACATATAGGCCTAGCTTAAAAAACTTCATATTATCCCTCTTTTAGTTTAATCTAAAGAGGACTGTAACCCTATAAATATTTTTGCTTGTTTGTTTATTTCTTGAAAAAAGAGATTTAGTCACTACGATCTTTCCATCTTTGTATTTTTTCTTTAATGTTTTTCCAAGAATTGCTGCAAATTTTCTAGAAGAAAGATAAATGTCAACTCCAGTTTTAAGTTGTAAAACCTTCATAATTCTTACCCTATCATTATTATCAATTAAGTTTATTACAAATCTGATCATCTCTTCATCGTAAGGTCTAAGTTGAAGTTTTGCTTCCCAATAATTTTCGTGTTTATCTCCAGGAGGCTTATATTTGTATTTTAATACATCATTCGAGGGAGTAGTACTGGGCATGTTGTATTCCTCCACAAGAAAAAATATTTTCTTTAGAAATTATTCCTGCTTCAAGTGCACAGTTAATTGCTTTTTCTCCAATTATGTTTGCATTTGCGCATTCTTTTAGAATCTTAATTGTATCTTCTTCAGTTAAAAGTTCTCCTTGATAAAATTCTTTTGAGACTTTAATTTCCTTATCTTCTTCTGTGAATGTTTTCCCAATTAATTCTTCGTCACAAACTGCTAAAATATCGGTATGTTCTGATTGATGAATTTTTACATATATCATATTTTTGACTTGATGGGATGTTTTGCGCCGCATGCAGCACACTTAGCCATCAATACTCTCCCTTCTTTGATTAGTTTTGTATCTGGCTTTGCACATTCTTTGCAGAGTACAAATTCCTTACAATAAAGTTCGATTTTAGCATTAATAATTTTTGAGGAAATTTTTCTACCTAGAATTAATCTTGTTCCTTCTAGAATTGCTGGCGCTGCTAATTCCCTCTGCAAAAATTTTAAGATTTGTTCTTTTGGACGTCTTAGAGTATCTACAATTTGTTGAAAATTAGTTACAACTGTTTTATTCCCTTGTAGGTGTCCTTTTGCGGTAGGAATTTCAAATCTACTCTCTGTTTCTTGAACATCTGGTAATTTTTCCTTAGCTTCCTTTAATAAATCTAAATAATCCATATAGTGGCTTTGAAAACAAGTTTTTTAAGAGTTTTGATTAAATTGTCTTAAAATGTCCAGGCTTATTTTCATAGATTTCGCCCTCTAATAGAAGTTCTTTTACAATCCCTTCTGTTGTTGAATCTGGTTGAGCTATTTTCTTAGAAATTATAGATAATTCTGCTCCAGTATCTTCGTGATCTACTAAGACTTCAAGTATTCTCTGTCTTAATTTTTCATGAGATGCATCTCTTGATTCTTGTTGAGGTGTAGAAATTTTAGTTTGAACTACTTGCGTGTTTTTACTAATTTCTTGAATTTTAGGTTTTCCAAATGTTGCCAATAATTCTGCCCTTCTAATTAATTGGGCGTTCGGGTCTGTTATTTTTTTTGTAATTTCTGGAGCAATGTATAGTTCTTCTTGATATTCTCTTAGTTTTCCTACAACTAAAACTAAATCTCCTTTTTCAATAGAAGTTAATTTTGTAGTATCTTCATTAAATGCTTTGATCCGTATTGTTGCAGTTGCATCATCTAAGGTAAAGGAAAAATAATTTCCATCTTCACTTTTGAAAACGTCTACCACTGTTGCTAAAATATTTACTCTAGATATTCTTTTTTCACCTATCTCTAAATAACTTGCAATAAATTCATCTCCATTTCTAGATCCTTTGTGAAAAGTGCCTTCATCTAGACTAGATAACCATAATTTATTTGCAATTTGTCTTTGAATTGGTTGTTTTGTTGTTTCCATTTTCTAAATTTTACTTATGAATCCCCTTCTTGGTTCATATATTTCTCCTTCCCTTTTTAATTTTTCAATTATTTCTTCAACTTGTGATTCTGAAATCTTCTTTTCTGTTGCTTCAGCTACAATATCTTCCATAGGAATTGACTTTTTCCCACTTGATTCAAAGGAATCTAATATTTCTCTAACTGTGTGAATCTTGTTTCTGTGTGAGGCAGAAACTCCAGAAGACATTCTGTCTATGTCTATTTGTCCAGTTTCATGATCAAATCCTACTTGCATTAAACAGTATCTCATTATAGAAATTGCTTTTCTTGCATCACTCCTTGTAACTTTAGTAGACAGTCTAATTCTTGCAGACCCTTCTGCTAATCTCACTAATGATTCTAACTGTCTTGCTGAAATTGGAATTGGTTTTACTGCATCTGTATCTCCCACAGTTGATGAATTTCTTAAACTTACATAAAATGTTTTTATCTCTTCGATTGCTCCCGGAGTTAATTTTGGAGCTACATTTTGTTTAGCATATGCGATAAATTTTCTCATTAACTCTACAGTGATAGGGGGTTCTTTTGAGTCTGGGTTCTGTTGTAATTCTAAAACGTGAGAAGCAATCATACCGTCTTTTTCTTTATTTGGAATATCCCTTACTGGAAAAATTAAATCAAACCTGTTGATTAATGCAGGAGGCAAATCTATTTGTGCAGCTATTGGCTGATAGGGATCAAATCTCCCTAGTTTAGGGTTTGCTGCTGCAAGTACAGAAGTTTGAGCCGTAAGAGTTGCTTGAATGTTTGCCTTACTCACTGTTACTGTTTGTTGTGCCATTGCTTCATGCATTGCAGAAGTGTCTTCATCTGCCATTTTATCCATCTCGTCTAAAAGTAAAAAACCTCCACTTGCAAGAACAATTGCTCCTGCCTCCAATGCCCATCCTTTAATAAATTCGTCTCTTACTACGCTAGCAGTGATACCTGCTGAAGTTGCTGCTCTCCCTACAACGTATCTTGCTCTTGGTGCAACATGTTCCATAAATTTAATCATAGATGACTTTGCTGCTCCAGGATCCCCCACTAACAGCATATGAATATCTCCTCTAATTTTTTGATTATCTGCAGTACTTTTTCTTACTCCCCCCATTAATTGAAGTATTAACGCTCCCTTGATATCATTGTGTCCTAAAATTGAAGGGGCCATGGATGAAGTAAATTTTTCATACACTTGTGGATCTTTTGCTAATTGTTTTATTTGTGCTAAATCATCTTCGTCTAAAAGAATTTCATCATAAGTCATTTCAATAGACTCAATTGAATTAACCTCCATACATAAATCAAATCTTGTTGATTGTCCCCCTGCTTTGGATTGCAAAGGAACTTCTTTGATCATTCCTGCAACTTTAATTTTTGAACCTGGAGTTGATTTCTTTTCCATTTTAGGCTCTACTAAATCCTCTCTAAGATAAACTGGCAATCTTTTTGCTTGTTCCCCTCCATCTAAAGATTCAGGAGACTCCTCAATTACTAGTCTTTGTGAATCTACTAATATTTTTTCAAGTAACTTAAACTTTCCCATTCTGCCACAGGAACATCTGTTGGGTTCTTTGAATTTTTCTTCAACTTGAGGCATAGTAATAGTGTTACCGCATGCAGGACATTCAAATTTTGCTGAAACCATTTGAGGCCTTACATCAGAAGATTGCCTAACAATTCCTTCGAAAGAAATAAATTTGTCTATGTGTTCGCTTCTTATATTCTTAATATAAATAATTTGAGAATCGGGAAGGTTTAGAAATCTAACTTTGATGGTTTTGTCAGGAATATCAAATTGTGCTAGTGCAATCTCTGCAGCCCTAATCAATTCATCTGGTTCTGTTAATAATTCTTCTGCTAGAGAAGGATCAAACATTGCAAGATCATTAAAATCTATGATTAAGGATTTTTGTCCACTTTTTACTAGTGCGTGGATCTCTTTCTGGTGATTTAACTCTAAGAATTCTTGAAATTTCTCTATCTGTTCCTGAGCGTTTGCCAACTAAAAGTCCCCCTGAATTATTAATTCAATAAGATGGAGAAAAAGATGTTTAAAAAATTAATTAGTGTGGTGAGTATAGTTTACTTAAAAATAAAGAAGAAATGGGGCCTGTATGGCCTTATTTCTTTTTCTTTAAAACAGTGATAAGTTTAGCAACTGCTTCTTTTAGCTTTGCTTCTGAACGTGTTCCAGTACATACAATTTTTCCATTACTGAAAAGTAAGAATGTTGCCCTGGTTCCTGCTAGTTTAAATACTAATCCAGGAAATTGTTCAGGTTCATATTCTGTGTTGTCCAGTTCCATAGCCAATGAATTTAAGTTTAAATCCATTCCAATGCTTCCTGATCCAACCATATTTTGAACTTCAATTTTTGGTTTAATCTTGATATTTACATTTACTTTTGCTAAATTTTCAATAATTCTATCAATTGATTCTCTTACTTTCTTAAGTGATTTAGCTCCAGTGTTTACAATTTTACCAGATGAGAAGATAAGTGCGGAAGTTTTAGGTTCCTTGATTCTCATAATAAGTCCTGGAAATTGTTCAGGATTATATTCTGTGTTTGGTAGCGTTTCTGCTAACCTGATTAATGGTATGTCTTGACCTAATGATGAAGAGCATACTATGTTAACGATAGTTATATCCAACTTCTTTTTAGAACTTTTTTTTGTTGTTTTTTTTGTTGTTTTTGGCATTTTTTCCCCCGATCTTCTAATGCCCTCTTTTTTGCTTTAAATAGTTGTTATAAAGAGTATTTAAAGCTATTTAAATGGTAGATGCTACCAGTTAATGATGAATTAGAGCCTGTTAAAGGCTATTTTGAAGGTTTTTTCCTTAATTTTTGCCTCTGAAGAGAACTCAAATTCCCCTTCTATTGTACCAAAAGAAAGATTTACTGCCCCTACCTTTTCTTTTAGTTCTTTTTCAAATTTAGAAATATTATATTCAGCTTCAATAACTAAAGATATATCATCTTGTTTTTGTAATCCTGCTTTTTTTCTTAATCCTTGTATTTTTCTTGAAACTTCTCTGTGATATCCTTCTAATTCTAATTCTTCTGTTAATTTAGTGTCTAATTTTACTGAGAATTCCTTACCTGTTTTAAATTCTAATTTTTTAATATTGGTTTGTGATTTGATTAATGGTTCTAATTCTTTAAGTTCTTTTGATTCTTCAATAAGTGTAACCTTTGCCTTACTTAGTGGCCACCTAACTCCTATTTTTTCTTTTTCTCTTTCTGAAAGAATTTGGGAGGTTATCTCTTGGGCCAAATCCATTGAAGACTCTAATTCTTTATTGATATTCTTCTGATTTGCTTTTGGCCATTTTGCAAAATGTATTGATTTTTCTTGTTTGAATAAATTCATTTGAATATATTCTGCAAGATATGGTGCAAAAGGAGCCATTAATTTTGTAAGATTATCAAACACATAATAAAATGTGTAACTTAGAGATTCATCTTCTTTGTTAGTTCTATCTCTAATTAATTTAATGTACCATCTTGAGAAATCATCCCCTATGTACTTAATTATTTTTTTTAAACATTGATGATAATTATGTTTTTCAATTTCTTTTGTTACTTCTTGAATTAATGAATCTGTTTTAGAAATCATCCATTGATCTTCTATTGTTTGTTCTTTTGGTTTCTTTGAAGAGGGTTTTAATAAATTATTTGCAAATCTATAAGTGTTAAATAAGATATTTAGAGTCGGCAATATTGCTTCGTTTACTAAATGTACAGAAAATCTTTTTTGATCTCCTACTGATGTTCCACACATTTGAAGTCTTACTGCATCAATACCTACTGCATCAAAAATTTCATTAGGAATTAATACATTTCCTTTAGATTTAGACATTTTTTCTCCTTTTTCATCTACTATGTGTCCTGCACATACTACTGATTTGTATGCGGGTTTATCAAAAATTGCAGTTCCTAATACATGAAGAGTATAGAACCATCCTCTTGTTTGATCTACTGCCTCTGCAATGAAATCGTAAGGGAATCTTTTATCAAAATAATCTTTATTTTCAAAAGGGTAATGTAACTGAGCAAATGATGCTGAACCAGAGTCATACCAACAGTCAATCACATCTGAAACTCTTGTATACTTTTTACCGTCTTTTTCAAAGGTAATTTTATCAATCATTGGCTTGTGAATGTCCTCTATTTTTTTACCCGAAAGTTTTTCTAATTCCTCTATTGAATCAATACAAACTTCATCTCCATCTTCTGAGCGCCAGATAGGTAGTGGTGTGCCCCAGAACTTCTTTCTAGACAATGCCCAATCTCTTGCACCTTCTAACCACTTTCCAAATCTACCTTCTTTGATGTGTGAAGGAGACCATTCAATTTTACTAGCATTTTTTAGAAGTTTATCTTTTATTGCCGTCACTTTTACGAACCATGAATCGGTTGCAAAATAAATTAGAGGAGTGCTGCATCTCCAACAATAGGGGTATGGATGCAAATATTTTTCAGTTTTGAATAACTTTTTATTTTCTTCCAACCATTTGATTATTTTTTTATCTGCTTGTTTAACAAACATGCCTGCAAAATCTGTAACTTCACCTGTGAAATGTCCTTTGTTAGTTAATGGTTGAATGAAAGGTATGTCATGATCCTTACAGGCATTAAAATCATCTTCTCCAAAAGCAGGAGCCATGTGGACTATCCCTGTTCCGTCATCTGTATTCACAAAATCTGCAGGAATTATTGTCCATGCATTAGTATCTTTAAATTTAGATTCAAAATAATTGAAAAGAGGCTCATATGATGTTCCAATTAATGTTTCTCCTAAGAATTCTTCTTTTATTTTTGCATCTTCAAAATATTTATTTAGTAAATCTTTAGCTAATATGTATGTTTTTCCATCTTTTTCTGTTTTAACGTATGTTGTTTTTGGATTTACTGCTAGTGCTAAATTGCTTGGAAGTGTCCAAGGTGTTGTTGTCCATGCTAAAAAGAAGGTATTTTCTTCTTCTTTAGACTTTAATGTTACTACTGCAGTAGGATCGTTAACATCTTTGTATCCTTGTGAAACTTCATGAGAACTTAATGGGGTTTCACATCTTGGACAATAAGGCACTACTTTTTTTCCTTCGTAGAGCAATCCTTTTTTGTGCAATTCCTTTAATGACCACCAGACACTTTCCATATATTCATTGTCTAATGTCCTGTATGGTTTTTTTAGATCTATTTGATAATCTACTTTTTGAGTATTTTCTTCCCATTCTTGAATATAACTAAAAACGCTATCTCTGCATTCTTTTGTGAATTTATCTACACCATAATCTAAAATCTCCTTCTTTGAATTTAGATCTAGTTTTTTTTCTATTTGTACTTCTACAGGAAGACCATGACAATCCCATCCTCCTTGCCTTGGAACTGTAAATCCTTGCATGTATTTATACTTACAAAAAATATCTTTGAATGTTCTAACTTCAATATGATGTAGTGCTGGAGGGGCATTTGCTGTTGGAGGCCCTTCCAAAAATGAAAATAGTTTTTTATTAGAATCATACTCTCTTGTTTTTTCTAACTCTTTCTCTTGAGCTTTCCAAAAATTTTGTACTTCACTTTCCACCTGTTTAAAATCATACATGTTAAAGAATATTAGCTGATAAGTGGTTTATATACGTTATGCTAAAAGATTTTGAGATTTTAACCTCTAACCCAATAAAACTTATAAAGATAATATTTCTAATTGATTTTCATGGAAGATTCTCTAAAAATCTGGACTGAAAAGTATAGACCTAACAAATTTTCTGAAGTTTATGGGCATAAAGAGATTGTTAAGAAAGTAAAAGCATTTGTAGAGAAAGGAAACATGCCTCATTTATTGTTGGCTGGACCTGCAGGTATTGGAAAAACTACCTTATCTTTAGTAATTGCTAAAGAACTTTTTGGAGACAATTGGAGAAGTAATTTTTTAGAAACAAATGCTAGTGATGAAAGAGGAATTGATGTTATTAGAAATAAAATTAAAGACTTTGCTAGAACAAAGGCAGTAGATACCAATTTACCCAAGATAATATATCTTGATGAGTGCGATAGTTTGACCAAAGAAGCACAACAGGCATTGAGGAGAACTATGGAAACTTATTCTGGAACTGCTAGATTTGTTTTGAGTTGTAATTATTCTAGTAAGTTGATTGATCCGATTCAAAGTAGATGTGCAGTGTTTAGATTTAAACCATTATTACAAGAAGACATTGCAGAACTAGTAAATAGTATTGCAAGTGCTGAAAATTTGAAAGTTAGTGATGATGCTAAAGAAGCCCTATTTGAAATAAGTGGTGGAGATGTTAGACGTGTTGTTAATACGATGCAAAGTTGTTCTGTAGTTGGAGATTCAATTGACAGAGAAGCAGTTTATGAAGTTAATAATTTTGTCAAGCCTAAAGAATTAGATGTTGTTTTGTTAATGGCTATTGACGGAAAATTTGAAGAATCTAGAGAAAAATTATTGAAAATTATGTTGAGTCATGGATTAAGTGGCATGGACATCATCAAGCAAATACAGGCTGAAATCTTAAGATTGGATCTTGATGGTGAAGTTAAATTGAAAATGATTGAAAAATGTGGCGAGACAGAGTTTAGGTTAGTTGAAGGAAGTGACGAATTCATACAACTTGAAGCTATGCTTGCTAGTTTTGGTCTTTTTAAAAAATGAAACCTTGGTGCGAAAAATATAAGGCTGATTCTGTAACTGACTTAGCAGTAGACCCTAGTTCTTTGAAAAAATTAATGGCTGTTATTGATGCTAAGGGTGTTGCTTTAATACATGGGCCAACCGGCTCAGGTAAGACCAGTACTATTGAGATGATTGCTAAAGAAAATGATTTTGAGCTTGTTGAAATGAATGCCTCAGATTTTAGAGATAGTGAAAATGTTAGAAGAGTTATCGGAGGGAGTTTGCAACAGCAAAGTTTGTTTGAAAGAAAAAAATTAATTTTAATTGATGAATTAAATGGAATTTCGGGTAGAGAGGATAGAGGAGGATTATTATTTTTGAATAAACTTCTTGGGAAAAATAAGTTTCCTGTGATTATGACTGCAGAGGATCCATTTACAAAGAAGTTAGCAGCTACTAGGAAAAAATCTAAAGTTATTGAATTTAGTCCTGTTGAAACAGAACGAATTGTGACTGTTTTGAAAAAGGTCTGTGAAGGAGAGAATGTTCCCTATGAAGAAGAAGATTTGAAAACTATTGCTAGGCGTGTCGGCGGAGATATTCGAGGGGCAATCAATGATTTACAAGTCCATTCTATTTTGGGAAAAATTGAATTGAGTGAAGAAAGTGAAGATAATGAAAGAGAAAAAGAAGGGACAATATTAGATGCATTGAGACTTGTGTTTAAGAGTAGGAAATGGGAAAATGTGTCAGGAGTATATGACAATCTTAAAGAAGACCATAAAGAGATTATGCTTTGGTTGGAACAGAATATTCCTTCAGAGTATGGTGATGAAGAATTGTATAATGCTTATATGACCTTAAGCAAGGTGGATATTTTTAATAGAAGAATTATGAGGTGGCAACATTGGAGGTATCTTGCTTATGTTTATAATTTGTTAAGTTATGGTATTGCTTTTTCTAAAAAAGAAAATAAAAAAGGATTTGTGCCCTATAAAAGAAGCGATAGGCCATTGAAAATATGGATGAATAATATGAAGACTATGAAACGTAAAAGTATTTGTGATAAACTTGCGAGCAGTATGCACTCTTCTAAGAAAGGATTTGTTAAAAAACATTTACCCTATTTGAAATTGATGGCTAAAAATGGAAGGCTTCCAGATTTAGGATTAAGTCCTGAAGAAGTTGAATGGCTGAGAAAATAGATTAAAATTTGAGAGAATTTAATCTGTTTATTCTATCTTTTGTTGAAGGGTGTGTGGAAAATAAACTTAGTGCCTTTGCTCCACTGAAAGGATTAACTATGAATAAAGAAGAGGTAGACTTATTTCCTAATTTTAATGGGATTCTTTTTGAGTAATCTTCTAATTTTTGTAATGCGGTTGCTAAATGTTTTGGCTCTTTTGTTAACTTTGCCGCAGTTTCATCTGCCATAAATTCTCTTGAACGTGAAATTGCAAATTGAATTATCATTGCTGCTATTGGCGCAACTATTGCTAAAACTAATAATTGAATAATGTTTGAGTTTCCTTCAGAATCTCTTCCGCCTCCAAAGAACATTGCAAACCTTGCCATTGAAGATACATACATAATAACTGTTGCTAAAGTTGCCGCTATTGTTGAAATTAAAATATCTCTGTTCTTTACATGTCCAATTTCATGTGCAAGAACTCCTTCTAATTCTTTTTTTGAAAGGAGGTTTACTATTCCATTAGTTACTGCAACTACTGCATTTTTTGGATTTCTTCCTGTTGCAAATGCATTTGGAGTTTCACTAGGTATTAAGTAGATTTTAGGTTTTGGAATTCCTGCTTTTCTTGCAATTGATTCAACTATTTTATGAATTCCTGGTGCTTGTGATTTTGATATTGGCTGAGCCTTATACATCTTAAGCACTAATTTATGTGAAAAGAAATATGAGAAAAAATTCATACCTATTGCTAGAATAAATGCGAAGGTTAATCCAGTAGATCCTCCAAATATTTGCCCTATTGCTAAAATTAGTGCAGATAAGGATATTAAGAGTAAAAACGTCTTAAGTCTATTAAATATCATATTTTTGAATTATCTCTTTAGTTTTATATAATTATGGGTAAGAAAGGTTTTTATAAATTGATGAGTTTAAATTGTTTAGAGGTGAACTATTTTTGTGGCATACAAGATAATTGTTGGAAGAAATCAAGAAGATATTCGTAAATTTGGAGATAAAGGCACCGTTTATCTTGGAAAATCTTATGTAAAGATGGGTCCAACTACTTCTCTGAGTAATGAAGTTTTTATGGACGTTACTAAAACTCATGTAGTAATGATTTGTGGTAAAAGAGGGTCAGGAAAAAGTTACTCTGCTTCTGTTATGGCTGAAGAGATTGCAAGATTGCCTGAAGAAGTTAAAAAAAATATAACTGTTTTGTTTTTTGATACTATGGGGGTCTTCTGGACGATGAAATATCCCAATAATAGACAAGAAAAACTATTAGATATTTGGGGGTTGAAAGGGGAAGGATTAGACATTAATATCTTTACGCCTGAAGGACATTTTGAAGAGTACAAGAAAGCAGGAATACCTACAGACTATTCATTTACAATTAGAACTAGTGAATTAGATGCTGCTGACTGGAGTAATGTGTTTGGTGTTAAGGTTACGGACCCAATTGGAGTTTTGATTGAGAGAGTTATTAGTGAACTAATTGAACAACATAAAGATTTTTCAGTTAAACAGATAATTGCTGCGGTTCAAAAAGATACTAAGAGTGAAAAACATGTTAAAGATGCTGTAGAAAATAGATTTTTGGCTGCAGATAAATGGGGTTTATTTGCAAAAAAAGGAACAAGTATTGAGGATTTAATGAAACCCTCTAGCGTGAATGTATTAGACATTAGCGCATATACCAGAACTTCTGGAGATTGGAGTATTAAGGGATTGGTTATTGGTTTAATCTCTAGAAAATTATTGAATGAGCGAATGGGTGCTAGAAAACAAGAAGAGATGGAAGATATTGAAAGGCAGCATAGTTATTTTTACGAAGAAAATAAACAAGAAAAGCCAATGGTCTGGATTATGATTGATGAAGCTCACGAGTTTTTACCTCGTGTTGGAAAAACTCCTGCAACAGACGCACTTGTACAATTATTAAGAGAAGGGAGACAACCAGGAGTTAGCTTAGTGTTAGTTACTCAACAACCGGGAGAGATTCACAAAGATGTTTTGACTCAAAGCGATATTGTATTAAGCCATAGATTGACTGCTAAGCCAGACATTGATGCATTGAATAGTATGATGCAGAGCTATTTGGTTAGTGATTTGCAGAGTTATATTAATAATTTGCCAAGGTTAAAGGGGAGTGCAATTATTTTAGATGATAATAGTGAAAGAATCTACCCTATGAGAGTTCATCCAAAAAGAAGTTGGCATGGTGGAGAAGCACCGAGTGCAATTAAAGTTAAGAAAGAATTGGAATTTTAATTTACTTCTTAAGATCTAAACAGATTCTAAAAACACCTGGACCAAAATGGCCTGCTTTTGTTAATTTTACTGTTTTGAATTTCTTTTTGTATTCTTTTTTTATATTTTTGAATTCTGTTTCATTTGCAAATAGGTATAAGTGAATTGTTCCTTTCGATTTTAGTTTTTTTAATGCTAAATCTAAATAATTTTTAGCAGATTTTGGTAAAGGCATTATGATTCTGTCAAATTTCTTTTTAATTACTGGCAATATTTTATTTACATCTCCTTGATGTAAAAATACATTTTCTAATTTATTCTGTAAAATATTTTGTTTTGCAAACTTATGTGCTGTTCTGTTTAATTCCACTGCATGAATTTCTTTTGCATTAGAATGTTTGGAAATTATGCAAGGAAATGGAGCAATTCCAGAAAACATTACGAGTACAGATTCATTTTTCTTAGTTTTTTTAGCTATTCTGAGTCTTTCTGCCCCAGACCTTGTTGAGAAATAACATTTTTCTACGTCTAAATTTAATTTACAACCAGATTCTACATGTGCTGTGACCTTTCTTCTTTCACCAGCCAAATGTGTTAATTTGGGCGTTCTAAGCCTTCCAGAATATTTTCCTGATTTTTTTACAACTACTTTTATGTTTTTTTGTAGCTCTAAAAGTTTCTTGCCTATTTTCTTTTCTTTTTTCTTAATCTCTTGAGGAATTTCATTAAAAATAGCAATGTCTCCCACTGTATCAAATGAATTGGGTACAAAATTTAATTCTGATTTAGTAATTATTTTTTCCTCTAATAAAACTTTATTTAATTTTACCATCTTAAATAACTAAGACTATTGCCCCCAAGACCATTATCATTGCCGCAAATGTTTTTTGTGTTAAATGTTTATCTTTGAATAACTTTCCACCAAAGAATGTTGAGATGATTAGGCTTGTTCTTCTGAATGCAATCACTAATGCGATCTTTGCTGAAGGAATTGCCATAGCATATGATAGTAACAACCTATTTGCCAAAAGAACTATTGCCATTAATGCTATCCATCCTCCTGCTGATTGAATTCCATGCATTATTCCTTTGTAACCATCATGGCAGATTGAAATTAATATAAATAAATTAAATGCTACAAACATATTTATGATGAATAATAAAGTTATTGGCTCGATATGTGAGGGGTTTGAAGCATTTAGAAAAAATCTAGTTATTATTGCTGAGACTGCATATAAAAAAATAGCAAATAACATAAAGTGAATATATTTTGATTTGATTATTGTTTTTAAAGGAGTACATAGTTCCTTTATGAATGACTTTTTAGGTTTCATTTCTAATAAGTATGAGCCTAAAAAAATCAAACCAATTCCTCCTAGTTGAAATGTTGTTAAGGACTCTTTTAGAAACAACCACGCTAAAACTGCAGTAATTACTGGGCCAAACGCAAATAATGGAGAAGAGGAAGAAAGTTCCATATGTCTTGATGCTTTTGCTACAAAAAGGAATGCTACTGCAAGAATAATAGATAAGATGTACAGAGGTATCCAAAAAGAAGAGGAGAATGATAAATTAAGATAAGGTATTAGTGGAAGAGAAAATAAAAAAATTAAGATTGAGAAAACTGCAGAAAATTCCATTGCGTGCTCTTTGAAGAGTGTTTTCTTTTCAATTATTGAACCTAATCCTGATAAGAGAATTACACCAGCCATTAAAAAGTACCATTCAATCATATCCATGCACCTAATCCTTTTTGATCTGCAGAAACTTTAATATTGTTTCCTGTTAATTTGTTTATTGAAGACATTACTCTTGATTCTAAAAATCCATGTTTATCTACCAAAATTCTTAATACTTTTTCAGTATCTGGAATTGTCCAGTTTAAGTTGTAATCTTTTTCTACTTTCATATTTTTGAATAGTTCAAATATTTCTTCCCAATCTTGTCCTGGTAAGGGATGTTGTTCAAATATTTTTTTGGGCGTTTTATATTCTCTAATAATCTTTAAGGCTTTTTTTGGACCAATTCCATGGATCCCTTTGTGGTAATCTGTCCCTACAAGTATTCCTAAGGAGATTAATTGATTCTGTGTTAATTTTAATTTGTCTAATGCCTCTTGAAGATTTATGAAATCAGGAGCATTCTTGATTGTTGCTCCTGTAGATGTTTTTTTTATTTGAGAAATTGTTAAATTTGTTACAACTTTTGGACATCCGTGAAGCAATACATCAAAATCTGTTGTGGATCCTGCCCAAACATCTCCGGCCTTACAACATTGTGCAATTTGTGCATCTGCTTCAGAAGGTGCCTGAATTACAGGAATTCCCATTGCTCTGATTAATTCTGCAGATTCTTTAGACATTTCTTTAGTTAATCTTGTGAATTGTCTAGAATATTTTAACATGGATGCAGTATCTCCGTTTTCTTTTGCATCTTCAAATTTCTCTTGTGCAATTATTTTAGATTCATGTCTTTTTTGTTGAGTTAATATTTTTAATTCTGGAGGCGGTCCATCTAAAACGTATGCTATTTTGATGCCTTGCGAGATTAAATTTGCTGAACGAGAAAGAATACCTTGTAAATGACTTGTAATGTTTCCATTTTCATCCATTAAAGGGGTTCCATCTCTTTGCCTAATAGATGTAAGAAATTGATAGGCTGCATTGGAAAAATCTACAGCTATCTTTTTATCTTTTAGTTCTTGAAAAGAGATCTTATTCTTTTCAATGATATCTGATATTTTAACACCCATGATAGGTATTACCTTATTTAGATTTATATACCTTATTATAAATAATCTTTAAAATAGAAATTGGTTAATTGTCTTTAAAGTGGTGGTAAAATATACAAAGTTGGAACATCCTGGAGGAATCTATATTTATAGAACCCATAAGGATAAAATTAAGGCTCTTTGTGGCGAACAATTTCCTGAACTAGAAAATTTTATGGAAAAGATGTTTGGAAATTGCCCAGACGATTATTTTGGAAGAGGTCCTAGAGGAAGTGCGCTAAAATTTAATACTTCTCATGAAATTGTTGAGCTTACTGGACATAGAGTTTGCAAACTTGCAAAAGACGGACTAGAAGTTAATGCTGAAAGATTCAAATGCAATCATAGTAAAGTCCAATTGCATATGTTGGAAAATGATCATGATACTGTGGCGATAGAAGTCCCTATTTGGTTAAATAGTGATGAAATTCCAAATTATGAAAAAATATTCAAAAGTACTGAACCATTAACTGGACACATAGATGTATTAGGTGTAGAGGATGGTAAAATTTGGGTTTGGGATTATAAACCAAATGCACATAAAGAAAAATATGCAGATACGCAAGTTTATTTTTATGCAATCATGTTAAGTAAAAGAACTGGAATCCCTTTAGAAAATTTTAGATGTGGTTATTTTGATTGGGATAGGGCATATATGTTTAAACCAGAACCGATTGAAACTAAAGAAATGTATAGTGAAAATCTAAAAAATTATTGATCTTGTGCTACTATTACTTCTACTGGAGAAAAACCCATATCAATTAATTCTTCTAATGTGTTAACTTTAGTCTTATATGCATGTTGGTGAGCAAATAAAGGTTCTCCTTTTCTCGTACCAATATAACTTGCTACATGAGTATTTCCTTTTTTGTTGCCTTGATTGTCTAACCCTTCATTAAATTTAGATGATGGGTTGTATAATGTTAATCCATCCCATTTTTCAATCTTATTTTCAGAAACTAATTTCCTTAAAGATTTCTCATTTAAATTTTCAAAAGAAACTTCATTGTTATATTTTAAAGAATGTGCGTCTGCAGGATTGATTGTTTTTCCATTTTCTTCTGCATTTTCTCTTACTGTTAAAGAACATTGATAGCCATGTCTACCAGTAATAATATTTTTTACTGTGATATCTACAATTCCTTGATCTGTAACTGTATGGATTGTTCTATTGTATAAGTCTGCATTTTCATTTGCAGCATATAATCCTGTGGCTACGATTCCAGCAGCTATAATTTTGGATATTTTGTTCATTTTGTCTCCGAATAGTTACTATAACCTATATACTATAGTATATAAGTTTATTGTTCTGCTTATTTCTTTGTTTTTGGTACTTAGGTAAGATTTATATGCTATTTTAACTATTTTGAGGATATGGACAAAATAGAGTTTTACCCGGTAAGTGTGGATTATATTGATGAATTTAGTGGAAATCATAGGGGGGTGATTAGACTTTTTGGGAGAACTAAGGAGGGGAAAAGGATATGTGTATTAGATAGAAGCTTCTCAAATTACTTCTGGGTTACTCTTGAAAATAAGGAGGCCGTTAAATCTGTTACAGAAGAAATTTTAGATTTAAAAATACATGAGAGAAAAAGAGTCGCTCATGCTACTGAAGTTTCCTTGGAAAAGAAAAAATATCTTGGAAAAGAGGTTTATGCTTTGAAAGTTGAAGTTAATAATCCTAGAGATATTATGCCTCTTAGAGAAGAGATTAGAAAGATGGAGGGAGTAGTTACTTGTTTAGAAATTGATATCCCTTTTGTTCAGAGATACATGAGAGAAATGAAACTTAATGCTCTTGCTCTTTGTGTTGTTGAGGGTGATGAAGTGGATAGTAGTTATCGTTCTTTGACCTTTGAAGCTAAAAAGATTAAACAAGTAGGTGAAGAAATTTTAGAAAATCCAAAAGTTTTGAGTTTTGATATTGAAGTGTATAACGCTAAAAGAAATCCAAATGAAGATGAAGACCCTATCTTAATGATTGCCTTTTCTGGAAGTGACGGTTTTGAAAAAACAATTGTTTGGAAAAAATATTCTGGCGCTAAAAAAAATATTGAGTTTGTTAAAGATGAAAGAGAATTAATTGTTAAATTTAAAGATGTGATAAGAGAATATGAACCAGATTATTTAACTGGATATTTTTCTGATGGTTTTGATTTTCCATATCTTAGAGGAAGGGCAGATAAATATAAAATTAAATTAGATCTTGGAATTGATGGGAGCAATGTCAGATTTTCAAAGGGTAGAGGAAACAAAACTGCAAAAGTTTGTGGAATTCCCCATATAGATGTTTTTAAGTTTGTTAGAAGAGTACTTGCAGGAGAAATGAATCTTCCCTCTTATGATTTAGATACAGTTGCAAATAGTTTGTTAGGTACTGGTAAGAGTGGGGCAAATGTTGAAAATTTGTATAAAGCGTGGGATAAAGGAGGAAAAGCAATTGAGGAATACTGTGATTATAATCTAGTAGATGCCAGAATTACATTACAACTTGCAGAGAAGTTATTGCCTCATGTTAATGAATTCATTAAACTTTGTAGACTACTCCCTGAAGAAATAACTAGAATGAGTTATGGAAGACTTGTTGAAAATTTTGTATTAAATAATCTTGAACAATTTAATGAAATCGCACCAAATAGGCCCCATTCTGGTGTAATGAATGAAAGAGAAGGTAAGAAAGTCGAGGGTGCTTTTGTCTATCAACCTACTGCGGGAGTTTATGAAGATGTTGCAGTTTTAGATTTCAAAAGTTTATATCCTACAATCATCAGCGCACATAATATTTGCCCAAGTACTCTTACTGATTCTGAAAAAGAAGTCAATAAGAGTCCTGAAATAAAAATAGGTGATGAGGAAACTCATTTTTGTTTTACTTACAAATATGATGGAATATTTCCTAAACTTATCCGAGAGATTTTAGTTAGAAGAAATCGTGTTAAGGAGATGTTAAAAAAAGATAAGAAAGATCCTGTATTAAATGCTAGACAATATGGGTTAAAAATCTTAGCAAATAGTGCATATGGGTATCTTGGATTCTTTGGTGCGAGATGGTACTGTAAAGAATGTGCTGCATCTACAACTGCCTATGGTCGAGACTACATTAAAAAATTAATGGAGCGTGCTAAAAAGGATAAATTAAAAGTAATTTATGGAGATACTGACTCAATTTTTATTTCTCTTGGAGAAGGAAAGAGTATGAAAGATGCAGAGAAATTCTTGAAAGATGTTAATAATGATTTACCAAGTTTAATGGAATTAGAATTGGACGGATTCTATAAACGTGGAATTTTTGTTACAAAAAAAGGAGATTCTGAAAAAGGAGCTAAGAAAAAATACGCTTTGATTGATGAGGCAGGAGAAATAAAGATCGCGGGATTTGAAACTGTTAGGGGAGATTGGAGTAAAATTGCAAAAGAAGTTCAAGAAAGGGTTTTAGAAATTATTCTTCAAGAAAATGATGTTGAAAAAGCAGTAAAATATGTTAAGAAGACTGTTGAAAAAATAAAGGAGGGAAAGATTCCTGTTAAAAAAATGATTATTAAAAAAAGGTTGATTAAGGAAATTGAAGATTATGTTGCTATTGGGCCTCATGTTAATGTTGCTAAGAAATTAGTCAAACGTGGAGAAACTGTTGGTGCCGGAAGCGATATTTTATATGTTGTTCAGCCAGGAAAGGGAAATATTGGAACTAGGGCGCTTCCTTCTGATGAAGCAAAGATTTATGACCCAGATTATTATATCAATCATCAAATAATTCCAGTAGTTGAAAGAATACTTTCTGCTGTGGGCTACGAGAAAGAAGATGTTACAAATGAACAAAAACAGAAAAGCTTGGGAGACTTCTAATGAGTGACTGGTTAAAGGCTGGAAAAATTGCTGCTGAAGCTAGAGAGTATGCTCAAGAAATTTGCAAAGAAGGAACGAGTTATACTTATGTTGCAGATACAGTTGAAGATTTTATAATTAAGAAAGGAGGATTTCCAGCATTTCCCATGGATGTTTCTGTTAATGAAGTTGCAGCACATTATTGTCCGTATATTGTAGATGATAAAGTTTTAGAAAAAGGAGATGTTGTTAAATTAGATATTGGAGTTCATGTTAATGGTGCAGTTGCAGATAATGCTTGTACTGTTGAAATTGGTACAGACAAATGGAAAGAGTTGATTGGTGCTTCTAAGGATGCTTGTTTAGCTGCATGCGAAATTGCAATTCCAGATTGTCCAATTAGGAATATTGGGAAAGTTATACAGGAAACAATTACTGGGGCAGGATTTACACCTATAACTAATCTAAGTGGCCATGGTGTTGCTGAATGGAAAGTGCATACTTCACCCACAATTCCAAATTATGACAATAAAAATGAAAATAAGTTAGTTGAAGGGCAACATATTGCAATTGAACCCTTTGCAACTAATGGAAATGGAACTGTAAAAGAAGGAAAGCCTTGCGGGGTTTATGCATTTCTTGAAAAAAAACCAGTTAGACTACCTAATGCAAGAAAATTGTTAACTAAAATTGAAAAAGATTATAGCACATTACCATTTACAGAACGGTGGTTGAAAGATTTTCCTAATGCAAAATTCTTATTGAATCTTCTTGAAAAAGCTGAGGCAATAAAACAGTATACAATTCTTCCTGAAAAAACCGGAGGAATGGTTTCACAATATGAAAATACTGTGGAAGTAGGAACTGGGATAACCACGAAAAAGTGAATATCAATGTCTGGAATTAAAGTACATATCTTCGGTGTATCTGGAAGTGGCAAGACATATCTTGCTAAAAAGTTATCCGATATTTTTGAAATTGATCATTATGACTTGGATGATTTTTTCTTTGAATGCAAATATTGCAAATCTAGAACTGTAAAAGAACGTAAAAAATTGTTTAAAGAAACTATTAGAAAAGAAAATTGGATAGTTGAAGGTGTGTATGATGAATGGGTTGAAGATTCTATTAAAAAATGTAATTTATTGATTTGGGTTGACGCTCCATTGAGAGTAATTGTTTGGAGAATTTTAAAGAGATATTTGAAAAGTAGAGCTGAAAATTCTAGTTTAATTGAAACTTTGAAATTATTGAAAATGGTGCTACACTATAAACTTAAAGATGATCTTGAAACATATAGGAGATTTGGTAAAGAGGTGTTGGAGAGTAATGGCCAGTTTATTTATCTTAAAAATAAAAAAGAAGTTACTAAATTTCTAGAAAAAACAAAAAAAGAAATAAAATTTGGGAATTAACCCAAATAAGATTGTTTTATTGGTTTCTGTTGTGCTACTCTTGCAGCTTTAAGATATTTTTCTTCAATGTTTTTGTATTTCTCTATTTCTTCTTGTTTTAATGAAGGCATTATCTTTTCAATTGCTTTTTCAAAATTAGCCATGGTAACTTCTGTAGATTCTTTGTTAGCTCTTAATGCAACCATTGCAGCTTCTCTACAAAGTCCTTGTATATCTGCTCCATTGAAATCTTCTAATTTTTTATTAACTTCTTCTAAGTTAACATCCTTTGCAAGAGGTATTGTTCTTGTATGAACTTTTAAAACTTCTAATCTTGTCTTTTCATCTGGAAGTTGAGTTGCAATAATTCTATCGAATCTTCCTGGACGCATAAGTGCAGGATCAACTAAGTCTGGTCTATTTGTTGCAGCCAAAACTACTACGTCTGTAAGTTCTTCTAATCCATCCATTTCTGCAAGTAATGCATTTACTACTCTTTCAGTTACTTGTGAGCCAGAGTCTAATCCTCTTCGTGTTGCAAGTGCATCTATTTCATCAAAGAAAATAATTGTAGGAGAAGTTTCTCTTGCTTTTTCAAAGATTTTTCTTACTCCTTTTTCTGATTCTCCTACCCATTTTGTTAAAAGTTCTGGCCCTTTAACTAAAATAAAGTTAGATTCAGATTCATTTGCAACTGCTTTTGCTAATAATGTTTTACCAGTTCCCGGAGGCCCATACATAAGTATTCCTCTTGGAGGTTTAATTCCCATTTTGTTAAATGTGTGAGGATATTTTAATGGCCATTCAATTGCTTCTTTTAGTTCGCCTTTTAATGAATCTAATCCTCCTACGTCTGTCCATTTAACATCTGGAGCTTCAACTAAAACTTCCCTTAATGAAGAAGGCCTTACTATTTTTCTTGCAGCCACAAAATCTTCTTTCTTAACTTGAAGTTTTGATTTTAAATCTGAAGAAACTTCTCCTTCCTTAAGATTTAGTTTAGGCATTTCCCTTCTAATAACATTCATTGCTGCCTCTTTACAAAGAGATTCTAAATCTGCACCCACGAAACCATGAGTTTTTGAAGCAATTGCTTCAAGATCTACATCTTTTGTAAGGGGCATGTTTCTTGTATGAATTTGTAAAATCTTTAATCTTCCTTCTTTGTTTGGAACACCAATGTTAATTTCTCTATCGAATCTTCCAGGCCTTCTTAATGCAGGATCTAATGAGTTTTGCCTATTAGTTGCACCAATTACAATTACTCTTCCTCTTGCATTTAGTCCGTCCATTACTGTAAGAAGTTGTGAAACCATTCTTCTTTCTACTTCGCCATAGGTTTCTTCTCTCTTAGGTGCAATAGCATCGATTTCATCAATGAAAATAATTGTAGGCGCATTCTTTTCTGCATCTTCGAATAATTTTCTAATCTTTTTTTCTGTTTCTCCATAGAACTTTGAAAGAAGTTCTGGACCATTTACTAAAATGAAATTTGCATTTGTTTCTGTTGCAACAGCTTTTGCCAATAAGGTTTTACCTGTTCCAGGAGGTCCGTGAAGTAATACTCCCTTTGGAGGCGAGATACCTAAACTTTCAAAAATCTCTGGATTCTTTAATGGTAACTCTACCATTTCCCTTATTTTTTTAATTTCTTCTTGAAGTCCGCCAATATCTTCATAGTTAACTTCTGGAATCTTTTCTTCTCCTTCTTTAACTTCAACTGTTTTTGCTGAAATCTTTAAAGAAGTATTTTCTGTAATTATTGCTGGTTGTTTAGAAGGATCAAGATCTGCTACAATAAACTTTAATGAACCAAAACCGAAGGAAGTACTATTAATTTCTTCAAATACATTAAAAATATCTTCAAATGGAGAACCAGACATTGTTCTCTTTCTTCTTTTTGCTCCACCTAAAGAGATTACATCTCCTTTAGTGACTGCTCTTCCCAATAATCCTTGTTTGAATAATGCAGGATTTGCTGCTTGTATCATAACTCCTTGTTGTGCTGGTGCAATTGTGATTGTTTTTGCTTCTCTTACATCTGCTTTTTTTATTTTCACTTCTTCACCAATACCTGTTCTTGCATTTCTTCTAATTATTCCATCCATACGAATAATTTTTTGACCAATATCTGAAGGATAAGCTCTGTCCACAATGCCTACTGAGGTTCTTCCTCCTTGAATTTCTACAATTTCGCCAGACTTCACACCTATTTCTCTCATGGTTTGAGAGTCTATTCTAACTATTCCTTTGTAAGCTTCTTCTTGATAAGCTTCTTGTACCTTTAGTGATATTGTTTTATCTGTCATTGTTTGGGTATTCTCCTTTTTTGATTTAATAAATCTTCCTTCTTTGTGAAAAATAAACTTAGTTTTTCAGGAGATTCTAATGACATTTTGATCATTTCGTCTATCTCTGAAAGTAAGTTTTCTTGAAAATCAATAATTTCTCTAGGAATTGAAACTGCATATGAATTACCCACTAATCTTAACTTTACACTGTAAGTTTTATTGCTCATTGCCTTAAATTTGTTATACTCTTCTAAATCTGTTGGATGTAGCCAGTGTTCATTGCAACTTGAACAATTCCATGCCCTTAATTTATATCCATTTTTGTAGATTATGGATTTTTCTGCTTCAATATTACACTTATCACATACAATTCTAGCATCATTTATTGTTTTCATTGTGTATACATTCTGTGTATACAAGTGTTATATAAATATTTCGAAATTGGAAAGGTTGTCTTAATAAATAGGCAAAGAATTGATACTTTATGAATCTAAATGAAAGTTTGATGGAAAAGGGGATTGGATTAGATAAAGGATTATTCTTAGTTTATGGTAAGGCTGGAACGGGTAAAACTACTTTCATGATGGAAGCGATTAAGCAAATATCTGGCAAAGCATTTATTCTTGACTCTGAAGGAGGATTTAGTATTGATAGGTTTAAACAAATAGCTGGAGATCAACTGGATAGTTTAATGATTGCTAAACCTGGAAATTTGAAAGAACAAGCAAAGATTATTAGTAATATTTTAGACAATGAAAAATTCTTTGAGTTCATTGGTGTAGATACAATAGGTAAACACTATCGTGAAGAAGTTCGTAAAGATAGAACTGGGTCTAATAATGAAATGGCTAGACAAATGAGAGTTTTGAAAGAAATTTCACGTAGTAAGCCAGTTGTTATTTGTAATCAGGTTTATCAAAATATTCGTGAGAATAAAGTTGAACCTCTTGCTGGTAACTTTGTAACAAAGTGGTGTGATGTTGTAATTGAATTAGATGAAGTTAATGAAGTTAGAAAGTTTAAGATAGTTAAACCTGAAGTTAGTGAGAAAGAGTTTAGTTTATGTGATTCTGGTTTTATTTTTTCTTAGAAACCTTCTTTGTTGTAGATTTTTTAGCTGTTTTCTTTTTTGCAGTCTTCTTTGTTGTTTTCTTTTTTGCAGTCTTCTTTGTTGTTTTTTTAGTTGATCTTTTGTATGGAGGTAATCCTTTCTCTGCTCTTTTCTTTTCTTGCTCTTTTCTCCATTCTACTTTTGGCGGACATTCTTGATTCAAACAATAATCAAAAGGCCTTTTTCCAGAACGAATTGCTAATACTGTATGGAAATCACATTCCTTGCATTTTTTATCTTGTGTTCTAATTAATGAATTTGCTGGAAGAGAATAGGTGTTCTTACACTCAGGATATTGATCACATGCGACAAACTTCCCAAAACGACCATTCCTAATTTGAATAACCCCTTTGTTACATTTTGGACATTCTGCAATAGTGTTTAATTTGTATTCTGTTTTTCTTGTTGCTTTAACTAATACTTCTCCAATCTCTTGTTCATGTTCTCTAAAATGATTTAATGTTTCTGTTAATGTTTTCTTTGCTTCTTCTAATACTTCTTCTTTGGTTTTTTTATCTTCCATTATCTGTTCCATTTCTTCTTCGAAATGTCTAGTAAGGTCAGTATCAAGAATTTCTGGACAGAATTTTTCAAGTGCTTCTACTGCTTGCATGCCCAGTTCTGTAGCTGTTATGGATGTGTCAGTAATATAATTCCTAAGATATAGTGCATCTAAAATTGAAGCTCTTGTTGCTTTTGTACCAATATTTAATTTATCCATCTCCTTTAAAATAGATGCAGGAGTGTATCTTCTTGGAGGTTGAGTTTCTTTATCTTCTTTAGTTACTTTAGGGGAATTTAGTTCTTGGGCTTCTTCTAATTGAGGAAGTTGTAATTCTTTTAATCTTAAGTATGGTTCATAAATTTCATGCCATCCTTTTTTCACAGTTGTTGTTCCTTTTGCTACAAATGGTTCTTGATTTACATCAATGTCTACAGTAATAGTTTTTCTTTTTGCAGGTTCTGCAAAAGTAGAAAGCATTCTTCTAACAATTAAATCATATATCTTTTTGTTTTTGCCTGCGGTTCTTGCCTTTTCACCAGTTGCATAAATAGCAGGATGTGCAGGGTCTGATTTTTTACCTTCATTAGGAACTAATTTTGTTTTTAGTAATTTTTCACAATGAGGTTTGTAATCTTTTACTGTTTGAAGTTTCTTGATGATCTTTCCTAATTCTAATGCTGCAGGATATTTTTGTGAAGATGTTCTAGGATAGGAAATTAACCCTTTTGTATATAATTCTTGAGCAATAGATAGAGTTTCTTTTGGAGATATGTGAAATAATGAATATGCTTCTGTTTGTAAGTTTGTTAGATTAAATGGGTGCGGAGGTTTAGATTCGGTTTCTCTTTCTGAAAGTTTAGAAATGATTGCCTTTGGATCTTTTGTATTTTTTAGAATTGAATCTACTTTCTTTTTATCAAATATCTTTCCTTCTTTGTGATAAGCTTCAATTTTATGTTTTTTAACTTCTGCTTCCAGGTTTATTTCCCAATATGGTTCTGGGATGAATTTTGCTATTTCTTTTTCTTTTTCTACAATGATTTTTAGTGTAGGTCCTTGAACTCTACCGGAGGTCATTAATTTGAATGCTCCTGTAGATTTTACTGCCAATGTTAGTGCTCTTGATAATGAAATACCCCAAAAATAATCTAAATGGTGTCTTGTTTGACCCGCATTGATTACTCCAAAATCTAGGTGTTTTGAGGCATTTTTGTAAGATTCTACTAACTCTTCTTTTGTTAGTGTGGAGAATTTCATTCTTCTTGCATCTTTCTTTTTTGCAATGAATTGGACACAATTGAATCCAATTACTGATCCTTCTGTATCGTAGTCGCAAGCAACTGTGAAAGAATCTGCTTTCTTTACTAGTTTCTTTAATGCTTCAATATAAGGTTTAGAATGTGCTTGATTTTTTCTAACTTTATGTGCTTCTACCCATTCAATATCAAAAACAGGATAATCCCATCCTTTCTTTTTCTTTATTTCTTTTAATCCAAACAAATGTCCTACTGCACAACCCACTAGAATATCTTTACCATTGTGAGTTAATTCAAAGTAAGGTGCTTTTCCTAATGCTTTTTTTGTTGGTGCAATGTCTGCTAGAGCAAATGCTATTTTTTCTGCTTGTGCTGGCTTTTCTGTAAAGATTAACTCTACCATGAGATAGTGTTAGAAAATATAGGTTATATAAGTATTTTGGAGAAAGAATTTTATTTCTTTGGTTTGATTTCTTTAAAATTAAGATACTTATGTAAAACTTTTGGAATCTTTACTGAACCATCTTTTTGTTGGAAGTTTTCTAGAATTGCGACCATTGCTCTTGATGTTGCAACCATTGTATTGTTAAGTAAATGCGCATATTCTCTTTCTTTTCCATCTGTGTATTTAATATTTAATTTTCTTGATTGATAATCTGTGCAATGTCCTGCGGAAGTTACTTCCTTGTATGCTTCCTGTCTTGGGAACCATGCTTCAATATCATATTGTTTTGCAAACTTGTCACCTAAGTCTCCTGAACAAATTTCAATTACTCTGAAAGGGATTTCTAGACTTTCAAAAAAGTCTTCAGTTATTTTTTCCATTTCTTCTAATCTATCAAATGATTTTTCTTTTGAAGACAACATAACTTGTTCTACTTTGTTAAATTGGTGCATTCTAAATAGGCCCTTAGTATCTACGCCTCTACTTCCTATTTCTTTTCTAAAACAAGGAGTAACTGTACATAGTTTTGTAGGTAAGTCTTTCTTGTCTAATACTTTTCCCCCGAATAATGCAACCAATGGGTGTTCTCCTGTACCTATTAAGTAAAGATCTTCATCTTCTACTTTGTAAATAACTTCTTTAAAGTCTGCAATGTTTACTGCACCACTTAATGTTTTTTTGTTTAACACCATAGGAGGAACTACAAATGTAAATCCTTTTTTGATTAAGAAGTCTACACCATATCTTTGTAAAGCATAATCTAATTGCGCTAGTTCTCCATAAATATAATTAAAACCCTGACCTGCAACTTTTCTTCCTGCTTCAAAGTCTGCAATGTTTAATGACTCTGCAAGTTCTCCATGACTTTTTAATTTGAAATCAAACTTCTTAGGCTTGCCAACTTTTTTAATTTCTGGATTTTTAGATTCATCTTCTCCCACAGGAGATGATTTGTGTAACATGTTTGGTAGTTGAACTAACTTTTCATCCATGTTTGTTTTTAGAAGATTTATCTTCTCTTCAAGTTCTTTAACCTTAGAAGGAATTTTTGCAGCTGCTTTGATTTCTTTGTCTGCTTTTTTCTTTTCTTTTTTTAGTTTATTAATTTCTTTAGAAAGTTTATTTCTTTCTGAACGTAAATCGTCAATTTCTTTTTTTAGAAGTTTGAAATTATCATAATCTTGTATCAGTTCATCGACCATCCAAATTTGATCTTGCTTAAATCTCTTTTTTAGATTGTCTTTTACCTCTGAAGGATTTTCGACAATAAATTTTATGTCTAACATGACTAATTTTTTGGAAAAGGTATATAAAGGTTTTTTGGTCTATCTCTTGAAAGGCATAATTTCTTTAAATAGTGCCTTAAAAGTATAGGATGGAAAGAAAAGGTTTAAATATACGAGAAAGGATTTAATTTCTGAAAGGAAAAATTAGAACCTTTTGAAGATAATAATCATATTATTAATGAACTGGGGGGAGTTTTAATGAAGAAAAGCGAAAAAGAAATATTTGAAGTGTTTTTTAGATCAAAACCTGCAATGATGTTAGTAGCACTGAGAAACAGTAATAAAAGCAGATACGGATCAATATTAGCAAAAGAAGTAGATTGTACTTACAGTCATGCAGTAAAAATTTTACAAGAAATGGAAACTGCAAAACTTGTTGAGTTTGAAAAAAATGGAAGAATTAAAACCATCAAACTAACAGATACTGGACATACAGTTGCTGGACATATTGAAAGAATCCGAGAGATTCTTTAATTTTTTTATTTTGTAATTATTATATAATGGTTACTCTTTCTATATTTTTTTAAAGTTTTATTCAACAATTTAGTTGATGACATTTCTTGGAATTGGAAACCTTGTGGGACTTTTAGCACTGTTTTCTTTAATTCCGTTTTTAATTTTATTTTTTATTAAGCCGAAGGCAAAAGAAATGATTATTCCTTCTGTAATGTTTCTTTCTAAGGGGGATGAAAGAAAAAATAAACGTAGTTCGTTTAAGAATTTAGTAAATGATAAGTTATTGTTACTCCAAATTTTAATTCTTGGGTTAATTGCTTTATTTTTTGCAGCACCATTTCTTTCAGTATCCTCTGTAGATAGTGGAAATGTAATCTTTGTATTAGATAATAGCGCCAGTATGGAAAAACATATTGAATCACTTAAAAATTCTGCATTAGATAATAGGGGTGTAAAGAATACTGTGATTATTGCTGGAAGTTCGCCACGAATAATATTAGAGAATGGAGATTCTAGTGAAACTAAAAAGATAATCAAAAAATTGGGAATCAGTGGTTCTAAATCTGCGATTAGTGAAAGTCTTTTTTTGGCTAAAGAATATTTTGACAAAGTTAAGGGAGAAAAAGCAATTTTTCTTGGTAGCGATTTAATTGATACTGAAACTGAAGAGTTACTTTTACAGTTAAATGAATTTGAAACTAATAAAATTCCAATCAAATTAGTAGATTTTTATGAAGGTAATAAAAATAATGCAGGATTTGTTGCTATTGATTTGAAAAAAAATGGTAAAAGTGTTGCGGTAATTAAGAATTTTTGTTGTGAAATGAAAAGTTTTGAAGTATCTTATGAAGGCAGAAAAAAGATTGTTACATTGAATGTGGGAGATAGTGAAGAATATGAATTTGAAATGGTTAAAGGAAAAAGTGAGATTAATTTACTAATTGAAGATGAAATCAATGGAGATAATATTATTTATCTAATTAATGAAGAAAGTGAAACTATAAAGGTATTACTTGTTCAAGAAAATAATGATAAATATCTAGAATCTGCACTTGAAGCATCTGGAACAATTAAGTTTGCTAAAAAATCTGCAAATAATATCAAAAGAGGTTATGATGTTTATATTCTTAATAAAATTTCTAGCTTAAGTATTGATGCTAAAAATATATTGAAAGAAGAATTGAATCTGGGGAAAAGTGTGATTGTTATTGGTTCTGAAGAAGGACCAGGAGTTAGAGATTATGGAGGATTCCTTAACTTTGATGTTGGAGAAAAAGTGAGCGGGGGCGAATCTATTATTGAAGAGGAAGTTTCTTTTACTGAAGGCTTGAGTTTTGGAAGACATAGTAGAGTGAGAGAAGTCGAATGTGGAATTTCTTGTCAAAAATATGTTTTGGCTGGAGAGGAACCAGTTATTTTTGTTAAGCCGTTTGAAAAAGGGTTATTTGCATACTATGGAGTATTTGGGGAAGATTTTTCTAATAGACCAGATTATCCAATATTTTGGACAAGGTTTGTAAGATATTTAGGAGGATATAAAGGTCTTAATGAGATGAATGTTGCAACTGGAACAGTACTTAGTTTTGGAGGAGATTTGAATTTCAAATTACCTAGCGGTTCAAAAGAAACAGGAAGCTCATTGATAATGGAAGAAGTTGGATTTTATTTAATTAGAGATAAGAGCTATTCTGCAAATATTCTTAGTGATGAAGAATCTAATCTTGAAAGAAATATTGAATTAGAAAAGAGCTTAACTGGTGAAAATGCTATTCAAAATAGAGTAAATAAAAATATTTGGAAAGAACTATTGATTGTGGCAATGTTCTTAGTAATTCTTGAATGGATTATATCTAATAGAAGAATAATGAGGAGAGATTACAGTGTTTAGTTTTTTTTCTAATTTGTTTGCTGCACCAGAATACCTTTTATTTTTTATATTAATTATTTTGGGAGTATTTATTTTTGCTAGAACTAATAGGAGATTATATTGGACTAGGATCTCAATATTAATTTTACTTGTATTTGCGATTTCTGAACCCTATTCTATTGATAGTATTTTTAGTGGAGGAAAAAGTAAATTAGTTGTATTGGAAGATGAAAGTAATTCCTATAGTTTGTTTGGCGGAAATATAGATGAAAGGTTCATTAGTGGATTAAAAAGAAATATTGGAGCAAAACATAGATTAATTGGAGATGATTTGGCATCAAATATTGGTGAAGAAATAAATTCTGCCTTTAGAAGAGGGGAAAATGTATTGTTGTTTAGCGATGGACAAATAAATGAGGGAGTAGATTGGAACAACGTTTTAGAAACTTCTAGGCTTGAAAATTTAAGTTTGAGTTTGTTTGAAAGAGAATTGAAGGAAGAAGATTATTCTGTAAAAATTGTTGGACCTTCAAAAATTGGACCAGATACTGAAGCGCAATTCAAGGTAATTTTGAGTGGGACTGATGGAGCTACAAAGAGAATTAGTTTAACTGTTGATGGTGAAGAAGTTGTTTCTCAAATTGGCAGAGAAATAGAATATTCTGCTAAATTTTCTGGAGGAGATCATAAACTGATTGCAAGAATAGATGGAACTGATTTTTTTGAAGAAAATAATGTCTATTTTAAGAGTATTAAAGTTGTAGAAAAACCAAAAATTCTATTGTTTGGTTCTGCTGGAACAAGATTGGAAAAACTTCTTTCGAAACTTTATACTGTTGAAGTTGGAGGATTATATGGTCTTGATAAATACCATGCAGTTATAGTTGATGATAAACCTGTTGAAAGTTTTGGAGATAGAATTGCAGACTTAGATAAATATGTTGGAAAAGGGAATGGATTATTTGTTGTTGGTGGGAAAAATTCTTTTGAAAGAGATGGAAGTTACTCTGGAAGTAAATTTGAAAAGTTATTGCCTGTTGAAGTTGGAGGGACTGGTAAAAAGATGGGAGATGTCAATGTTGTTTTGTTAATTGATATTTCTAGTAGTGTTGGTGCAGAATATGGCGGAGGAAATGCTGCAGATGTTGCAAAAGCGCTAGCTGTAGGTGTGGTAGAAGATATTACTGATGAACATAGTCTAGGAGTTGTAGCGTTTAATGAAGATGCATACGTTGTTGAAGAATTGGGATTATTAGAAAATAAGGATAGAACTATTATTGAAAGCAATATTATTTCTTTGATTCCCGGAGGATATACTTATCTTGGAAATGGTTTGACTGCAAGTGTAGATATGTTGAAGAATGTGGCTGGAGGAAAAAACATAATCTTATTTACAGATGGATCTAGTCAGGGAGAAACTAGCGGTGCAATAAATAATGCTATCCAAAATAATGTAAAAGTATATTCTGTGGGTATTGGAACAAATCCCAATGATGTTTTACTTAGAAGTATAAGCAACCTTACAGGAGGATCCTATTATTGGGCCGGACAATCTCATCAATTAGCATTGGTATTTGGAGATCCTGAAGGAACCTCTAGTGGAGAAGGAAAAGTAAAAATATTTGATGATTCTCATTTTATTACTGAAGGATTATTTCCAATCGAAAATATTTATGGAATGAATAAAATTCTTCCAAAAAATGGAGGAAGATTATTAGTTACTGGGGGAAGCGGTGACCCACTACTTAGTGTTTGGAGACAAGGTCTTGGAAGAATTGGAGTACTTTCTGCCGATAATGGTGTAAGTTGGGGTGGAGAACTTTACTCGGGTGTAAGTTCGACATTATTAAGTAGGGCTTTTAATTGGGTAAGTGGAGATCCTGAAAGAAAAAACGAGTACTTCTTTGAATTTAATGATGCAAGAATTGGAACTAATGTTGAGGTTGTAATCATTGGAGGGAAACCTCCAGAATCAGAAGGATTTGAAATTAAACGAAACCCTGATGGAAGCTATTTGGCTAAAAAATTTGTGGATGAAGCAGGATTTTTTATGTTTGGAAATGAACAATATGCAGTAAATTATAATGATGAACTCGAGGACATAGGAATGAATGCAAAAATGAAAGAGATAGTTACTCTTAGTGGAGGGAAAATTTTGAGGGGAGAAAATATGGATGAATTAGATTCTGTTTTAAAAGAAAATAAATCAGTAATTAAAGGGACAAAAGAACTGTTTATTTGGCCATTATTGGTGCTTGCAATGGCTATTTTTATAATAGATGTGTGGTTTAGGACTGTTTCCGAACGCAAAAATATTTAAAGATGTAATAGGAAGGCTATATTATGAGTTTTTTAGATAATATAAAAAAAGCAAGAGACAGAAGAGCATTAGATAAGGTAAATAGAGAACTAGAAGAATTAAGAAAAAAAGAACATTTATTTGAAAAAGGTGGACCCAATGGAAAAAACAAAGTTGAGATTGGTTCAGGAACTTCTATTAATAATTTAAAAAAAATTGCAATATTTTTATTTTTATTATGGGCTATTACTTTTTTTGTGTATATGGGCAAGGTTGCAAACCTAAAAGCAGAAGTGGATGATGTTGCTTATGAAAAAGATTTGAGAATTTTAAATTTATCGACTGAATTAGAAGAAACTAAAAGCGCATTAGAAAATAAAACCAAGGTTGAAAATGATATTACCACAGAACTTGCAGATTTAGAAGATTTGAAAGAAATTTTGGAACTAGAGGTTTATGAGTTAGAGATAAAGATTGCAGGACTAGAAACTAATCTAACAACTCAGAGCGATCTAGTAAATAAATATGAGGCATGCATAGTTAGTTCTAGTGGATTTAATGGTTCATTAAGTGAATGTGCTAACTATTAGTTATTATAATGGTTAATGTAAGAAAAGAAGTTTCTAGAATTAAACGAAGATTAGTTTTAACTAAATTTTTTGATTGTTTTTTAGATAGTGTTCTTATTAGTCTATTAATATCTTCCTTTTTGGTATTCTTTGGACTAAGTTTTTTACTTGCTTTAGGTGTCGGGGGAGGATATTTACTTTTTGGATTTATTAGATCTGCAAAAAAATCGAGTATTTCTGAAATTGAGAAAAAAGTTCCTGGATTAGAATGGCAATTGAGAACTGCAGTAGATAATTTTGGGAAAAATAATGGAATTATTAATGATTTGAATAATGAAGTTGCAACAAAGGTAGGATTTGTAGGATTTTATGATTTGATTAGTGGAAAAAGAACCATTAAGAGATTCGGAGGATTGATTTTTTTGGGAGTTCTTTTATTTTATATTCAAAGTAGTGGATTTAATCTTATTGATACTGTTGAAGAGTTAGGTGGAGAAGGTGTTGGAAGTCTTACTGGATTTTTTGGAGGGGGCGAAACAAGTATTGAAGATTTATCAGAGATTCAAGGAGAGGGCAGCCTTGCAGAACTAGGTGGAAAGGAATTGGAATTGGAATTGGGAACTGAAGCAAACCGGGCAGATCTTGGTTCCGAAGGAGAATATAAACAAGATTCTGGTGGACAAAGTTATAATGGAAGAATTGGCGGATCTCAGGATAAAACATTCAATGAAAATATTAATTTAGATGAAAAATCAATAGTTGAAAGATTTTACAATAATCTTAATAAATAGACAAACTAAATTTATTCTAGAGGTGGTAAAAAGAGAAAGGAGTTATAGGTATGATATCAAATTTAAAGAGTTCGGGAGAAGTGAAAACTGCTATTGATGAAGTCCTGAGCCATATTGGCTATATTGTTGTAGGACAAGAAGAAGCCATTAGACAAACAATTATTTCTATTTTATGCGGGGCAAATGCGCTTCTTGAAGGTTATCCTGGATTGGCTAAAACCCTTACTGTAAACAGTTTATCTAAATTAATGGATTTGAATTTTAGTAGAATTCAAGGAACTCCTGATCTAATGCCTTCAGATATTATTGGGACCCATGTTTTAGAAGAAAGGGGTGGGAAAAGAGAATTTTCATTTCAACAAGGACCTCTTTTTTCTAATATTGTTTTGATGGATGAGATTAACAGAGCTACACCAAAAACTCAAAGCGCTTTATTAGAAGCCATGCAAGAAAAACAAGTTACCGTAGGAACTCAAATATTTAAAATGGATAAACCTTTCTTTGTTTTGGCTACACAAAATCCTGTTGAACAGGAAGGAACCTACCCATTACCGGAAGCTCAATGTGACAGATTTTTATTTAAGATTAAATCACAATATCCCAAGTTTGAAGAAGAGTTGGAAATTGTAAATAGATTTACAGAAGAAGAGAGAGAAATTGATTCATTAAAACCCGTTTTAGGAAGAGAGAATATAATTAATTTGCAAAAAATGGTTAGACAAGTTCCTGTTGCCAATGATATTAAACACTATGCTGTTGATTTGGTAAACAAAACTAGAAGTCATAAAGAACTTATTGAATTTGGTGCTAGTCCTAGGGCAAGTTTAGGACTGTTGATGGCGAGTAAAGCTAAAGCACTTATTGAGGGTAGAAATTATGTTAACAAAGAAGATATTAATGAAATGGCCTTACCTATTTTAAGACATAGAATTATTTTAAACTTTGAAGCGGAAAGAAATAATTTTGATGCAGACGCCGTAATTAAATATCTTCTAAAATGATTGAAGAAGATTTTCTAAAACATTTGGACCGAATGTGCCTTTTAGTGAATAAACGAATTTCTTCAAATTATATTGGAGAGAGAAGCAGTTATGAAAGTGGAAAAGGAAATTTATTCAAAGAACATAGAATTTATACTTCTGGAGACGATTATAAAGATATAGACTGGAAAGTTTATGGGAGAACAGATAAGCTGCATATTAAACGGTTTGAAGAAGATAAAAGTTTGAGTGTGCATATAATAATTGACTCAAGTAAATCTATGGACTATGCCTCTGATAAAATAACTAAATTTGAATATTCTTCCATGATTGGTTTAAGTTTTGCTTATATGGCCATGAAGAAAAATGAAAAGTTTATTTTAAGTACATTTTCAGATAATTTAGATGTGTTTCTCCCACGAAGAGGCAAGGCCCAATTTGTGAGAACATTAGATTATCTTCGAAATAAAAATGCTGAAGGAAAAACAAGATTTGAAGATTCATTGACAGGATACTTAAAAAAAATAGGATCACGAAGTATGGTCGTAATTGTAAGTGACTTCTTTTATGATTTAGATGAAATTGCAAGAAGTCTTGGCCGATTTAAAAATTGTGAAATAAAATTAATACAAGTTCTTGATGATGTTGAAAGTAACATGAATCTCAAAGGAAATTTAAAATTAAAAGACATGGAAACAAGTGAAGTTATTCATGCATTTATGGACAAGATTACTAAAAAAAATTACATGAATAAGAAAAAGGAACATAATGCTCGATTAAAATGGATTGCTGATTCAATAGGTGCCGAGTTTTATAGTTTTAATAGTAGTTCTCCAATTTTTGATTCTATATATGAAGTTCTAAGAAATTAATTGTAGTTGTGTTGAATAATTGAAAAAATTATCAATGAAGTTGCAAGTGCGACTGTAACCATATCAAAAATTTTATGTCTTGATTCTTCATCTGATTTTGCAATTAATATCATCAGTGAAAAAAGTGCAGTCGGTGCAGCCAGCATATTTTGTTTTACTGCAGAAATCACAAACATGTAACCAGATAAAAGGTTCAATATTACTTTGAATGGTCTTACAATCATCTTCTTTTTTTAGTGCGGGCCCAGAGGGATTTGAACCCCCGACCCCTTGGTTAAGAGCCAAGTGCTCTAGCCAGACTGAGCTATGGGCCCATGCCTCTTTTGTTATATTGTGTTAATTGGGAGTTTTAAAAAGTTTATGTTATAAGAAAATTATATAAATAAAGAATAGAGTGTAAATTTAAATGAGGTATAAACTTAAATCTAAACCTAAGAATCCAACTATTGTAGAAGGATTTCCAGGATTTGGACTTGTGGGAACAATTGCAACTGAATATTTAATTAAACATTTAGATGCTAAAAAGATAGGATATATTAGAGCTGAAGAAATTGCTCCAACAATTGCTGTTCATGCTGGTGAACCTGTTGAACCTTTAGGAATATTTTATTCTAAGAAAAAAAACTTATTGATATTACATGCACTTGCAAATGTTGTAGGATTTGAATGGAATATTGCAGAAGTGCTTGCTAAAATTTCTAAAGATTTGAAATGTAAAGAAATTATTAGTCTTGAAGGTGTTGGCAGTGAAACAATTATGAAAGGGAAAAATCCTACAGCATATTATTTAACACATAATAAAAAATTCAAATCAAAATGTGGTGAACCATTAGATGAAGGAATTATTGTTGGTGTAACTGGGGCTTTAATTGTGAGAGAAGATGTAAAAAATACTTGCATCTTTGCTGAAACTCACTCTACACTTCCAGATTCACGAGCTGCCGCAAAAATATTGTGCGTTTTAGATGAATATTTGAAATTAGGACTGGATTATAAACCATTGATTAAACGGGCTGAACAATTTGAAGGCAAATTAAAGGATGTTATGTCTAAGGCAAAGAAAGTATCTCAATCTGCTGAAGAAAAGAGCCAAAGTTACTTTGGATAAGATGATTTTTCTAAAAAATGGGAGCTATGGTGTCTTAGTTCTCACTTTTTTGCTTATTTTCTTGATAGGATGTAGTGCCCACCCACATATTTTTGTTGAAGGTGAAAAAATTGAGATTGAAGTTGTGAATGAACCTGAAGAAATGGCAAGAGGTTTGATGTTTAGGGAAGAATTGTGCCTTAATTGTGGTATGTTATTTGTATTTGAAAAGGATATGGCTCAAAGTTTTTGGATGAAAAACACTTTGATTCCATTAGATATGGTTTTTATTAGGTCTGATGGTTTAGTTGTTGATGTTTTACATGCAGAACCTTGTGTTTCAGAACCCTGCGACCATCATAATTCAAAAGAACCTGCAAAATATGTTTTAGAGGTAAACAAAAATACATTTACTAAAGAATTGATAGGAAAAGAAATAGAAATAAAATATTGAAAAAATTATTTTTTACTTTTTTTCTTCTTTTTTGTTTTTTTAACAGGGATTTCTTCTTGAATCATGTTTAAAGAATCAACAATTCCTTCAAGTTCTCTGATTCTTGCATCCTGTTCTCTCACTTTTGCTTCATAATCTCTGTGTTTATCCTTAACACGAGAAAAAGAATTCTTAGTATTAATTTTGTGATCCCTTAAGTTAGATAAAATCTCTTTGAATGTATCACTTCGTGCCAATAACCAATCTGCAATTACTATTT
>JAERTB010000008.1 GCA_016845225.1 Candidatus Woesearchaeota archaeon | reverse complement strand
AAGATATAGTTGTAAATATTTTCTCTTGATTTTATGGTAATTTCCAACAAAGTTTCTTTTAGCATTGCTTATGGCTATATGAACCCATTTTAAAGTTTCTTTTGTGGTTTGCTCAGTCGATTTCTCAGATAAATGTATCTCTACATAGTCTGCTATATTTACATATGAAGTGCTTTTGTCAGTAAATACAATGGTTTGTTCACCATCAATAGATTCTTGAAATGTTTCATCTGTACCATCAGCTTTGTGATCGTCAAGTACCTTTGCTTTAAAATATCTGCATTGTCTGTCCACTTTTCCAGTTTCAATATCTTCTAGGATTGTACTTTCTGCCATAACCATAACATTAGATTTTGTTTTGCTACCTCGACCAGCCTTTTGTGTTTTATGACTATGCTCTGAAGCTTCTATGGTAAAGTAGCCTTCATCCATTTCTATCATTCCCTCTAATGTATAGCGATCATCTCGTTTTCCCATAGCTTTACGAAGCTTATGTACCATTGCCCACACCGGTTCATAGCGTTTCAAACCTAATTGACGTTGGATTTCTTTACTTGAAAAACCCTTCTTTGTGGCACTTAATAAAAACATAGTCTTATACCATATCAGAAAAGATAAGTTTGAACTTTGCATAATTGTGCCACTACGCAATGAAGTACGGCTCCTGCATTGCTTGCATTCGTAACTCCACTGACTCTTAATCCAATAATGTTTTGTGTGCCCACATCGATTACACACAACTCCAGCCTTATCTCGCTCTGATTTAAAATGATTTCTACAAGATTCTTCGCTATCAAAATGTGCTGTAAAGCTAAATATATTCATCATCTCTATTTTCCTCAAAGATAAGTATTTATATTGAATTATTAGTGTTTTCGGACATACAAAATAAATAAAATGATCTTAGTTACCCAAATAAAGAGTCTAAAAAATCTTTGGGTATTTCTCTGGATTATACTCATGCATCATATTATACACTGTATCGAAAACATCTTCCGCATTTGGATTTGAAAAATAATCACCATCGGTGCTGTATGCGGCTCTATGAGCCTTTGCTGTAAGCGTTTTTGGTATGGAATCGAGATGATAATATCCACCATGTTCTTCCAATACAATTTGCATCATAAATGCTGTTGCTCCCCCTGGCACATCTTCATCAAAAAACAATACTTTATTGGTCTTCGCCAAAGAGTCAACAATGGTCTTATTTATATCAAAAGGAATGAGTGTACGTACATCAATTAACTCAACACTAATATTAAAATCCTTAAGTTGTTGTACCGCATCTTGAGCAATACGAACACATGAGCCGTAAGTTACTACCGTTACGTCATTTCCTTCCTGCATCACTTCAGGTATACCAACTGGTGTTTTAAACTCACCAATATTCTCAGGTTTTTTCTCTCGTAATCGATAACCATTTAGCGGCTCAATAATTACCACAGGTTGATCTGATTCCAGATAAGTGTTATAGAATCCTGCTGCCTGTGTCATGTTATGAGGAACAGCCACATGAACTCCACGGATGGAATTAATTACCATGCTCAAAGGTGAACCTGAATGCCAGATTCCTTCCAGTCGATGACCCCGGGTACTGATAATCATTGGTGCTTTTTGACCACCTCGAGTTCTGTAATGTGTTGTGGCAAGGTCATCACTAAGTACTTGTAAACCATATAATAAATAATCAAAATACTGGATTTCGGCAATTGGTCTTAAACCACGCAATGCCATACCAAGTCCCTGACCAATTATCGTTGCCTCACGTATTCCGGTATCAAAAACTCTGTTCTCACCATATTTTTCCTGAAGACCTTCGTAGGTTTGATTTACTCCACCAATCTTTCCTACGTCCTCTCCAAAAGCTACAACAAGGGGATTATTTTCAAAAATATGATCGAAATTATCTCTTAGGATCTCACGACCTGGTACTAATACTGACTCATCGGTATAAACCGGATCAACACTTTCAATATTGAATGCCGAATTATCCGACTCGCTATAAAGATGAGAACTATATCGACGATCAAAATCGGCACTTTCTTTTTCAAGCCAATTGGTAACATTGATTTTTAGAGAGTTTTGAGGATTACTACAGCTATCGCAAATTAATCGAAGTATCTTTTTAGATGAAGAAATAATATCCTTATATATTGGCTCTCCAATTTTTTTGAGCTCTTGTTTTATAGCATCTATTTCGGATGTTTGTGCACAATTACAGGTTGTTATATCAACTAAATTCAGAAACTCTTCTTTTTTAGCAATTATGGGTTTGAGGTAGTTATTCCAGGCATTTTTTCTAGCTTGCCTTGCACGTTTTATAGCTTCTTTCTCAATTACAACCAACTCATCATCAGTTGCAACTTTTTCATCAAGAATCCATTGTCGCATTTTTAGTATACAGTCTGAGTCTGATTCTTGTTGTAATTGTTCTTTGGTTTTATATCTTTCGTGTGATCCTGATGTTGAATGTCCTTGGGGTTGTGTGCATCCTTGAATATGAAAAAGAACAGGAGTATGTTCTTCCCTACAGCTACCTATTCCTTTTTTATAAAGTTCAACTAACTCATAATAGTTACCACAATTTTCGGTGTAAATGTGATATCCGTTGGTGTCTTTTTCTTTTTTAAAGCCCTTTAGTATCTCGCTTATATTTTCCTTTGTGGTTTGGTGTTTGTTGGGAACAGATATTCCCCATCCATCGTCCCATACTGAAATTGCCATTGGAATTTGCATAACACCTGCAGCATTTATTGTCTCAAAAAAGTGACCTTCAGATGTAGAAGCATCACCAATTGTCCCAAATGCAACCTCATTTCCATTTTTACTAAATTCAGTAAATGAATCTAATTCAGGTGTTTCTTTGTATTGTTTTGATGCCAATGCCAGACCCAATAGACGTGGCATTTGACTAGCGGTAGGAGAGGAGTCAGCAGAGGAATTTGGCTGATCAACCAGGTTTAGCCAATTGCCATTTTCATCTAAGCTTCGAGTAGCAAAATGGTTATTCATTAATCGACCTCCATTAGCAGGAGTTGCTTCTGGATCTGTATCACCATATAATTGAGCAAAAACCTCTTCCAGTGTCATCATGCCTGTAGCCATCATAAAAGTTTGATCGCGGTAGTACCCTGATCGCCAATCACCCTTCTCAAATGCACGAGCCATTGCTAGTTGTGGAACTTCCTTTCCATCACCAAAAATTCCAAATTTAGCTTTACCTGTTAGTACTTCTCGTCTGCCAAGCAAACTAGCTTGTCGACTTTCGTTTGCTAATTGATAATCATCTAATATTTCTTCTTTGGAGAGTTTTAATTTTTTTTGAGGTTTCTTGGTGGTCGTCATGCTAATTGTTTGGTTCGATTGTTTAATGGCCAATGG
>JAERTB010000007.1 GCA_016845225.1 Candidatus Woesearchaeota archaeon | reverse complement strand
GACGAAAGTCTGGTCTAGCGAACCCCTATGTCCTTATTGATGAGGGCTAGGTATGACAGAAAAGCTATCTCGGGGATAATTGAGTTGTAGCGCCTAAGAGTTCAAATCGACGGCGCTGCTTGCTACTTCGTTGTCGGCTCTTCGCATCCTGGAAGTGCAGAAGCTTCCAAGGGTACGGGTGTTCACCGGTTAAAGCGGATCGTGAGCTGGGTTAAGAACGTCGTGAGACAGTTTGTATGATATCTACTGGAGGTGTTGAGGTCTGAGTGGAAGGATCCTTTAGTACGAAAGGAACAAGGGTTCGGCGCCACTGGTGTACCAGTTGTCTGACAAGGCAGGCTGGGCAGCTACGCGCTAAGGGATAAGAGCTGAAAGCATCTAAGCTCGAAACCCGCCGCGAAAATAGACTGAGAATACCTGCATATCACAGGTTTGATAGGGTCGGGGTGTAAGTACCAAGGAAACGAGGTATTCAGCCCGCGATTACTAATAATTCGACATTTATCAATATACTTGGAGGCTTAAACTTTCCTATGTACTCTTTTTTCTTTTTATTTTAAAATTGAGTAATAGTGAGAACTATTTTTTTTATTCTTCAAAACCAAACATCTTTCTGGTTTTTAGTTCATCTTTAACAAGGCCAGAACTATATGCAAGCACATCAGTAAACCACAACATACTATTAACACATTTTTCTCTAATCTTCTTATCATCCTCACTTAAATTTTCTAAGGCATGGCCTTTTTCATTAGCAAGATCTTTATATTTTTTAATGGTCATAAGATTCCATTTAACTTCTCTTAAAGGAGGAAGAATTTCACTAAAGCAATCCCAATTTCTAAACATTGTTTCAGCATATTTTTTCTTTTCTGCCATAACTTTCTTTTTAGGAATCACAGAATCAACCATCATAGTCATAACTTCATCAAAAGAATCAAGTTCGGATTTAATATTATCTGCAAGTTGTTCCTTGTAATATCTGTCCATCTTTTTTCTATCTGGAGAATTCATATTTACACCAAATAAAAGTTATTTAAAACCATTTATAAACTAAATTTTAACTTTTAGAAAACCTACAAGCTTTTAAAACAAAATTCCAAACTTATTTCAAATACGCATTTAATAATTTTTGACGAGTATACTTGGGTTCAACTCTTTCTTTGGATTCTTTAACTTCATTTCCCTTCCATTCAGGACAGATAGATTTATACTCACAGTAATCACATAAGTTACTGGCGGTAGCAGGATATTCAATACAACTTTCAATCTCTTTTATTTTACTTTCAATCATTTCTTTCATCTCAACTAATTCTTCATCAGTTCTAACAGAGACCTTTTCTTCATCAGTTGCTAAAAAATTCCAAACAAGTTTGATAGATTTAGCATCAAGAAATTTATCTTTAACCCAAAGAGAATACATTGCCAATTGAGTATCTTTATCTAATGTAGCTTGGTTAGCAGGATTAGCATTTGTTTTATAATCAATCACATAATAATTCTTATCCTCATCAACGGCCAAACGATCAATCATAACATAATATTTATCTTCATTTTTCAAATTAAGTCTATCATTAGTCTCAATTCCTACAGTTGTTAATTTATTAAATGGAGAATATCTATCATAATAATCCATGATATATTTTAATCCTAATGTTTTGTAATGTTCTTCATTATATTCTTTCTTAACAATTACAATACTAGAGGTCCAATTCTTTTGCCACATCCATAAATAATATTTTAATAAATTATCTTTAGAATTTACAATGCCTGCCTTTAATTCCCTATAAAGCTTCTCTAAAGTCTGATGAACAATAATCCCCATAAATCCTTCAATGGTTTTAAGTTCACTTTTTACAAAATCAATATATCTAAGTTTATACTTATACTTGCATTGATCAAACGTACTTAACTTAGAGTGGGAATATGTGGCCATCTCACTACTCTAAAATTTACCCATTATAAAATTTTACTCTAATCCTTTTAAAAACATTTAAAAACACATACAAAAAAAGCATATGAAAAAGAGGAATAATCAAAATGGAAACAAAAAAAAGTGAATGGGCGGAAGTAAGAAAATCAAAAATCCACAACAATGGAGTTTTTGCTAAGAAGGATATTCCTAAGGGGACTTATATTATCGAATACATCGGAAGAAAGATTTCAAACGATGAAGCAGATGAGATCTCAGAAAAAGAGACAGAAGCAGGAGTAATTTATTTATTTGAGTTAGATAAGGAAACTACAATAGATGGAGATGTTCCATGGAATCCTGCAAAATATATTAATCACTCATGTGAACCAAATGCAGATTCAATCAATGATGATGGCCACATTTGGATTGAAGCAACTAGAGATATAAAAAAAGATGAAGAAATAACTTATGATTATTGTTTAGATACAGATGATTATAAAGAACACCCTTGCAGATGTGGTTCAAAGAACTGTAGAGGATATCTAACCACCAAAAATAAAGAATAGTTATAAACTTCTATTCTATTTTTATTTTATGTTAAAAGAATTAATTCATGAATTAAATCTTCAAGCAAATCCAGAAAAAGCAAAAATTCTTTCTAGATTCTTTAAAACAGGAAAAGGAGAATATGCTGAAGGAGATAAATTCCTAGGCATAGTTGTTCCAATCCAAAGAAAGATAGCAAAAAAATATTATTCTCTAACCTTGGAACAATTACAACAATTATTAGATAGTACAATTCATGAACATAGATTTACTGCATTAGTAATCTTAATCAATAAATACAACAAAACAGAAGAAAAAGAACGAATTGTTAATTTTTACATAGATAATTTTCACAACATTAACAATTGGGATTTAGTAGATATTTCCTGTTCAAACATAATTGGAGATTATTTTCTAAACAAACCAAAACAACAACTCTACGAATGGTCAGAATCAAATCATCTCTGGACTAAAAGAATCTCCATAGTTTCCACATTAAAACTAATAAAAAACAATCAATTTCAACCAACATTAGATTTAGCAGAAAGATTCATTGAAGACACTCATGATCTAATTCACAAAGCAAGTGGATGGATGTTGAGAGAGTTGGGAAAGAAAGATCCAGCAGTATTAGAGTCATTTTTAATCAAACATTCCAAAAGAATGCCTAGAACCATGCTTAGATACTCTATAGAACGCTTAAGCCCTTCAAAAAGAAAGAAATACATGAAAAGGTAATTTTAATAATCATTAATTATCTATTTTCCAGTAAAATGCCAAAAATAACTAATTATGAAGATTATGAAGATGAAGAACTAAATTTTTCTAAGATCCGTTGTCCAAAAGGACATAAGGGAAAAATGTCTGATCAAGCTATTGGAATCGCTAGGCAATCAGATTATAAAGAATTTATTCATCCAGAAAGAAGCTTAGAAGATTTTTCATTCCTGACAGACGACTTAAAAACAAAAAATTTAGATGATATGTTCATATCTGGTTTTAAAGATATTTTTTTAAATTTTACTTTTGATCAAATGATGGAAGAATATGATTCAAATTTTAATGATCTTAAGGGAGAGCATTATTGGATAGATACATCATTCATAGTAAAGCCTGGAATGGTTAGTGGAATTCATTCAGATTATGGATCAGTAAGGTTGTGCGAGTTATCATTTATGCACGCAAGTTTAAATGGTTTAGGAGATGTAGATGAGAAATACAAAGAAATTGCAAAAGAAGTAAAAAAAACAACAAATCAATCCACAAAAGAATTAAAGTCAGTAATAAAAAAACCATATGTTTATGTAGCTCCACAAATAATGACCGAAGTTACACATAGAAGAAATCTTTTTCAAAAAAGATTAATAAGGCATAAAGAAAAGAAAAACTTAGGCTATTCTAAGATAGTTGAAAGAAGATATAAGAGATCAAGATTAATCCATAGCGCGATAGAACAAAAATTAAATTCTTCTGAGGTGGATCAATTAGAAGATAGAGATTTAGAAAATAGGATATATCAATATTGCCATAATGTTGCAATAAAAGGAAATACAGGAACAAGTGTAGCAGATAATCATTTAGTTGCACATGCGATGACTAAAGCAATTGAAACAGATGAACCCCAAGTAATATTGACAAGAGATAACGGCATTTTCTACTTAGCAAGAGACATATCAAGGGCAGGAAGAGCAATGACTAAGTCAAAAGATTATATTCCCAAATTTCATCTAAACAATTGTTATTTAGATTCTACATGGTTGCATATGCTGGAATTAATTCCAGAGTTTTAGTTTATCTCCGCAGAATAAATCTATCATCACTACACATAACCCCAAGAAGCGTATTCTCTTCTATTGGAGTAAATCCATTCAAATCTACTTCAGAAAATGTACAATGTTGTTGGGGATGACTGTGTAAATCAATTAATGTTCTTTCAGGACAAGGGGAACTAATCACTTGATCATAATCTTGAAAATGCATTTTAGGTAAAAACAATTCATCAAGAATATATTGTCCGTCTAAATACTCGCCCAACACACATGCCTTAAACTCTTTTTCATTTGCATGATATAAATCTCTCAGTTCAGCATAAACTCCATTAGTAAAAATAACAATCCCATATTCACTTTCTAAAACTCCTTCACTAACAACATCGCTATCCATCTTTCCAGCTAAAATAGTTCTAACAGAATAATTAGTTAACATATAACTCAAAATAATAATCAACATCAAAGCACTAATTGCTTTCCAAAAATGTTTCCAAAAATTACTCTTTCCATAAAGTTCATGATCTTCAACAGGTCTTAACAATTCCCTTTCAGCTCGTTCTGCACTCATTTTAATTCACTATCTAATCTTTTAACCATATCTTTAATCAAATCAAATCCGCCTTGCCAAAAATTCTCATCTTTAACATCAATTCCTGCTTCGCTAAGTATCTTTGAAGGAACTTCTCCTCCACCATGACTTAAGATTCGTTTATACTTCTTAATGAAGTTCTTTCCCTCATGTTTGTACATATTGAATAAACTAAGTACTAATAAATTTCCAAAAGCATAAGCATAACAATAGAAGGGTGTATGATAGATGTGAGGAATATATTTCCATTCATGTTTAAACACTTCAGGTAATTCGATTGAATCTCCAAATTGTTCTTTTAATAATTTAAAATAAACATCATTCAACTGTCCAATTGTAGCCCCTTTTTCAATCATCTCATGGGCTTTTTTTTCAAACATAACAAAGTAAGCTTGACGCATTATACTTGCGTAAATTCCATCTAATTGAGTCACAAGCATATGTTCTCTTTCAATTGAACTCATTTTTCTTTCAAGTAACTTTTCTTCCAATAACATTTCACAAAATATTGAAGCAGTTTCTGCTAAAGGTAACGGTGCATGGAAATCAAAAATATTTTTGTGTGATGCTAACATCGAATGAACAGCATGTCCTAACTCATGTGCAAGTGTTGAAGTATCATTGTAACTCCCTACGTAATTCATTAAGATATAAGGAGTAATTGAAGGATGAACACTATAACAGAAAGCGCCACTTCTTTTACCTTTCTGGATATCTGAATGGATATGTTTTTCATCAATCACTCTTTTAGCCATATCTCTAAATTCAGTATCAAATTCACCAAATACTTCTAATACTGTTTTTACAGAATCTTCATATTTTAATTTAGTTTTAGAATTTTTTACGGGGGCATAAATATCATATCTTCTCAACTTCTTCATTCCAACAACTTTAGCCTTTAATTTAAAATAATCTTGGAATACTTTTCTATTTTTTTTACAAACATTAAGTAAAGTTTCAATAGCTTCATCAGGTAAATCATTTCCTTTATTCCTAATTGAAATTGGGGTTTCATATCCTCTCAACCTTAAACCTTCTTTAACCCAGTCTAATGCAATGTTCCTATAAATCTCACCTAATAATGATTCCTCCTTACCATATCTACTCAAAACAGTTTCATAGGCAAGTTTTCTAACATCTTTATTTTTATCTCTAACATTCTCCATAACTTCTGCCTGAGAAACTCCTTTTTTCTTTTTGAAATCAAAAGTGTAAGCATTTGTGATTATGTCATAAAGATTAGAAATTGCACCTGCACCACTAAGATCTTTAATATTAATTATTTTTTCTTCATTTTCTTTCAGAGTATGTTTTCTAAACTTTCTAGTTGATCTAAGTTTGTGTGCATATTCTCCAGATTGTTTTATTATTCTTTCAGCATTTTTCTCATCCAAACCAATCCACCAAAGATCAAAGAATAAACTTCTGTTATGGAATTCTGTTCCAATTTGTTCAAGTCTAGATGCTAACGCATTGTATTTATGAGATGCAGTATCTTCAGATAATTTTAGATTAATGAATGCTCCAATTTTACTGGTCAATTTAGCAGTTTTTTTTGAACTGTCAAGAATATCTATTACAACTTTAGCAGAAACACCATTTTTTAGTAATGGCCTAATTTTCTCAATTTTCTCAGTTTCCTTTTCCAATACTCTAATTAATTCTTTAATTTCTTTTTCACCTATAGAATTATAGAGATCACCTAATTTCCATTTTACCATTTCATTAAGAAACAAGCCTCATTTTTAATTCTTTCTCCCCAAAAATCTTTTATAGCAAAAACTACCCATAATATCATGAAAAAAAGAGTGAATCATTCAAGAGAGGATCATTTAATACTAGTATTTTTAGCAGTATTCTTTTTGTCCGGTTATTTGATTAATTATCCTGCTCCAGATTTAACAGGTATGTTTGAAGTAGAATCAAGGTGCAAATTGGTTGAAAATCCTTTTTCTAATACAGAATATTGCGAAGGCCACCATATTTCAAAGCACTGCGTGTGGGTTCCAGAGCTAAATAATTGTAAATTCGTGAAAAATGTTAATTCCTGCATTGTTAATAATTTAGGTTATTGTTCCAAACCTTCAGAAGATTGTGTACAACTTCCTTCTGGAAATTATGGTTGCATTGGAATATAGTTCTGGCTATTTTTTTTTAAAAATAAAATAAAAAAGAAATAATTTGGCTGCAAGTTTCTAAAACGCTAATTAACGTCTTTTTCTTCTTGTTGCTTTTTTAGCAGTTTTTCTTTTTACTGCTCTTTTTGCTGTAGTTTTTTTCTTAACTGCTTTTCTAGTAGTTTTTCTTACAGCTTTCTTAACTGCTTTCTTTCTAGTTGTCTTTCTTGCAGTAACTTTTTTACGTGCAGTAGATTTTTTTGCAGTTGCTCTTTTTACAGCTTTTCTTATTGCCTTCATCAATTTTTCACCTCTTCTTTTCGTTTTGAAAATAAGTTTATTAAATTTATACTAACTTGTTTAAAAACATTTGTATAAATAAGAACAAGTTTAATTATTTTTCATCAAACAATTTTTAACTTTTTTGTCAGATATTTTTTTAACACTCTTTTGAAAATTAGTTGCAAACTTAACAAGTTCATCACCAAATATTTTTTTAACATCTCCACTTAATATTTTTCCTTGTTTGTAATCTTCAATTAATTTTTCACCTTCCTTTTCAGATAAAAACATTTTGCTAAGATAGAAACAAGCCATATCTTTTTCAGGATCTCCTCCATGTTTACGCTGTAACTCTGCAGTTTCTCTTCCGCCAGAAAGTGCTTTATTTGCCTTCTTTCTAAGGGTTTTCTCATTATCGTCAAAAAGGATATTATTATTTCTTGACTTACTCATCTTCTCTCCATCAATACCTGGAAGGAAAGCTAAGTGCAATACTGCAGGTTTATTATATTTAGCACGTGATGCAATATCTCTTGCAATTCTCAAATGTGAATCTTCATCAGGTCCGATAGGAACTAATACATGTTTAAAGTCTCCAATTTCTTGAGGCAATAACACGTGTGCAGATTGAACTGCAGGATAGAAATATAATCCAGGATTGTCTTCTTTTTTGTAACCATAACTTGCAATAATCTCAGAAAGTGTAACTCTTCGAGATAACTTAATTGCAAAATTATAAATGTTAGTATAAACTTGATCAATAATCAAGTATGTTTTTTTAGGATCAAAGCCGTAGGCTAATAATTCTTTAGCTAAACGCATTGAATTTTCTAATGCTTCTTCCTGAGTTTTGACTTTACCAGCTACATAACTCTCATCATCAGAGATAGGGATAAATACAGGAACTCCGTATTTTTTCTGAAAAAATAAATTAGTATCAAAAACTACTTTATGTCCAATATGTAATGTGCCAGAAGCATTAACCCCTGAAACAATTGCACATTTTTCACCTTTTTTCAATGCAGCATAAAACTTATCAAAGTCTCTATGAGAATAAACAAGTCCTCTCTTGAAAGCATAAAAGTCAGGAACCTCTTTCAATGTACTAATTTCTTTAGCTCCAAACTTTTCTACTAGTTTTCTATTGTCTGCTAATAACCTCTTTTGCATAAAGAACTAACCCAAATTTACTATATAAATCTAACTTTTAATTCAAGAAATCTTCTAATTTAGCATCGAACTCTTTTCTTTCACGTTTATTCTTAATTCCTTCAAGAACTGAATCTCTGTCTTCTCCCTTTAGAATTCTACTCAATGCAGTTTGTTCTTCTGGAGAAAAGTTAACGGAATTTACTGCATAATCCTCAAAGGCTTCATAGGCCATTGGAGCAACCTTCTTCACAACATCGGCCATTACATCAGCAAAAACTCTAATTTCATATTGTGCATGTTTATCCATTCTCAATCTCAAAAAGTGCAAGGTATTGTGTAAATCATTTTTCCAATACCATTCAGTATATGCAGAAGTAGGTAAAACTACTCTAGATAATTCTCGTGCAATTTCTGCCTCATTCATTGAATCATAATCTCTTGATGTTTGTTTATTTGTTCTTTCAATTATTTCACGCACAGTTTCAGCAACTGTTTTAGGCATTTCTTTATCGGCTCCGCCCTGTTTATTCACTTCACTTTGATATCTAACATTTTCTAATTCTGGAACATAAAATTCATCTTTAGATTCAGAATACCTCATACTATACTCATTAACATTTGCAGTTCGATGTCTTATCCACTGTCTTGCAACAAAGATGGGCATTTTACAGTGCCACTTCATTTCAACCATCTCAAAAGGAGTAGTGTGTTTATGTTTCATTAAATATCTAATAAGTCCACGATCTTCACTAGTTGATTTAGTTCCCTTTCCATAACTAACTCTTGCAGCCTGAACTATTGCCTCATCACCACCCATATAATCTACTAATCTTACAAATCCATGATCTAAACAATCAAATCTTTTACCAAGAACTTCTTCGGCTTCCGGAACAATTATTCTTCCAGATTTATATTCTTCAACCATAACATAAGAAATATTAGAATTTATTTAAAGATATATCAACTATCTAATAAATATCCCAAAAGAACTATTCATCAGGATAGGCTTGCTTAGTGATGAATTGGATATTCTCATCCTTTTCAAAAGCAGTTCTAATTGGAGTTAATAGTTTATTTAATTCGTCGGCCATTCCCTTTTTCAAATCAGCAGGATGAACTTCTTTTTTAGAATACATCTCTTCTAGTTCAGAATAATTCTCAAATTCTAAGTTTCCGCCATATTTTTCATCTCTTTCAATCTTAAACTTTTCACCATTATCATCAAGAGTAGGGAAAACTACAGTTTTCATAAATGCTAACACTCCATTCCCTTCAATTTCACCTTCGGGACAGAAAGCCTTGTTCATTTTTTTAACAACTGCTTTCTCACCATCTAACAAATCAATTTTAGATCCTTTATCTGAAGAACTCATTTTATCTCCAGTTAATCCAGGAATCATCGGATTCATTAAGTGAATTCTTTTAGCATAATCTAATTTAGGTAAAAATTCTCTTGCAAACATAAATATTTTTCGTTGATCAACACCACCAAACTGTGCATCAACTCCCAAGTACTGTTCATCTAATGCTTGTAACATCGGATACATTAATGGACCAATTTTAGGATTATCTAATTGTTTAACAACTTCAGCTCCAGCTTTTTTTGAATCCTTAACGGAGGTCATTGTAGTTAACCTATACATATCTAATGAATATTCATTTCCTAATTGGAAGTCAGTTCCTCTAACAAATTCTAATTTATCCAATGGAACACCAATTGATTTTAACATTTCTTTGATTATGAATTCATAATATTCTGTTCTATGTTCTAATAAATTCCAAGGAGCCTTTTGATTATCTAAATAAGCATGTAAATCAGCAAATAAAATTTTTACTTTACAACCGGCTTTCAAGAAATCTCCAATCTTAACAATGGGTAAAAAATAAGCCACATGAGGTTTTCCGGTTGGAGCAGTTCCCCAATATATATTAAGATCTCTTTCTCCCAATACTTGAAGTAACTCATCAGTTCCCACAACTTCTTGTAGGTTTCTTGTGATTATTTCATGTTTTTCTTCTGAATTCATGAGAGATTCTATATCTAAGTAGAATATAAATCTTTCCGCCAATAAATATTATAAAATTAAATTTTCGACTATTCTTTTCTTAGAGTAGCTAAATCAACAGATTTATAAATACTCCAAAGTATATTTTCTACGCTAGGGATGGCATCTAACTGTCGGTAAATACTGCTGAGGAAAGTCCGCCCACCTTGAAGATAAGCTCTTCAAAGCCATTAAGGCAGCCACTTTCCACAAGGAAAGATTCGGAAACGAATGGCAACCGTCCAGAAACAACACGGCCTTTGTGATGTTAAGCAATGAGATTGCAGGGATTCAAAACCCTGGGTATGGAATGATACCTGACGTTTTCCGCGAGGAAAATCAGATAACCAGTCGAGCATGCATAAAGGAAACGGTGAAACAACGAGCCCTGGTTGGTGCAAGTCAGAACGACGCTAAGTAGAATGTTGGAATGATCTTTTCCAATCTCTTGAATGGAAGATCAACAAAAGGCGGCTTACGCGTCCCTAGCAAACTTTTCAAAAAGTGGTGAACAAAATAAAATGGTAACCACAAACAAAGATAAATTTTCTTTAGGACATTACCTATGGAGTATTGGATCGTATAAACATTATGAAGATAGAGCAAGATTTCTAAAAGAATTTGAAACTGATAATTGTACGCTTTGTAGAAAATTAAGAAACTTAAAATCTACTAGTGATATGTTTGCAAGATCCAAAATTATTTCAACTCTGGTAAGCAGTGCGGCAGTAGGCACATTCATGTTAACAGACGGTTATGAGATTTCTTCTACAGTATTATTTGGTATTTCAGAATTGTCAAGATACATACTAAATAATATTGAAAAAGAAGAAATAAAACATTTTGATTATATGAGAGGAAAGAGATTAGAGTTAGAGTTAGCAAAAGAAGATACAGAAAGAACAATGATTCACAATAGAAAAGTACTTGATAATCTCTCAGATAGAATTGATGATTTTCTAGGAAATTCAGATAATTATTCAAACAAGGAAGACGATGAAAACGATGATTGGTGTCCCTACGATGGCCCAAACCAATAATCACAATATTTTTAAACGAATTTAAGAACAAAACAATATGGCTGAACAAAAAATGCAAATGCCTTCATCCGGTGGAGGACTAGTAAGGTACTATGATGAGTACAAGACTAAAATAGAAATTAGTCCTAAAACCGTTGTAGGAATGATTATAGCAGTTATTCTAGTAGAAATACTTCTTCATACCTTGGGTTAAATTCCAGAATTTAATACTTTTGAATCAGGACTAAGTAAGTTAACTAAATCGTCATGGCTTCTCAACCCTCTATATATTCTTTGTATAAATTCCCTTTTAGCTTTATCAAAATAAAATTCCATAAACCCTTCTGAATCTTTTTTCTGTAATATTCTCCAGAAAACATTTTTCATTCCAGGGAATGGATATTTAGTAAACACAATGCTCTTACACATATCTCCTGGCAAGTCAACACCACGATTACATCGAGTACTATAAAGTACATCTAATTTTCCCTCCTTGAACATTCTCAAAAGTTCTCCCTTCCTAAATCTCTCTTGCAAATCTTGTAATTTTTCTCTACTCATTAGACTTAAGGCATAATCTTCTTTTTCCTGTTTAGTGGGAAGATCTGCATAACTATTAACATGAACCAAGAAAGGTTTTTCGGCAGAGTTAACACAAAGGTTTAAAGTTCTAAGATATTGTTCTCTAGTTATTCTTCCTTCTTTGAAATCCTTCCACCTACAACTTTTTTCTTCACCAGTTAAATTTTTTCTAACAACTCCACGATGATCTGTTTCAGCTTCAATAACTACAAAGTCTTTCATACCAAATATATTTTTTAAAACTTTATCGCTATGCAATGTTCCAGACATCATAACAAAAACTTTATTTTTATCCAATATCTCATTTAATTTTTTTTCAAGATTAATATTAACAACTTTAGCAACAACATCGTCTCTAGGATTTCTACTAAAAGTAACATAACTATCACTCATTAAATTTTCAAAGCTTTTAGCCACAACATAATACTGTTCTAAGTCTTCATGTTCCATTAAGAAATCATTTCTCAATAAGATTACTAGTAATTTATACAGGCTAGTTTCCTTTAATTCAAATATCTCTTCAGTCTCAATCATTTCATCAAGCCATTTAGCATTCACAATTCTTCCAATGTTCTCAATAATCTCAGAAAGTGCACTTTTAACGTCTAAATCATCAGTTTTATTTCTAACTTCATCCATTTTTCTAGCCATAAAATTCAAGTTCAAACTTTTTTCATTATTCAAATTGTCTAAAAAATCATCACATTCATCAATTATTTCTACGTCGGTTGCAGGTTTTCTATCTAATGTGTTTTCAATTTCATACTTTCTACTATTAAAAATTAAAACATCTGCATTAACGTAGGACATATATTGTTCATAATATTCACATCCGGGTTTTCTTTGATAATAAGTAAAATCTTTATCGTCAACACCTTTGTAATTATGTTGCTTAGCATCTTTTAATCCATAATCTCCAAACCATTCCTTTCCAATTACTGGACTCCAATGCGGACAGGCAGCAGCTACGCTTATTCTTCTAACATCATCAACATTTCCAAAATCAGAAACATTAATCTGGTCATTATTTCTAAGATATCCTTTAATCAGATCCCAATTATCATTTTTTAGTTCAATAGTACAAGGCAAGAATTTATCATCAGCCTTACATCCTTTACTATAAATGCATTCAAAATTATTTCTTCCAGTAAGATTTTTTATATTTAGTGGGACTCCATCATCTTTAAGCACACTCATATTTTCAGTATAATCTTTCTCATACTGCTCTTGCAAATATTTAACAGGAACAACAACACTTCCTCTTCCACATTCCTTAACGATATTCAAAGCGATTGCACTTTTTCCAGAACCACAAACTCCTTTTAAGAAAATAATCTTATGGCCTTCTTTAATTGCAGAAAGAGCTTCATTAACCACATCTTCCTGCGTTTTTCCATTAGAAAACTTAATCGGCTCTAAGTCCATTCCATTCTTATCCTTTAATGACCACACCATTTTAGTATTAATTTAAAATTTTAACTTAAAAACCTTCGCTGTATTTTTTCGAAATATTTCAATTTTGAAACATAAATTATTCAATTAAATTTATAACCTTTATTTAACAACAAAACCCTATGTTTCAACATACGCTTAATCCAGTGTTCCTTTCATTGGGAAGCCTAGAAATAAGGTACTACGGTTTAGTTTACTTTTTTGGATTTTTATTGAGTTGGATTTACTTAAAAAAGAGCAAAAAATCAAAGATTTTTACGAATCCAGATCATGTTGAAGATTTAATTTTCTACGTAATCTTAAGTTCAATGCTCTTCTCAAGAATATTCTACATTTTATTTTATAACTTTAATAGTTATTTTTCAAATCCTTTAGAAATATTAAAAATTTGGAATGGGGGATTGTCTATTCATGGAGGATTAGTTGGAGCAGTTTTGGGAATATTATATTTCATTAAGAAAAATAAAGAATACAAATTTTTTCAAATTTCAGATATATTGGTAGTCCCTTTAGCATTTTTCTTAATTTTTGGAAGAATTGCTAACTTCATCAATGCAGAACTATTTGGAAGAATAACTACAATGCCTTGGGCAGTAAAGTTTCCAAACGTAGAAGGATTTAGACATCCATCTCAACTATATGAATCTGCAAAAAATATATTGATTTTTTTAATATTAAATTTTAAATCAAACAGGAAACATAGGTCTGGAGAATTAACAGCGTTATTCTTAATTCTATATTCAACATTAAGATTCTTTATAGAATTTGTAAGAGAGCCAGAAATTTATATCGGCCCATTAACCATGGGACAATTACTTTGTATCCCTACATTAATCGTTGGAATTTATATCTATAAGAAAATTTAAATTAGTTTTATTTCTTCAATAACCAATTTACTTCTACTTTGAATTGATTCTAATTTAGCAATATACTCTGCATCAGAAATATAGGGATCAGTCAACAAAGCAGTAATTAATTCCTGAATTGTATTAATTTCTTTAACTGTCACCCTTATATTGTTAGCCTTTAATTGTTCTTTCGCTTTTCTAAATTCTTTTTCCAATTGGTAGAGATTTTTAGTAATTTCTCCAAATTTATTATTCATTCTTTCAAGTTTAGTTGCGATTTCTCCTTTTTCTTCCAATGTTAATGTTTCAGAATCATGAGTTGTAGTTGCACCAATAATATCGCTCCCTATCATCTCTCCAGTTCCACTTTCACTTTTTATTCCAGCAGAATAGCCACAATCAGAATCATAATCGCAATCAGAATCATCACAATCAACATCTCCATCACCGTCATCATCCAAACCATCACTGCAATCAAATTCATATTTATTAGAGTCGCCATTATCATCGTCTCCGTCATCCCATCCAGTCCAGTCATCACAAATAGATTCAGCATCACAATCACTATCATCACAATCATAATAATAATCCATATTGTTATCATAACCATCACCGCAAGAATTAGCAATATCTGTTTCGCTTCCGCCAGGAGAATAATATTGTCCACAGTTATTTGAAGAAGTAATATCTAAGGCACAATCCCAATCATCACAATCACTATATCCGTCTCCATCATTATCTAATCCGTCATCACAAATAAGTTCAGCACAGATACCTTGACTAGTATCACAAAAAGTTCCACTTAAACTACTACAATCACTATCAGATTCACAGTAAGTATAACCATACCCATAACAATTAGTACTTCCTCTACAATCCTGATCTAAACAATCTACACCTGTATCTCCAATATCGCAAGAGGCTCCATCACCATTAGTGTCTCCTGAACAATCGCCATCATCATCTGCTCGATTTGTACAATCTTCGTTTCCTCCACTAGTATCTGGGATACAAACATTACTTACACAAGTTTCATCACTAGCGCAAGTTCCACAACTTCCTCCACAACCATTATCTCCACAAACTTTCCCAGTACAATCTGGAACACAGACAGTAGTACAAACATTACTCACACAAGTTTCATCACTAGCGCAAGTTCCACAGTCTAAAGTCCCTCCACAATTATCATTTAGCGTCCCACAATTAAATCCTTGATTGTCACAAGAATCAGTTCCAAGAGGCATACAACATCTATTATTGTAACAAACTCCAAGATTACAAGTTCCACAGTCTACAGTCCCTCCACAATTGTCATCCACAGTTCCACAACTAATCCCTTGAGATGTACAGGCTTGAGAATAAGTTAGAGGAATACAAGTCCCTCCAGAACCATCTCCTCCACCCAATCCTCCAAATCCTTGATTACCAGTAATACTATTTGATGAAAATTTAAAAAACATAGAAAAACTTTCTAAAAAAGAATCAAAGATCGAATCATAATTGGTTTCTGCATAAACAGGAACACTAGTTAAAACCAAAAATAAAACTAAAACCACACCTAATTTATTTGTCACACTAACAAGTCCTCTATTTCTTCTAACTCATCTTCAACATCTGTCAAATCTTCAAGAATTTCTTCCTTAACTTCATCTTTACCTTCAACTTCTTGACTATAATTTTCAGAAGCATCATTTCCAAAAAAGAAAGCCATATAGATAAATCCAATTAGTAAAATAAATATGAATATGTAAGTTACAATTTCTTCAATTTCTAAGCGCATTTTCACCCCGTTAAACTATTAGATTATAATTAAAACATATTTAAACATTTCTTAAATAAAAATAAGTATAAGAATCTTTAAATACTACTAATTCTCAATTTAATCATGAAAAAGATAGTGACTTTATTATTAATTTTAGTATTAACTCTAACAATTAGTGCTTGTAAGCCTGAAGAAGAGCCAGGAACAATAAATATCAACAAAGAAGTAGTTCCAGGAACAAGAACATTTGAAGAAACAGGCGATGAACTTTGTGAAGAAGATGGAAAACCACTAATTTTAGAATTCTCAACAACCTGGTGTCCACACTGTAAATGGATCAAAGAAACTTATCAAAACGTAGTTAATGAATATGTAGCAGATGGAAAAATAGTTGCATATCAATGGGAGTTAGACATCAATGATAACATGTTAACAGAAGAAGTAGAAGATTCAGTTCCAGCAGAACATTCTGCAATTTATCAAAAATATAATCCTAAAGGCTCAATTCCTACATTTGTATTTGGATGTAAATACACAAGAATTGGAAATGGGTATGAACAAGAAGGAAACTTAGAAGCAGAAGAGCAAGAATTTAGAGAGCTTCTAGATGAATTAACAGCTTAGATTTGAGGTGATAAGGTGGAGGGAAAGTATCTCCAAGTTTTTTCAATTTTATTAGTGCCCATAGTTCTAACTTTGGGAGTAACTTTATTCCTTGGAACTTCTCAATCGTTTTATGATTCTCAAATAAACATAGAAATAATAGATACAGAATTTGTAACTTTAAGTCAAGCAAAAATAGTATCTGAAGAAACACTAAATTATCTAACAGAAAACAATTACGAATTAAATTCTTCTCTAATTGGAATAACTGCAAAAGAACACATGAAAGATGTGAAAAATCTAAAATCAGTTGCATCCTACTCATTCTTTATTTTGCTATTACTCTTGTTTATTAGTTTCTTAACTTTGGCAATAGTTCACAAACCAAAAAGAATACGTACGTCACTTGCATACGGATCAATATTAACAATAATTTTAAATTTAATCTTATTTCTAATTTCTCAGTCTTTTTTTAGAAGTTTTTGGAGAAATTTTCACAAAGTATTATTTAGAAACAATCTATGGCAATTAAATCCATCAACAGATAATTTAGTAGCAGTATTCACTCTTAACTTTTTCACACAGTTTGTAGCATATTTAATAGTAATAACTACTTTACTAGCTTCAATTATATTAACAATTTCATTAATAAAATCAAAGAAAAAATCTACAAAAGAACAACTAAATGCCGAATTTGCATGGTAAAACTTATATATTTCTTAGAAAACTCAATCTAAAACACAAAAGGAGTGTTATATTATGACAGAACACAAAATTAAAGTATATTCCACGGACGCATGTCCTTGGTGCCACAAAGCCAAAGATTGGCTTAAAGAAAACAATATTGAGTTTGAAGACATTAACGTTGGAGAAGATCAAGAAGCTGCAAAAGAAATGGTTGAAAAATCAGGTCAAAGAGGCGTTCCAGTAATTATGGTCGATGACGAAATCATTATTGGTTTCAATGAAGAAAAATTAAAAGAGTTATTAGGCCTTTAGGTCTAATCCTCATTTTTATGTTCCTTACCTATTTTAGCTAAAACCATTTGGTGCATTCTTTTGATAAAGTCAATCTTATCTTCCATTCTAAGAATATCTGTATATCCTTGAGTAACTAAATTAAATGCGAATGGGCTGGGAATTGTAGTAGTGATAAATTCAACTTCAATAGATTTATTTTTTATCTTCTCTAAGATTTCTTTAGCATGTTTTTGATCCATCAAATCCTCTAACACTTCCCTTCTAGCTTCCTTTAACAAACAGAAATCATTACTAATTCTTTTAACAGCGCTCATTAAAATCATACTGCTCACTTGTTGTTTTCCAACACTTTTTTTATTATTTTTATAATTTCTTAGAATCATCATTCCTCTTCCTGCACAATGTCTAAATCTTCTTTTCAATACTTCACTCCCATCAATTGCTCTTTTCATAACTTCTTCAAAATTATTTACATCTAATAACTTCAAAGCATCAGAAATGTTTATACTTCTATTTCCTGGACAAGCAAAGTAAAATCCATTATCATTCATTCCAATTTCAACATCTCTTTTATGAATTTTAGAAATAGCAAATCCAATAGCACGAGATAATGCATCATTAACTCTTCTACTAAAGAGTGAATGGAAAATATAATATTTTTTTTCACCACTAACTCCAGAATTATAATATTCCACAACTATTTTTTTATCATGAGGTATCAAAGCATACAAATATTGCTCTCTGAAGTACTCATAAAGCGCAGTAGCAGCATTATTATCTACATAGAGATATTCATTAATATATTTTAAAATTTCTTTCTTAGGTTTCTTATTTTCAAACATACTCAACATATATCTTCTAAATTGTCCAATACTTGAAGCCAAATCAAAACTTAATGGCAACATTTCTGAAAACCATGATGGGACAGTTGGCCTTTTTCCATAAGATGAAACAACTTGAGCAACAGTTCCTCTACTAAACCTAAACTCATAAGTTTCTCCGCCAAGCACAAATATGTCTCCGCGTTTTAACTTCTCTAAAAAACCTTCATCAATTGTTCCAACAACAACATCTTTAATCTTAACAAGTATTCCTGTAGTGTCAGGTATTGTTCCAATATTAGTCATATTAATGATTCTACTCATTCGTCCTTTCTTCCCTATCTGATTTGTTTCAGAATCATACCATATTTTTGCATAAACATATCTATCCTCTAAAGATGCAAAAGTTCCTGCTAAGTAATCTAGAACTTCTTCAAAATCATTTATATTTAATTCAGAATAACAGTAACTTTTTTTGATGGTTTCATACATTTCCCATTTATCCCATCTTTCAGTACAGGCCATTCCATGAATTTGCTGCGCTAGAACATCCAAACAATTTTGTGGTATTCCAATTCTATCGATTTTCTTATCTAAAGAATTTTTTAATAAAACACTACATTCAACCAAATCATCCCTATCTTTTGCGATTACTTTTCCTCTAACAACTTCATGCATCTTATGTCCACTTCTACCAACTCTTTGTAAAAATCTAGCAACGCCTTTTGGACTTCCTAAACAAACTACCAAATCAATATATCCTATATCTATTCCTAATTCTAAAGAAGTAGAACACACCACTGCCTTCAATTTACCTTCTTTCAAATCATCCTCTATCTTAGTTCTATACTCCTTGCTAAGACTGCCATGGTGGGCACCAATGTTTTCAATATAATTCTCCGGAAATTCTTCTTTTAAATGATGCACAACTCTTTCAGTACCGGCACGAGTATTGGTAAAAATTAAAGTAGTCTTATTTTCTTGTATTAATTTATCTAAAAGTTTATACAATTTTTTATGATAGTCTTTTTGATCTACATTAATAAAATCTTTAACAGGACTCAAAACCTCTAATTCAAATTTCTTTAACAAATTAACTTTAGCAATTTTACACTCTCTTTCACTTCCCACTAAAAACTCTGCAACTTCTTCAATAGGCTCAACAGTTGCACTTAATCCAACTCTACATAAATCTGGAGAAATTCTATTCAATCGCTCTAAACTTAAACTCATATGCACTCCACGTTTATTATCTGCTAAAGAATGAATCTCATCGATTATCATCCAATTAACTCCAAACATTAAGGTTCTAAATTTTATACTTCCCAACATCAAGGCCAAACTTTCAGGAGTAGTAATTAGTATGTGTGGAGGATTCTTCAACATCTTCTGTCTTTGATATGGTGTTGTGTCACCAGTCCTTGTCGCAATACGAATATTTAATTCAGTTCCATGTTTTTTAGCAATCTCTGTAATTTTTTTCAAAGGTTCTTCTAAATTTTTATGAATGTCATTGTTCAATGCTTTTAATGGACTAACATAAATTGCATAAACTCTGTCTTCTAAAGAATTACTCATGCTTAAATTTACAAGTTCATTAAGTACACTTAAGAAAGCAGTAAGTGTTTTTGTTCCACCAGTGGGTGCAGAGATTAAAATATTGTTTCTATCATGAATTTCCTTTACCCCATAGGTTTGGGGTGGAGAAAAGTCTTCAAACTGAGAAAAGAACCATTCTTTAACATATGGGTTTAGAAGCTCTACTAGGTCTTTACGGGCATGAGCCTTTTTCATATATTTTATTCTTCCAACATCAGATAACATCTATTAAACAAAGAACTCAGTTTTAAAAAATTAGTGATAGAGGGTTCCATCGGATGAAAATAAAATTAACATCCGATAGAAGACATATTAATCACCTCAAGTTCCCCAGGAACTAAAATATGTCTAATGATGAAAAACTCTTTAACTTCTTCCAGAGAAAAACCTAAGTTAATACACCTGAAAGAAAATTTCCCAAACACTTCTTTTTTCATCGAGGTATAGAAAGTTATTTAATTTATATATCTTTCTAAATAACAAAATGAAACATTCACTAAAAATTATTTTAATTTTAGTTACACTTTTTTTAGTTACACAATATTTTGGACTCTTCATAATTGATTCTTATTCAACAGAAACAATTCAAAACATAAATGGAGAAACAATAACAAATACAACTTGGTCAGCACTACCCTTCAACATTGAACGTCCAACAGTACAACAAGAAACATCTTCAATTGCATTATTAATCTCAATATTTTTAATGACGTTTCTAATTTTATTAATTATTAAATTTAAGTTAGAAATAATTTGGAAAACATGGTTTTTTGTTTCAGTTTTATTTTGTTTATTAATTGCGTTTGGATCTTTTTTAACAGAACAGTTATCTTTTATCTTTGCATCAGTATTATCTTATGCAAAAATATTCAAAAGGAACATGATTACTCAAAACATTAGCGAACTTTTTATTTACGGAGGATTAGCTTCAATATTTGTTCCAGTAATGAATATTTTTAGCGTTTCAATATTTTTAATATTAATTTCAATATATGATTACTTAGCAGTTTTCAAAACAAAACATATGATAAAAATGGCAAAATCTCAGGCAAAGCTAAAAATTTTTCCAGGAATACTAATCCCATACAAAAAAAACAAAGCAGCAATTCTTGGTGGTGGAGATTTAGGACTTCCTTTAATCTTCACAGGAGTAGCGCTAAAAACACTAGGATCTCCTGCATACATTATTCCAATATTTTCCACACTAGCATTATACTATTTAATGGTAATTGGAAAGAAGAATAAGTTTTACCCAGCAATGCCCATCCTTACAATAGGTTGCTTTGCTGGCTATTTATTTGCCCTATTAATTTAGGTATTTAGAAATTAAGCCACCATTAAGGTGTTTTCTTCAATTTGGAATTGTTCGCATCCACATAGGCACTCAAAGCACTCTGGCATTGAATCTCTGTTAATGGTATAAACTGCGTCACATTCCTTACATTTAGCTTCAAACATTTTAGATTTTTTCCCCCGATTTATGAAAAGTATATATTATATATAATGAACTTATATTTAAACTTTTCTCAGAATTCTCATATCCCCTCTTAAACATAAAAAAGCTTATTAACTCTCTATTTAAACTAAAATAAAATGATACCAGGAATGAATCCAAGAGATCTCGCAAAAGCGATGAAGAAAATGGGCATAAAACAAGACGAAATACCCGCAGAAGAGGTAATAATTAAATGTTCAGACAAAGATATAATCGTAAAAAACCCTCAAGTAATGAGAGTTAATGCCATGGGCCAGGATAGCCTTCAAATTACAGGAGAAATCATTGAACAAGCAGCAGGATCAGAGATTTCAGAAGAAGATATCAAAACAGTTGCAGAACAAGCTAATGTTTCAGAAGACAGGGCAAAAGAAGCTTTAGAAGAAAACAATGGCGATCTAGCACAAGCAATACTTTCACTTCAAGAATAATTCTAACATGAAAGCCAAAATTATAGAAATAGTAGATGAAACGCCCACAGTTAAAACTTTAATATTTGAAATAGATCAAGAAATCTCTTACGAACCTGGACAGTTCATAATGTTCGTATTTCAACAAGGAGAAAAAACAATTAGAAGAGCATATTCTATTTCTAGTTGGAAGAAACAACCAACAAATCAATTTTCTATTACGTTAAATCATGTACCTGACGGAGAATTCTCCACAATACTATTCAATTCAAAAATCAACCAAGAATTTGAAATAAATGGGCCACACGGTAAATTCAAATTAAATAATTCCGATAAACCTGCAATTTTCATTGCAGCAGGAACAGGAATTACTCCATTAATGTCTATGATTGAATATTTAGAACATAAAGAAAGAGAGATAACTTTAATTTATAGTGTAAAAACAGAAAATGATATTATCTTCAAAGAAAAAATAAACAATCTTTCTAAAAATAGATTAAGATTCATACCAACATTAACTCAAGAAAACATTGAAGGTTGGAAAAAGGGTAGAATTGATCAAGAATTATTAAGTGAATCAATTTCACATCCAGTAGAAGTATATATCTGCGGTATGCCTGAATTCGTAAAATCTGTTAAAGAACATCTAATATCTTTCAAAATAGATGAAAAAGATATTCACACCGAGCAGTGGTAATGTTTAAATATTTCTAAACCTTCTAAATCAAGGCATGAAACAATTTTCTGAATACGTAGAGAAGGCTATAAAATCATACCAGACTGCAGATCATTTAGTTCATACAACATACATTGTTGTTAAAGATCCCAAGCTAATGCTGTTGGCAGCAAAACATTTACACACTTTTTTTGACAATGGGATATCCGCATTAATCTATTATGACTATTATTACAAAAGAATTCCACACTTACCAAAAGATTTCAAAGACAAAATAGATTTATTTCGAAGATTCGTCTGTGATAAATACAACCTGCCTCGAAGTATAATCCAACTTATACTTGATTTGAATAATATATACTCAGAACATAAATCTTCCGAGGTGGAGTTCAGAAGAAAGAATAATTTCGTAATTGCTACGAAAAATTACAAGTTGAGAACACTAAATAGCGAAAAGTTAAAAAACTTCCTCGTTCTATCAAAACCCTTACTTACAAAAATTACCGAGGTCAAAAAAATAAATGATAGAAGAATTGTCTGAATCTGCATTGGAAGAACTAAAAAGAGCTGATCACTCAATTTATGTATCCTTAAAATACACTCGTACTGTAGACATAATTAAGAATACGATTAAACGTCTATTATCTGCTTATGACATTTCTATTATTCAGGGGTTAGAATGGGCTAAAGAAAATAAAAAACTGCCAACCATACCTCCTTCTTCTCGTTTACGTGCACAATTAATCGTTAAATTTTATCCTCAAATGAAAAAAAGTATTGATTTTTACAATAAACTAAAAGTTATTGACAAAGCAGACTATAAGAAAAAAGAAGAGTACAGAAAAAACGTAGCATTAATCGCAAAAATAGGAAGTAGAAAAGTTGAAGTTTCTATGGACGTATTAAGAGAATATTTTGATTTCACTGTTTGTTTTTCAAGAGGGATTACAGAAATAACCAATCAAAAGAAATTTTTAGATGCTAAAAAAGTAAAAGTTGTTCTTCCAGTTAAGAAACCTAAGAAAGAAGTAAAGAAGAAAGAACCAGAAGTTTACAAGCATGGAAAATTAGTAAAAAAGAAAACAACCAAGAAAGTAGTAAAAAAATCTTACAAGGTAAATCCTGCAGCTCCAAAGAGATACGGATACTAATCAATAGTTTTAAATAAAAAATCCTTTCTAATTTAATATGAATCAACAAAAGAGATTGTTCTGGATAAGAGTAATAGCAGTATTAGCAATAATATTCTCTTCATTATTAATCTACGAACATTTCAAAACAACGTCTTCAGAATTTTGTAATATTGGAAATAAATTAGATTGTGGTGTTGTAAACAAAAGCCCTTATTCTAATATTGACGGAGTATTTTATTTTCTAAATATTGATTTAGGATTTCCAGTACCCTTAATTGATTTTCCATTACCTGTATCAGTTTTAGGTTTCTTAACCTTTCTATTCATACTAATCTCTAGTTACAAACTAAACTCTAAGAAAAAGTTCCTTAAATTAAATAAATCACAATTAATCAAAACTCTAAAGATATTGCTCATATTAAGCATTCTCTTCTCATTATACTTACTATACATAGAAAAGTTTATATTACTCATGTATTGCATTTACTGTATAATATTAGACGTATTAATATTAATAGAAACAATATTGGTGTTCAAATTAAAATGATAAAAACAAGAGGAATGATTATTAGTTTAATTCTATCGAGTTTACTTTTAGTTGGATGTAGTTCAGATTCCCCTTTAAAATACTCAGATGAACAATTAGACTCATTAGCACAATGTTTAACAGAAAATGAAGTTGTAATGTACGGAACTTTTTGGTGTCCTCACTGTTCAAACTCTAAAAAGAAATTTGGATCCTCTTTTGGTTATGTAAATTACATTGAATGTGATCCTAAATGTAAACCTGATGAAAATGGAGAAATTCTTTCTGCATGTAAGGGGCAAGAAGGCCAACCAGAAGTATGTTTAGAAAAAAACATCGAATACTATGATACTTGGTTATTCAAAGATGGTTCAAAAGAAGTTGGAGAACCTTCATTAGAAACACTAGATCTAAAATCAGGTTGTAATTTACTTCAACAAGAATAAAATGGCATTAACACAATTACCTGCATTACCTATCTTAATCACCACAGCACTAGTCGATTCAATAAATCCTTGTGCAATTGGAGTTTTAGTTTTATTAATTTCTACTCTATTGGCACTTTCAGACAATAAGAAGAAAATGCTTACTGTTGGTTTAATTTATATTACTGCAGTATTCTTAACATATCTATTAGCAGGAATCGGATTGTTATACTTTTTACAACAATTTGATATTGCAAAACCACTAGGGATTTTAGTAGGAGTAATAGTTATAATTTTAGGACTAATAGAAATAAAAGATTTCTTTTGGTATGGGCAAGGTTTCTCATTAACAATTCCTTCATCACAAGTAGGTAAGATAAAAGACTATGCAAAGAAAGCAACAATACCTGGAGCAATAATAATGGGTATGTTTGTTGCAGCAGTAGAACTTCCTTGTACTGGAGGACCATATTTAGCAATCCTAACAGTCTTAGAATCAATGGGAATGAACTTCAAAGTATTTTGGTACTTAGTTCTCTACAACCTAATATTTGTACTTCCATTAGCAGTAATTCTTGCAATGGTATATTATGGGATGAGCGCTAATAAAGTAAAGAATTGGAAAAACAAACAAAGAAAGTGGATGAGACTTTTCACAGGAATTACTTTGTTAATATTAGGTGTATTATTAATCATGTTTGCAAACGGACTTATAAACATCAACGGCACTTTTTAAGTAACTCTAAATAATCTTTTAAACCACTAATTTCTTTTTTATTTCATGACACAAGACCTTGAAAGAAAATTAATCGAAATCATAGCTACAGATAGGATTGATAAGCCTATATCCAGTATGTCTGGCAAATTAAAAAGATCTAAGCCTAAATTAGCCAAGATTATTGAATTAGAACCTGGAACTTCATTTGAAGGAGAAAGAACTTACGCTAGAGTTGAAACTTCTAATAGAGATAAGGCAAGAGGAATGAGGGCAGGAATTAACAAGTTTATTGAAAACTATCCAAGAGAGGGCGCAATTCTTGAAGGTTATATTGCAGAACAAAGAGTTGCCAGTGAAACACACCTTATTTTCGGAATGTATGAAGGATGTAGAATTACATCAGACGATTATATTGGCGTTATGACTAGTTTAGGATTCACAGAAGCAACAGCTAAGAAACTTTATCCAGAATTAATGGACATTAGTAGGAACTTAGCAAGAAAGAGAGACGAAGTCGAAAGAAGTATCTTAATCGGTTCTGAACTTTATGATAAATAATCTAATCTAAAGGATTTTTTATATTTTTTATAGAGTTATTAGAGACATGCGTATAAATCTGAGTTGTTTCTAATCTTGAATGTCCCAGAATTTTTTGAATATATCTTATGTCTGTACCATTTTCAAGTAAATGTGTTGCAAAACTATGTCTCAAAACATGGGGCGTTACTTTATTTTTTATTTTGGCTTTTTTAGCTGCATTCTCTAAAACTTTTTGTGCAGATTTATAGGAATATTTCCCTTTCCTTCCTTCCAAGACATATCCTTTCTCTTTTTCAAATTCTTTTAGAATTTTCTTTAACTTTTTTCCTAAAAGAGTTATTCTATCTTTATTCCCTTTTCCTTGTTTGATTTTTATGTGATCGTGAGTTATATTTTCCCACCTTAAACTTAATACTTCTGATATTCTCATACCCGTACTATACAATAACATTATCAATAATCTGTGTTTGAGATTTTTAGTTACATTAATCATTTTCAATATTTCATTTTTGGATAGTATTGTGGGGAGCTTTTTCTCTCTTTTAGGTATTTCAAATGCTTTAGATCCTGTATGAAATCTAATAGCTGCAGAGGCTAGTCTTATTGTTTCTCTAGCCTTCCCTTGTTTGAGCAATTTAAAACAAAATTCTCTAGGATCTAAGCCTAGTTCTTCAAATTTATTTATCCAGTATGAATAAGCTTTTATTGTTTGTTTTGAAAATCCTTTCATCAACATTCTGTTATAGGTAGATTCAAACTTATTTGCTTCCATACTATTCAAAATACTTTTTATTTAATTAACCTTGAGTAAAAAAACTCGGAGATTTTTCGTATTAACTAAACTTTTTATTCTAGTAATAGATGTTA
>JAERTB010000006.1 GCA_016845225.1 Candidatus Woesearchaeota archaeon | reverse complement strand
AGAGCCGACAACGAAGTAGCAAGCAGCGCCGTCGATTTGAACTCTTAGGCGCTACAACTCAATTATCCCCGAGATAGCTTTTCTGTCATACCTAGCCCTCATCAATAAGGACATAGGGGTTCGCTAGACCAGACTTTCGTCTCTGACTCCCTTAATAGTTGGAAATCAGTTAGGCAAGCTTTTGCTCTTGCACTCTACTTCGGATTTCTAAACCGAATGAGCTTACCTTTGGGCCATACTGATATCTTTTCAGCATGGTGCCGCCCCAGCCAAACTACCCGCCAGTCGATGTCCTTTCTTAGAAAGTTAGCGATACAACACAAGGAAAGTGGTATTACACTGGTGCCTAGAACAACCCTGACGAGTTGAACATAACGGCTCCCACTTATACTATATACCTAGTATTGTACCACAACGACAAGTTGTAGTAAAGTTCTACGGGGTCTTCGCTTCCCACTGGAGGTCACTGGCCTTCACACCAGTACAGTATTTTCAGAGGACACTAGCTTGGGACACTGACAGCCTCGTTACACCATTCATGCGAGCCGACATTCAATCGGCAGGGTATTGCGCTACCTTAAGAGAATCATAGTTATTCCCGCCGTTTACCTGTCCTTAGCTCCCTTGTAGAGGAGTTTGAGATACAGGCACTGGGCAGATGTCACGTTCCATACACATCTTTGCAGACTAGCGAAACGCTACGTTTTTATTAAACAGTCGGACCATCTTGATCTTTGAACCCTGTATCCGCATGCTAAACATACAGACGCAGGGACCCCTTATACCTAAGGCACAGGGCCAATTTGTCGAATTCCCTAAGCTAGTTTAAACCTTCATTCCTTAGCTTTCTCAGCTAGCCACACCAGTGCTGGTTCTTGGTACGGTTATATGTGATCCTTGCATGCTTTCTTTTCATGGACTCCAGGCATCTACCAAACGACCCATAGGGCCGCTATTCATAATTTAATCTGTGTCTCATCATTACGATACTTAACAGATTTATCTTATTTAACAACCGCGACGGCGGTTGTTGGTGTAGCCCGAAATGTCGAAAACTTGCCTTGCGTTGCCGCACGTACACATATAGTACAGGAATTTTAACCTGTTTCCCCTTCCCTCTAGACCAATTAGGACATGGGTTAGGACCGACTAACTCTTCGCTGACGAACATTGCGAAGAAACCCTCGGGCTTTCGGAATTACGGATTCTCACCGTATATAGATCCTACTACTACCAAGATTCTCATCTCTACGCGGTCCACAAATTCTTACGAAAATGCTTCTGCCCACGCAGAGCGCACTGCCTACCTCACTCCTTTCGGAGGACTATGGTATCGGTGATTTGCTTAGCCCCGTCCATTTTCAGGGCACATGACCTTGAATGGTGAGCTATTACGCTTTCTTTAAAGGATTGCTGCTTCTAAGCATACCTCCCATCTGTCTCGGGTGATGCACACCCTTCGCCCTTTAACACTTAGCAAATACTTTGGGACCTTAACCATAGAGAGGGTTGTTCCCCCATAGAGACGCAAGTTTACCCCAGCGCCCCTTTTTCCCGACTTCTACGATCCCTACACGTTTGGAGTTGAACAAGTAAGCGAAGGATTTCTCCCCCAAACTCACAAATCCGTGGCTCTACCGCATAGGGCATCTCCATCGAGACTAAACTTAGGCTTATTTCGGCAGGAACCAGCTATTACCGATCTCGATTGGCTTTTCACCCCTAACCAACAGTCATACGAACGCATGCACACAGCACCGCTTCGGACCTCCACAAACCGTCAGGTTCGCTTCATCCTGCTGTAGGTTAGATCGACCGGTTTCGGGTAACATCCCTGTGACTTGTGGCAAGTTAATACCGTGTCCCTCGCCGAAGCTGCGGACAATTGGTTTCCCTTTGGGTGCTTACTGTAAGTAATTACCCTTGCCACAGAGATGAACTCCTTGGCCCGTTATTCGAAACGTACGATACAACCCCTGAGGGCCGTATCACTCTATCACTATTAGATTTCAGGCTCTTTTAACTCTCTGTTAAGAGTTCTTTTCAACGTTCCATCACTGTACTATACTCTATCGGACTTGAGTTGTATTTAGGGTTAGGAGTTGATGCCTCCTAGTTTCAAACGCAATTTCCAATGCATTCTACTCAGGATACTTGTACACCTTTCATATTACTTCTACGGGACTATCACCCTCTAAGGTACTGCTTTCCAGCAGACTTTGAATCATATGGTTAAGGCTAAAAACAAGTCCTGCAACACCACATCTCTTAACTATTTCTAGCAAGATTCAGTTTGCCCTTTGCTGTTTTCAGTCGCCCTTACTAACAGCATCTCGTTTGATTTCTTTTCCTCCGGGTACTGTAACGCTTTACTTCCCCGGGTGCGCCGTCCTTTCGGACTGTCTAAAAAGACAAGAAGTCTCATTCAGGAATCTATGGTTCAATGGCTGCATGCGCCTCGCCATAGCATTTCGTAGCTTGCCACGCCCTTCATCGCCTCTCAAGCCGAGTCATCCATCTAATAGTTTCTTATAGGATTATCTATATACATACTAGTAAAAAAAATACTAGTGTGAAGACTTAAACCTTCCTATGCACTGCAAATATGAATAAAGATCTATGCAATATGGACTAGCCAAATTGATTTTCTTTAAATCAATAATTACACTTCACCCAAAAATTCTTGCGAATTTGAGAGCTGCACTTTTTATTTTTCCCAACATGGTTGAGTGTGATTTGTGATACTTGATTTTTTTATAACTTTTACGTTTATGTAAAAGTGGACTCGTCGGGATTCGAACCCGAGGCCCCCTGCTTGCAAAGCAGGTGCTCTACCAGGCTGAGCTACGAGCCCGATATGAAAATGTTGGCATGAATTCTTATGGCTGGTAGCGTTAAAAAAACGCTAAATAATAAAATAGGAGGTGATCCATCCGCAGGTTCCCCTACGGATACCTTGTGACGACTTAACCCACCTCACTGAACCTAAGTTCGAATCGCACCGTGATGCAACCCTCACTCAGGCCCTGCTCGGTTGATTTGACGGGCAGTGTGTGCAAGGAACAGGGACGTATTCACCGCTCGCTAATGACAAGCGATTACTATCGATTCCAGCGTCATGAGGGTGAGTTACAACCCTCAATCTGAACTAAGACTAGCTTTCGAGGATTAGCTTCACCTCTCGGTGTTGCATCCCATTGTACTAGCCATTGCCGCGCGCGTGTAGCCCAGGAGATTCGAGTCATACAGACCTACCGTTGCCTGCACCTTCCTCCTTGTTACCAAGGCAGTCCCGTTATTGTACTCAATCATCCCGGAGGACTTGTTAGCAAATAAGGGTACAGGTCTTGCTCGTTGCCGGACTTAACCGGACACCTTGCGGCACGAGCTGACGGCGGCCATGCAACATCTCTCGGCTCGTTAGGTAAGACCTTTAATCTGACCTTCATTCTGCCGTCGCCCCTGGTGAGATTTTCTGTGTGTAGTTAAATTAAACCGCACGCGTCACCGATTGTAGTGCTCCCCCGCCAATTCCTTAAAGTTTCAGTCTTGCGACCGTACTACCCAGGTGGTCCATTTAACGCCTTCGCTACGACACTGCACACCCTTGTAGGATGCGCAACATATAATGGACAGCGTTTACTGCCAGGACTACACGGGTATCTAATCCGTTTCGCTCCCCTGGCCTTCGTCCCTGACCGTCGGACCCGTTCTCGATAAGTGCCTTCGCTATCGGTAGTCTACCGAGGATTAAAACATTTTACCGCTCCCCTCGGCATACTCTTATCGTCTCCCGGTCCCAAGTCCATTGGTTTCTTTTGCACGCTGCTGAGTTAAGCTCAACAATTTCACAAAAGACCTTCTGAACCGGCTACGGACGCTTTAGACCCAATAAAAATGGTCCCCACTTGTGGCTCTGGTGTTACCGCGGCGGCTGGCACCAGTATTACCCACCACTTATTCGTCAAGCTCCTTACACTTGACAAAAGCCTACTATAAAGTAAGCACTCGGGATTCCCCTATCGCGCTTTCGCGCATTGTAAAGTTTTCGTGACTGCTGCACCCCTTAGGGCTAGGGCCCTTGTCTCAGTGCCCTTCTCGAGGACAGTACTCTCATACCCCCTACTGATCATCGGTTTGGTGAGCCGTTACCTCACCAACAGCCTAATCAGCCGCCGACTCATCCTATGGCGTAACCTTTCAAAGAAAGAACCTTCCAGTATCAATCTTCTATCCGGTATTACCCTCAGTTTCCCGAGGTTATTCCAGACCATAGGGCAGATTATCGACGTGTTACTGAGCCTTTCGCCAACCTCCGAAGAGATTTTGACTTGCATGTCTAATTCGAATCCCGATAGCAGCGACCTCCCGCAGGATCAACGGGAATTGTACGATCTTATTTTGTAATATATTTGTTTAAGGTTTAGACAGTTTCTTTTTGCGCTACCATCTACCAAAATTCATGCCAACATCATACCATTGTAAGTACTCATTACAAATGTAACCTTCATTGATCGGGATACATCCTATCATTAAAACATCATTTTGTGGTCGAGAATAAAACGGCATAAGAGTAACTCTTACTATGTTTGTATTACATCCCCACACACTTGGATGTTGTGGGAATAAGTGTCCGTAGAGTGTTTATAAGCTTTGCTGTAGAGAAGTCTTATTATTCGTATCTTAATGCATCAACAGGATTCATTTTTGAAGCTCTGTATGCCGGCAAAATTCCTGCAAAAATTCCAATAAATACTGAAAATAAAATGCATCCAAGATATAATTTAAAATTTAATGCAGGACTTAACATTCCGTAACCAGAACTTGCAACTAATTTTCCTGCGCTTATTGAAATTAAAGTTCCGATTAATGTTGCTAACACTCCTCCGATTAAAGAAAGGAATCCAGATTCTAATGCAAAGCTAATTAGGATTAAATGATTTTTTGCACCTATTGCTTTCATCACTCCTATGTCTCTTGTTCTTTCTAAAACTGAAGCGTACATTGTGTTTGCAATATTTACCCCTGCAACAATCAAAGAAATTAAGGCGATTAAAATTAACACTACATTTATTGTTGATAAAATTGAAGTAAATGATTTTATTACTTGTTCAAAAGTTTCAACAAAGAAATCTTCATTGCCTCTTGACTGTCCTCTTTCTTTTCTTAATTCTTCTTGTATTTTACTTGCAAGTTCTGCTGGTTCTTCACCTGGAGAGGAGCGTACAATGATTGATTGGTAAGCAGTTGGAGAGAAAATTTCTTCAAATCCATTTAAGGTTAAATAAACATTGTAATCATCTACAGGATTTCCAACTTCTTCATAAAATCCCTTTACTTTTACTTCAATCCCATTTACTAAAAGCTTATCTCCTAGTTTTACTTCATTAGGAAATGTTCCATCATCACTTGAATATCCATAACCCAAAACTGCATCTTTCTTTTCTTTTCCTTTTAATTCTCTCCCTGTTTCAATTTCTAAACTATAAACCTCTTCAATTAATTTTTTGTGTTCTTTGATATCTGATCCAATTATGTAAATATATTTTTTTCTTTCTTCAAACTCTACTTCGGCTATGTCAAAATAAATTCCAGATGCCTCTTCTACTCCAGAAATATCTTCTACAAAATTTAATTCTTTTTCTGTAAACACAATGTTTGAGTCTGGAGAAGGTGGACCAAAACCAGTTCCTTTTGGTTGAACAATAATTTTATCATCACCCATTTTAGTTGCAAAATCATCAACAAAACCAACCAATCCTTGTCCAAAACTGATTAATACAAATAATGCTGTTACCCCTATGAATACTGAAAGAATTGTTAAAAAACTTCTTAATTTTCTTTTCTTTAAATTTGAAAGTGAAATTTTTAATAAATGTTGGTTAATCATCTTCTGTACCTCAGGGCATCAATGGGTTTTAATCTTGAAGCCTTTATTGCAGGAACTATTCCTGAGATTACGCCAACTAAGAATGAGAAAATTAGAGTTGCTAAAATAAATTCTAAAGGTAAATTGATTTGAATTAATCCTTCTGAAAGAAATTTATTTCCTATTTTTGCTAGAACTACTGAGGTAGATGCTCCAAAAATTATTCCAACTATTCCCCCAACTAATCCCAACAATCCTGATTCTAAAAGAAATAATGCAGTTATTTGAGAATCTTTTGCACCTACTGCTTTCATCACTCCAATGTCTCTTGTCCTTTCTAAAACTGAAGTATACATAGTGTTTGCAATCCCTATTCCTCCAACTAAAATTGAAATTGCTGCTATTAAATATATGAATAATTGAATTCCGAATAATGTGCTGTCTAAGGATTTTAAAGTTTCTTCTGGTGAACTCACAGTGAAATCTTCTTCCCCTTCATCTACATCTCTTTCTTTTCTGAGATATTTTTCTAGTCTTTCTTTTACTTGTTCAATTTGTGATTCTGATTCAACCTTTACTACAATTAACTCATAGGTGTCTTCATGATTGTATAACTCTTTTAGAGGATCTTCATTAATTATTACTGCGTGATCTACTATGAAACTCCCTTTCTTTTCTAAAATTCCCTTAACTTTGAATTTTTTTCCTTCAATTTCTAATTCATCTCTCAATTCTACAGCTTTTCCAAACATATCTGACTTGGAATAATCGCTCCCAACTACAATTCTGTAAGTGTCTGAAGAATCTAACATCTCTCCTTTTTCAACCTCTAATTGAACTACTTTTTTTATTATATCCTTATCTCCATTTTTTGGAAAACTTATGGCAAAGGAAAAATGGCTTCTGCCATTGAATCTTATTTGCGAATCTTCGATGATACGCCCTATGGCTAAATCTACCCCTTTTAATTTTTCAATATCTTTAATGTATTTTTCTTGTAATGGATTTGAAACGCCAGAACCTGGCGGACCTAGAGCTATACCTTCTGCCCTAACTGTTAAAACTTCCGGATTAAGAAAATCAAATTGCGAGGTAACTGCTCCCCTTATACCTTCTCCTAGTGAAATTAAAGTAATTACTGCAGTTATACCTATTAAAATTCCTACAAGTGTAAGCCAACTTCTTAGCTTCCTTCTTTTCAGAGAAGAATAAACTACTCTAAGATTGTCCTTAATCATTTCTTAAATTTTTTGAATATGAAAAGGAGAATTAGTCCAATTAAAATACCTAACCAGATTTGTTTTGCGTAACTAACTTTAATTAATCCAATATTTATTGCTTCTTGTTTGGTTAGTAATTGAAGTTTTAATGATTCTTCTGATTCGTAAGTGTAATCGTTTATTTCGTAAACTACTTTTACTGGAAGGTTTACTTCTGAAATTTCTTCTGAAACATAAATTTGAAATTCTTCACTTTCTGTATCATCTGAATCTAGATCTCCAATGTAAGCATAATTGCTTGTTGAAAGTAGTTTGTAATCTTCAGAAGGCAATAAGGTTAATTCTAAAAATTCAATATCATATCCTCCGGCATTTGCAAGTTCTATTGAAACTTTTCCTTTTGAACCCGGAGTGATTAATTCACTACTTCTTATGTAGGTTTTAAGATTTAATTTTTCTTTTTTAACATCAATATAGAAAGTATCTTCATATATCCATTCTGTTTCTCCAATTCTTAAAGAAACTTTAATTTCTTGATCTCCATCTACTGCGTGTTCATCTACTTTAATTTGATAATCTACAATTACTGCGTCGCTGCCTGATTGTCTTCCCTCTAGAACACCAATATTTTTTGTTTTTGAGCCAGAATATAATGAAAATGGATATTCGGGAATTATTTCTACGATCACTTCTTCCCTTGTTTCTTGCCAAAAGTTTTCTAATTTAAATTTAACCTCTACAACTGAACCTGCATGAACAGGATCAGGATCTTGATTGATTAAACCTATTTGAATGCTCTGTGCAGAGATTATAGGTGCAACTAATAGAACTATTAATAGTGTTGAGAATACTCTCAAATAATTATTTACCTCTTTTACCATTATTCTTTATCTTTTCTATGATTCCATCTTTTAAAAATATTATTCTTTCTGCATGTTTCACTAAATGAAGATCATGAGTAATTAAAATTACTGTTGAACCTGTTTGATGTATCTCATTAAGTAAATCCATCACATTTTTTCCTGTTTTGGTGTCTAAATTTCCAGTTGGTTCATCTGCTAAAATTATTTCTGGAGAATTAGCTAAAGATCTTGCAATCGATACCCTTTGTCTTTCTCCTCCTGAAAGTTCTGAAGGTTTGTGATGAAGTCTGTGGGACATGCCTACTTTTTTTAGTAGTTGTTCTGCTTTCTTTATTCCCTTTACTCTATCTGTGTTTTGGAAAGACATTGGGAGATAGACATTTTCTAATGCACTTAATGAAGGCAAAAGATTAAACTGTTGAAATACAAAACCTATTTTTTTTCCTCTGATGTTTGATAAATCGCTTTCTTTTAATTTTGAAATATCCTTGTTGTCTAAAGAAATTTTTCCTTTTGTTGGAATATCTAAACAACCGATTAAATTCATGATTGTGCTTTTTCCTGCTCCACTTGGACCAACAATTGCAATAAATTCTCCTTTTGGAATTTCTAAATTTATTTGTTTAGCTGCATGAAGAACTGAATCTCCCATCTGATAAGATCTCCAAACGTTCTTTAAAGAAATCACACTCTCTCTTTTCATAAAATAATCATGGGTTGGATATTTATAAATATGTTGGATTTTGAACAATAATCCTTAAATATTTCTTTGATTAAATAATTTAAATGGACAATAATGACGATCTTGAAAGCAAAATTGGAATTGATGATGAATTTGTTTATTTTGTGAGGAAAGTCAGTTTTGAGAAAATGGCCTCTAATGAAAATTCCGATTTATATTGTATTGATTGTGAAACTAATTTGCCTTATGATTCTATGACTACTGTACAACCTACTTACTATGAAGAAATCCAAGTAGATTGGAAACAGCAGTACTATTGTCCTCTTTGTGAAAAAACATTTTACTCGAATTAATTATTTTCAAAAGCTAGTTTTTTAATTCCCATATTTAGATTTTCTTTATTATCTTCGTCTGTTCTTATGATTAATACTATGCTATTATGGGTAAATATAACATCAATATCATAGCTTTCATTTTTAAAATGTTCAATTTTATTTTCAAAAGTTCTTATATCTGGAGTATTTTCTTGATAATCTTCGTATTCTTTTAAATTTTCAAAACCGCATCCAATTAAAAATTTTGGGAATCTTGAAAAAAAAATTATCTTCTTTATTAAATAAATAATAAAATCTTCCCTTTCTGTTTCCGCTACTTATTAGTTTCATTTTTTTATTTCGGATAGAACTTATCGTGATCTATCCTAATTTTGTGATCCTCTGGCAAATTGATAGTAGATTCTTTGAATAATTTTCTACTATGTTTTCAAGTTCCATTTTGACCCCCAAACTTATTTTTTTAGAGCGTATAATAGTTTAAGTAAGTTTCTTAGAAATATTCGGAAGGTTTACGGAGATTTATAAAGAATTAATTATCTGGATTGTTTATTGAAACTTTCTCTGTTTTCTTTATTGCTGCTTTAACTAATGTTTCGACATCTAATTTTGATTCTTCTTCTATTACTTTATTAATATCTGATTTTGTTGCAGGATGTTTAGGTACGAATAAAGAACAACAATCGTCATGAGGTTCAATTGATTTTTCATAAGTTCCTACTTTTTCTGCTAAGTTAATTATTTCTTGTTTGTCAAATGTGATTAAGGGTTGTATTACTGGCATATTGATTGTTGAATGTATTGCGTGAATATTTTCAATTGTTTGTGATGCAACTTGTCCCAAGTTTTCCCCAGTAACTAATGCTTTTGCCTTACTCTTTCTTGCTAGTGCTTCTGCAATTCTAAACATGAATCTTCTGTAAAGGATTATTCTGTATTTTTTATCTGTTTTAGTCATTACTTCTTTTTGAATATCAATTAAAGGAACCATAAATATTTTAGTTTCGTTTTGATGTTCTGCTATTTGTCTAGCTAACTCTTCTACTTTCTTTCTTGATGATTCTTTTGTGTATGGTTCTGAATGGAAATGAACATAAATATTTTTACACCCTCTTTTTAATGTTAAATAAGCTGCAACTGGAGAATCGATTCCTCCTGAAAGTAAAACCATCACTTTTCCAGAAACACTTACTGGAAGTCCACCTATTCCTTGGACTTTTTTTGTGTAAACATATGCTCCGTTTTCAACTATCTCTATGAAAAGGGTTATTTCTGGTGTAACAAAGTCTACAATTTTTCCCTTTACTTTCCCTAGATGCGTTCCTACTTCTTTTGAAATTTCCATAGACTTTAATGGGAACTTTTTGTATGATCTTTTTACTTTAATATAAAAAGAATTTTCAGTTGCTTCTTGCATTAGGATTAATGAAGCGTCTTTGATTTTATCTAGCTCATGATTTGTTTTTATTGCTGGTGAGAATGAGCTTATTCCTGGAACTTTCTTTAGTTTTTGTTCTATTTCATCTAATTTTGAGTCTTCTTTTAATTCAACTATTAATCTTCCATATCTTCTTCTTACCCCCAATGCCTTTAATCCTTTGATTGATTTTCTTATATTTTCAATTAGAATTCTTTCGAAAAGTGGTCGATTCTTTCCTTTGATTGCAATCTCTGCGTAATGTACTACAAAACAGTCTGGTTTCATTTTATTTTAAAGGGGTGTTTGATTGACTCGTTGGCCCTTATAGCTGTTGATTAAAATAGATTTATAATGGTTTTTGTTCGGAAAATTTACGAGAGATTTATATTTTTTCGGAGACTTTTTGATATTTGTTACTTAACAGTAAATACAAATAGAAAGGTTTAAATAGTTATTAATTTAGGGGATAATATAATAATTACTAGGAGATTAATTATAAAATGACTAAAGAAACTAAAAAAGCAACCCCTGAATTTGACTCTCTTAAAGGAGCATATAATTCAATGGGAAAAATATTGGAAAAAGCTGAAACAGGTACTGCAGAACCTGGAGATCTTGCAAAGGATTTGAATAAAGCTATTGTAGCTTATTTTGGTGGAGTAAGTGAAAAGAAAATGAATGCTTTTTCTCAACCCTACCAAACACAACTTATCAAAGGAGTAACTAATTATAATGCTGCTTTAGAACAAATTAAAGATCTTCCTAGAAGTATGCAACCTAGAGGAAAAATACTTGGCGGACTTGAAGAAGCTATTGGCGGAATAACTCAAACCTTCCTTATGGGTAGTTCAGAAGATGCTGCTAAAGAAATGGGCATTAAAGTAACTCCAGAAGACAAAGAAGAACTTTTTGCAAATAAGTTATTACAGGCTTTAGGCGATTCTTATAAAAAGTAGGGAGAAATCCCCACTTTTTTATTTATTATTTTATATTTACTATATCTATATTAAATCAGATTAATTCTATTACTTATGTCTTATTTAGATGAGATTTGTAATAATTATATTATTCTTGAGAAAGAATTAGATAAGTCTAGAGATTTGAATAAATTTGCTAGAATTGTTGAAGACAAGTATGATATTCTTGTGAAACATCTTGCTGAAGATATTGGTGGAAAAGCTAAGCGGTTGCGCTCCATTGTTGTTTCTGGTAAACTGGAACATTTTTTTGAACTTGTAGGAGATTATAACCCATTTACAAATAAAACAAAACCTATGATTTTCACACCAGATACTAATTTTTTGAACAATGATGCCCTCAAAGAAGAAACTACAAATTATCCTCAGATTAATTTAAAAAAGGTGGAATGGGAAACTAGTTGTTCAAGTGTTATGGGCCATAGTTTTAAAAAAACATTGGGTTTGGAAAAATATTTTGCTTTTAATAATCTTTTTGAAGGGATATTGTATCTTTCTACAGATTTTGCTTATTTAGATTTAGCTGAGGAAGCTGTTGAAAAAAGAATTGAAGCGAGAGATGTTACAGTGATAGAAAATATGAGAAAAAGTTTTTTGGAAAAATATCTAAATTAATTTTTTGGATGATGTTCTAAGAATTCTTTCATTTCATCCACAAAATCTTCTGCTTTCTTTTTGTAAATGTCATAATCTTTTCCTGAAATTGATTTAATATCCCTGTGAACAATTTTTTTGAAAGTTGTATAAAGTTCTTTCATGGTTCTTAATGATTTTCTAGAAACTTGATGGGGAGCATTTAATTTTTCTTGAAGCATTTCTGCTACATGGTCTGGTGAAGGAGGAATCTGTCCTGCGTGCATTAATGCTGCGTGTGCTGCATCAACTGCCGCCCAGTATAAATCAACTGCCGCAGTTAAAAGATGTTGTTCTGAACGTCTAAGTGATGCTGGAGCCATTGTATAATAAGTCCAAACTGATTCTTGTGAAGGTCTTATTCTTCCTTGTTCTAAAAGTGCTTGTAATGGATCAAATACGTTTGTATCGATTAATGCTACACCTGAACGTAAAATATTAATTGCAACTGGATCTCCTGCTCTTGCGTATTCCCAAAATGAAGTTAGCTTCATGGTTTGAATATGTAGTCTTCTTGGATCAACCTTTGCAATTGTTTTTTCTAAAATGATTCTATAAGTTTGAACTAACTCTTGAGTAAATTGAATCCTAGTATCGTCTAACACAATTAAGATGTCAATATCTCTTTTTGGATTTGGAATGTTCTTTGTTGCTGAACCAAAGAGAACCATGGACGAAATAAATTTACCAAATTCTTGATACATTAATTTAGCAAACTTTCTAGATATCTTCAAATCTTCGAAAAGAAAATTAGATAAATTTTTGTTTTCTCTCTTTTTTATTGGAATTTTCATCCTTAAATATTAAATTTGGAAATTATATAAATTAATTGTTTTTTAGATATTCAATTAGTAATCTAACTCCGAAACCTGTAGCCCCCTTTTGATAATAATCTCTTGGCTTATCTAACCATGCGGTGCCTGCAATGTCTAAATGTGTCCAAGGCGTTTTTTCTACAAATTTTGAGAGGAATGCCGCAGCCATTATGCATCCTGCGTTTCTTCCATAATTCATATTGTTAAAATCTGCAATATCGCTTTTTACTTCATTGATATAATCTTTGTATAGTGGAAGTTCCCAAACTCTTTCGTGAGTATTTTCACCTGCTTCCTTTAATGATGAAATCATTTTTGAATCTGTGCTAGTCATCCCTGCTACATAATCTCCCAATGCAACTAATACTGCGCCAGTTAATGTCGCTATATCAATTATCTTTGAGGGTTTTAGATTCTTTTCTATGTAAGTTAATGCGTCTGCTAAAACTAATCTTCCTTCAGCATCAGTGTTTCCAATTTCAACAGTTTTACCTGAAAGAGATTTGAATACATCTCCTGGTTTATATGCTGCTGAACCGATTGCATTTTCTGCAGTTGAAACTACAGCTATTAGATTTTTCTTTAATTTTAATTTTGCTGCGGCCTGAATTGTACCTAAAACTGTAGCTGCTCCAGACATGTCTGTCTTCATAGTTTCTATGTAACCTGTAGGTTTTAGGTTAATTCCTCCACTATCAAAAGTTATTCCTTTTCCAACAATTGCTAATTTTTCTTTTGATTTAGGATTTCCTTTGTATTCTAAAGTTATTATTCTTGGAGGATATTTACTTCCTTTTCCAACTGCAAGAATTAATCCTGCGCCTATTTTCTTTAAGGTTTTTTCGTCTAGAACTTTAATTTTTAATTTTTGTTTCTTTGCTATATCTCTTGCTTGTTTTTCTAAATATAATGGAGTTGCTACATCTGCATTTTCTGTTTGTAAATCTCTTACGTAGTTTGTAGAGTTACAAATTATTGTAGATTCTTTTATTATTTTATCTAATCCTTTTTCTTCTGAATTAGTTAATATTGAAACTTGTTTCAATTTTGTTTTAGATTCTGTTTTATATTTATCAAACCTATATTGTCCTAAAAGAATTCCTTCAGTTATTGACTCTACTGAATGAAAATTAGATACTTTTGAAACTTCTGAGTTGATTGTGAATTCTTGGATTTTATTTGCTAAAGAATAATTTGAAATTGATCCTGCTACTTTTCTTACTGATTCTCGGTTTATTTCTGATTCTTTTCCTATTCCAAATAGGTGAAATCTTAATTTGTCTGAATTAATTAATGCTTTTTGAGAAGATTTTCCTTCAAATTGTTGTTTTGGAATTTTAGAAGCAATTTGTGTTTCTAAGAATGTTTTTGGCTTCTTCCTTATATTTTTTATTTGCTCTTCAGATAGAATTACAAATAGGTCTCCTTGTTTTATAGAAGATAATTTACCCCTTTTTAGACTTAATTTCACCTTAATTGAGAGTTGGTTTGGGTTTATATAAAGATTATGTTTATTTTTTTAGATTTATTTGGCAAGATTTGCATTCTTCAATATCTCCGCCAATATGAACAATAGAATAAGTTAGAAGACCGATACTCATTATTCCTAATTCTGTTCCTTGAAAAGGAAGATAAGTTAATACTCCTCCAAGTCCTATCATGGAAAGTAAACCAATGCCGCAAGGAGCACAAACAGGTGTAGCCATCCCCAATACTGCTCCAACAGTTCCAGTTTTGTTTAGTCTGGGAGTTAATGCATTTTTAGAATTTATTTTGAAAGTCATTAACGCTACAGTTATTCCTAAAAGTAAACTTATTGAAATTAAGATTATGCTTGAATGAATTTCATTTAAGGTAATTCCTCCAACATAAAGTGAACCTATTAATTTAGAATATTGAATTAAAGATAAATTTGAAAATGAATGAGTAATCAGTTGATAATTTTTTGAAAGAATACTTAATGAAAATAATGAAAATGAAACTACAAAAAATATTAGAAAATATTTCTTTTTAGATAAAACTGTTTTTGTTGAATTTAATGCTGTTTTTATTTTTGACATTTGGAAAAAAAGGAAAGGGGAAGACCCCCTAACCAAAATTATTTACTTAAAGAGCTGCCTCTATTGCTGCTTCGAAAGCTGCGTAAGGTTGTGCTCCAACTAATTTCACACCATTAATGAAAAATGTAGGTGTTCCACTAGCTCCAAGTTTAGCTGCCTCTGCTGCATGTGCTTTAACTTTTGATTCCATATCTCCATTATCAAGACATGAATCGAAGTCTCCTTGGTCAAGACCTAAGTCTGCTGCGTATCCTTTTAATTGTGATACACTCATACCGCTTGCCTGATTATCAAAGATTGCATCGTGCATTCCCCAGAAACTATCGTCTCCTCCAATTTTACCTGCACATTCTGTAGCTTCTGATGCTTTTTGTGCATTACTATGGAATGGTAATGGTAAATGTTTGAAAGCAAATTTTGCCTTACCTTTGTCTACATAGTTTTCTAAGATTTGTCCGTATGTTTGACTGTAGAATCTTCCACAAAAAGAACATTCAAAATCTGAAAACTCTATAATTTCTACTTTAGCATTTTTTTTACCTTTAACATATGCGTCACCAACTTCAATATCTACTGGTGCAGATGGTGTTGGTGCTGCTTGAGGGGAAGGTGTTGGTGCTTCGATTGTAGGAACATCTCCTACGCCTGCATCTGATCCTCCCTTCATTGAGCAAAGAATGAATAAAATACCAAAGATAATTGTGCCTGCTTTCCACAAGCTAATTTCGTCAAATTCTATTTTGACTCTTTTACCTCTGTCTTTTGCCATATTGTATCTCTCCTTTTAATTTTTAGATATAATCTAATGTTGAAAAATAAGAAATTTGTTTATTAATACTTATGTTTTAGAACGGAGGCAACATAGTGGTTTAAATTTTAAAAAGAAGCTTAATTTGAACTTTTTTCCGTTCTTAGAGATTAAAATGAAGGTTTTAGAAAAACTGCTAAAGTTTTTCCCTTTACTTGTCTTTCGATTAACCCTTTCTTTTCAAATCTTGAAAGGATATCGCTTAATTTGGATTTAGAAAGATCTGTTCTTAATCTTAATGTGAACTGGGTTATTCCTGGTTGTTTTTTTATTTCTTTGATTACCTTTAATTCATTTTCATCTAACATTAATTTAATGATGTTCCATTTTTCATCTTCAGTTAAATCCTGTCTTTGTTGTTCTAGTTTCTTTAACCAGAAATCTTCACTTTTACTAAAGACTATAAGATACAATGCTAAAGAGAATAATGAGAAAATAATTCCAATTCCTAGATGCGAAGATGTTAATGCGACTGCTGCATTTTCACAATTTTCATCTTGAAAACATCCTTCTTGCTCACTAAAATCTTGAGTTTCTGCAATAAAATCTATTAGTACAAAACCAATTAATAACGATAAGATTAGTACTGTTACCCCTAATTTTTTTTGATTCATCTAAGTATTTTAGTGTTTTTGAATATTTAAGTTTAACTTTTGAGTTTAACAGAATATTTATAAGTTAAAAGTCTTGTATTTTTATAGAGGTGTTAAAATGAGTTTTGTAGATGGTTTACTCACTTTTAAGGAATATTTTGTAAGTGTAGTACTTCCTAGGTTTATGGATATGGTGATTTTAACCATTCGTAGAAAAGAAACTCTAGAGATTTTAATTCCTTTGTTAATTACTATGTTCTTAGTTCAAATTTATTTTGGAAGAAATAAAGATGAAAGCATTAGTTGGGATAGTGCTTATGGTAATTGTATTGTATTGTTATTTGTTACTGCGCACTTAGCCACTTATGTGTATAATGAATTTGGTTTAACTGGTTTTGATATATTCGGAACAACTGCATTTTATAAAACAATGACTGCCTTAGCTGTGGGTGTTGTTGCATTTAGTTTAATGTTTATTGACTTTTTTCACACAGTTGATGAAAAGTTTTCTTTCTTTTTGAGTAGTTCAATATTTTTGAGTGTATTTTCATTTGTTGCAGTAGTTTTAGTGTATAGTGATATTCCTTTTGATGGAGATACTGCAATTACCTCATTATTTATTTTATTATTTGTTAGTATTTTCTTTAAAATATTTAGACATTTTATACCTGCTTCAAGTTCTGCACAGAGATATGTAGAAGGTGTTAAGAGAGAACGTAATGAAAGAATTAGATTGTTTAAACAAAGAGTGAATTATAAAATAACAAAAACTAAATTTAAAATTAAAAAATTCTTCAATAAGCCAGGTTTTGAATAATTACTCTAATGGAACTTCTGACCATGAAGACCAATCTTTAGTGGGTGCATAATCTCCTACAAAGAATGAAGGGGATTGTGTTCGTCCAAAATAAGAACCCCCTATGTCTGTCCAAGAACGTGCTGAAGAATCTATTCTGTAAATTGGTGAGCCTCCAATTTGTAATGCTGAAGTCCAAGCCCTGTGTAATTGTCCTTCTCTTTGGCCACCTGGTTCTGCAATTTGTTTTCCTTCAAATTTTTCTTCTTTTAGAACTTTTAAGAATTCTTTAATTGGCGCATTTCCTTCTCCCAATTCTAAGTGTTCGTCGTGGTATCCAAAGTTATCTGCTATGTGGACATGACCAATTATTTTATCTTTTACTAAAGGTTTAATTTCTTTTTTCATCCATTTTGCAAATTCTTTATCATCTCCACCAAAATGTTTTTTCCACATATTTAAATGTCCAATATCAAAGGTTCCTCTGATGTGGTCTGCAGCTACTTTTTTTGCCTGACTTGGATTCATTTTCTTTTGATCGATTAATCTTTGAGCCATGTTTTCTCTAGATTTTTCAATAATATTTCTATATTCCTTAGGATGAGAACCATATCTTTCAACTGCCCAATTTTCTGGAGCAACCCACAGAGATTTTTTTAATTTTCTTTTCTTTTCTATTTCAAATGCTTGCATTGCAGATTGTGCTATTGTGTCTGCTTCTTTTGCAACACCATAAGTAGTAATATCTTGATAATCCTCTAACTCTTTTTGTGCATCATGAATTTTTCTTTCTTCGCCTGCAGCTGCATTTTGCCAGATTTTTCTTTCATTAGCATACATCTCTTGTTTTTCTTTTAGATATTTTGTTGGATCTTCTAATAATTGATCCATTTCTTCCTTACCTCCAACCATAAAACTTTTTTCTTGTTCAGCTAAAACTTCTGCAAGAACTTGTTGTTTTGATTTTTTTGTTGAATCATATGCTTCAATTAATCCAGAATATCTTTTTTCCATGTTTCCTGCATCTTTTGCTCTATCAATATATCTGAATTTTTCACCTTCTTGAATTTCTTGTTGGCCCCTCTTTACTCCTTTGTAAAAATAATCAATTTCATTAGAATACTTCTTCTTTTCTTTTTGATCTAATAATTTGTAATTTTCAACTGCTTGATTAAATGTTTCAGTTTTTAGTTTTACTTTTCCATCTTCAATAATGATGTCTCCATTATCATCTCTCTCTGCTGAAACAATTTCTTCTTCCCTACTTAATCCTACAACTTTTCCTGATTTTTTATCTACGAAGTGTAATGGGGCTTTTTCTTTTTCTGCTTCATAACTCTTGAAGGTATCTTCTTTTGCACCTTCCTTAACTCCTGCAGCAAAAATAGGTCTTTCAAAACCATCAATATGCAATACCATTGGACCGCCTTCAGTTACATCTGCAGTGAACTCCGCAGTACGTTTCATTTCATCAATTGCTTTTTGTCTTGCATCTTCTGAAAATCCTTGGCCTGTAAACCCTGAGAAAGAACCTCCGCCTCCACCCATATTTGGTGTTGCGTGAATTGTAACCCCCACTTCATTTACTTTTGCAAGTTCCTTTAATTCTTGTCTTTCTACTTTTCCAATTGCTTCTGGAGAAGGTTGTCCTTGAGATCTTGAACTTTTCCCTGGAGAATTAAAAAAAGTAAGTTCAATATTTTGTGCACCTACTCCTATTCCTGCCCTTAAATTTTTTAGAGGATCTCCTCCTAAAGAATAACCTAATTGGTTAGGATTAAGATTAACTGTTTCTTTTTCTTTTTTGTTTAAAGCATTCCAGTAATCTGTATCAAAAATCATGTTATTATGTAGTTTAGTTGATTAAAAAACGTTTTTATTCTGTAATCATTCCATTTTCTTTCTTGAAAATGTAATATGCTAGATATGAATCTAATTTTGCAAAAAACTTTGCTGCGCCCTTTTCTGCATCCGATGGTCCGTCTTTCTTTTCTTTAAATTCAATTCCTGCAAATTCTTTGAAGAAATCACCTAATGCTATGAATGGTTCAAATGCGCCTTTTAACATTCCTTCTGGCTTTTCTTCTTCTTTTGGAGGTTCTTTTTGAATATCAAATGCCCCTCCAGCTTTTTTTAGATAATATGTTAATTCATCCCTCATGGCTGCAATTGATGAATCTACTTCTTCCAATAAATCCATATCGTCTTCGGTTAATCCTTTTTTGTAATCTTCTAGTTGTTGTTTTGTTAGTGATGCTCCATCAATCAATATTTCTGCTTGTCCACTATGTAATGCTCCTCTTTGACCTTCGTTTTGATATGCCATTTGAGGTATAGCTAAGAAATTAATTCTAACTCTTATTACTGGAAAGATTTCATTGAATTTTGCATCTATCTCGCCTCTGTCCGTATCTTTTGTAAATTTAGTCCTTATTGCTAAAAATTCTAATTCTAACTTGCTTGTTTCAAATGCAGCTGCAAGATCCTTATCTTCTGCAATTCCTTCTGTTTTCATTTGTAACCTTTTAATGTTTCTCAAGTATGGTCTTAACCATCCTAAGTATAATCTGATTACTGAATAATGTTGTCTTAAATATCCTAATTTGAATTTTTGACCCACAGATAATTCTTTCTCTGTTTTTTGTTTCCAAATTAAATATTGTTTTAATTTCCTTCCAAGAATTTGTCTAACTTTTTTATTTATTCCATGAGACTCTTTTAGTTTGTTTACTTCTTTATCTACATCTTTATCTGTTTTAGGATGTACTGAGAAAAATAAATCTGGCAATGTTGCATATCCTGGCTGACCAGATAATCCAATAACGGATGTTGCGTTTTGAGATCCACCTTCAACAACGTCTACCCAAACTGACTTTAAGTGAACTTCTGCATTTTTGTCTCCCTTATTTGAATCTTCATAAAATTGAAGACGTTCTTCTAGAATTCTTAAATCTCTTAATAATTGAAATAGTGCTTTAACCATTCCACCAACATTTTGCATTAATTGTTGAAACTTATCTATCTGTGCTCCTTTTTTTTGTTCTACTGCTCCCCAATAAGATGAAGTTTCTCCTGCAGTGTAGATGTCTTTTGTTTTTACAACGTAACCATCGTCTCCAGAAATTCCTCTTCCAAATGGAGTTTTATTTGTTAATGCTCTTAATACTGAAAAATATTTTGCTTCTACACCAGATTGAGGAGAGTCTACTAATAATCTATATCTTGCCTTACCACCAAACTTGCCTCCAGCTAAGTTTTCTGTAAAATAATCTTCTGTGTTTTCCTCTTTTTTTTGTTCTGCCATAGAATTCCTCTTGTGGAGTTGTTACAAAAATCTTTTATATATGCAAATTTATAAATGTTGTTGTAAAGAGGTGTTTAAATGGGGATATTTAGTAAGTTATTCGGTAAAAGAGAGGAATCTATTCCTGAACTTCCTTCAGATTTTAATCTAGATGAAAGTGGGTGGGGTGCGCCTAGAATCGAAGAACCTCAAGATTTTGGAAATTATCCTAGTGCTAGAAGTGAAGAAATGGAACAATTTCATGTTCCCGAAGTTCATCAACCGAGAGGAATTGTGAGTGGTGAAGGAATTAGATCTAATGTTTCTGATAAAGATGTTCAATTAATTTTAAGTAAACTTGATTTGATAAGTAGCAGACTTGATAATGTAAGTAGAAGACTTGAAAATATTGAAGGCAAAAATAGAAGAGACTGGTGATTATTTTTCTTTAATTGTTTTTATTATCAATAATGTGATTGCTATTGTGATAAATACATCTGCTAAATTAAATAATGGATAATTGAAGATTCTTATGTTGATGAAATCAATTACTTCTTTTCTAAAAATTCTATCTGTTAAGTTTCCTAGTGTTCCTCCTAAAAGAAATGAAAGCGCTAATGGGTGATATGAAAAATATCTAAGAGTGTAAAAGATTACTATCAAGGATATTATTATTAGTAAATACTGTGAATTGCTTAATATTCCCCATGCTGCCCCTGTGTTTGAGATGTATGTGGAATTTTTAATTATAAAGAATTTAGAAATTTGATCTAAAATTAATAATAAGATTGCAAAAAGAATTCCTTGTTTTTTAGAAATTTTCATTTTAGAATTTGTGCATGCTTACAAAAGATTTTATTTCATCCATGAATAAATGTGCTTCTTCGTAAAGTCTTAACTCATGATCGTCTAACCTATCTTTTGCTACATACTTTTCATAAATATGTCTTCCCAAATTGCCTACAGAACCTTTCATTTTATCTTCTACATCCTTAATCAAATATGCAGAGATACGCATTTCCATTGTGCATTTGTTTGTTTTGATTTTTAACCCGTCTTTTTCTATTTCAACTTTACTTAATCCAATGATAAAAAAACTTGGCTCGATTACAAATTTAGTATAGCCATCTACTTTTTTTGTTGCTTCCCAAAATATTTTTAGATTTGTTGCTCCGCCTAAATCAAACTTTTCATAAGATTTTTCATAGAAATCATAACCCATAACTTCGAACCAAGCAAAAAGTCTCTGATATAGCTCTCCGAAGTCAAATATAGAATCCTGTTTGATCTTCATATCTTGAAAAAGATATTGTTTTGCGCCCTCTCCCATGCTTGAACCATAGAGAGTTTAATATATATAAGTTTGGGTGGGGTTTATCTTTTAAGAAATTCTTGATTAAATATATATTATAAAAAACAACTAAGATTATTAAGTTAGTTCACTATTTTTGTTTTATGCATAAATATTATCCAGTGATTAAACCAGGAGTTCTTGAGATATATTGTGGGCCCATGAAAAGTGGAAAAACTAGAGAATTGTTAAATCGGGTGGATAAACTAAATTATTTGCCTGAAGAAGTTAAGTTTGATATTTTTAAGCCAGTATTAGATACACGAGACCCAGTAGTTAGTTCTAGATTTGGATCATTATCTTATGACTGTAAATTCGCAGATGAAAAAAGTCCATATGAAATTCTAGAAAAAATGAATCCTGCGTCTATGTTGGTTGCAATTGATGAATCTCAATTTTTTCATGGAGGAATTGAGGAAGTAGTTAAGGAATTAATTGGAAATAATGTTAATGTTGTAGTTGGCGGTTTAGATTTAGATTTTAGAGGAGAACCTTTTGGAAAAATGGATTATTTGTTGAGTATGGCTGATGAAGTGTATAAATTAAGAGGTGTTTGTGATTATCACGGATGCGGTTCACCTGCAACTAGAACTCAAAGACTTATTGGTGGCGAACCAGCACCTTATGATTCTGAGATTGTTTTAATTGGGGATGAAGAGGAAGGATATGAATGTAGGTGCTTTGATCACCATATTGTGCCTAGCTCTCCAACATCGGAAGGATTGAGACAAGGGACTTTAATTTTTGATGAAAGTAAACAAAGAAGATTGTTTTATGATGATCACCCAAATTTAACACATTAGAAAGATATCTTTAATTCTTTCATTGACTTCTTTTTGTGTTAATAAATCTTTGATATAAGAATTTAAATCAGGGTTCTTTGTTTTCCTTATTGCATAAACTCTCTTTTGTTTTTTATCTATCTTTACATTTTTATTTGCTTTTTTGAATGCATTTATTTCTTTTTTGAAATCTAAAGGTGGCCCATAGTGAGTATATTCTTTTGGAATTTCTGTTTTTTTAGTTGAAATATAATATGTTGCAGTTTTATCATCATAATCAAAAAATGAATCTGTGACTTCAAAGGGTGCTAAGTGTTTTACTAAAAATTCAAAAGCCTTTAGTGCTTTTGCCCCTGCTACGTCCCTTTTAGCAGTTAATGGTTTTGCCCCTATTATTGTTAAGTTTCCTTTCTTTTGTAATTTATTTATATCTACTGGTTGGAGTTCAAAATTTTCTGGTTTTGGAGAATTGATAAACTTTTTACAAGTTGAGATAATATTTTTATATTGTTTTTTTGATAATGCTGCAGCTGCATTTCTTTCTGGTTGAACTGGATCAATTAGGATTAAAGGTGATTGTTTTTTTGCCCAGTTTAATTCTTCTGCTTCTTTTTTATTTCCTATAATTGTATTTGCTTTCCACTTAGATACTGCATTTACAAATTTTAAAAATGAACCGTATTTTGAAACTAATAACTCTAATACGTAACCTGAAAATCCTCCTATGTGTGACTCTGCACCATAAAATCTATTTGCTTTTGCAAAAACTTTTGAAACTCTAATTTCATCTGCAAGTTTAGGATTCTTTTTTATTTTATCTGTAACATACTTTACATGAAAAATTGAAAAGTCTGTAATGTTTTTGGATTGTTCTGGTTTGGTAATTGCAAGTATTGGAACTATTTCTAAGGTGTATCCTTTATGACTTATTTGAAAATAATCTCTTGAACCATGTATTCTAATTACTTTAGAGAAAGATTTCTTTAATGCATTATGCAATAAATCTGAAAGTTTATTGGATTTGTCTTTATATTTAGAATAATTGAATTTAACGTAAATATCTATATCGTGAGTATTTTTTAACCAAGTATTTTTAGCCCCGGAACCTCCTATTTTGGGAGTTGTATGTGGCAGTTTAATTTTGTTTAAAACTTCTTTTTGAATTTTTGAAAGTATTTTTTTATCTTCTGGTTTAGGAGATACTTCTTCCAGTATGGAACTTACTATTTCTTTATGCTTTTTAGTTATTGGCATGGTTTTAGGTTAGGTGAAAAGTATTTATAAATTGCGATTGCGATTTTTTCTGAAAAGTTTTCGAATATTTAGTTTAATTTAATGTTTTTTCGAATATTTTTCGAGAAAATCGAAATAACCTTCTTTAAAACAAACTTCTTTGAGAGAGATATGGCCTTTTTGGATGATTATTGCCATAGCAAAAAAAATTGGTGGAAAAGAGGAACAGGATTGATAGTTTGTACTGGTCTTATTGGAAGTTATCTTCTTGGAAGAGGTGGAGAAACTATTGAAACAAAAAGCATAGAACCTAGAACTGTTAGTTATCAAGAAAAAAATCTTTATGCTTTGGAAAATTTAGCTAGAGATTACAATTCTGGAAATGTTTCTATTTACCAAGGATTAGAGGAAGACACAACTCAGGAAGATGCAGAAAGAATAATTTTAGAAATTAGTAAACTTCCTGAAGAAGAAAGATATCAAATTATGAAAGATATCTTGAGAGACGGATCAAAAGATGTAATTCATGGTGTAAAGGATTATGCTGAAAACAATTTAGATGAATTATTATTCTTTTTAGCAGGAGGTAATTAAATGAGTTTTTTTCACGGATTTGGAAAAGCTATGTTTTACGGAGGAATATTTGTTGCTGGATATGCAGTTAGCAGTTGTGTAAATACAGATATTAGATATGATGTAACGAGGTATGATAAAAAACCATTCTTAGTTGATAAAAAGTTAAGTGAAAGAGTTGAAATTATCAACGAAGATGGAAAAATGCAGCTTGGAGATTTAGAATATAGGATTGAATGTTTGGTTGAAGACGATAAATTGAAAGAAACATTGAATAATTTAAAAAATAAATGGAGGGATGAATAATGATTAATTCTGTGTTTAATATACGGGGATATTCTAGCGGAGAAGGTAAAATTGAAATTCCTAATGAATTAGAAAGTTTAGTTCAAAATGATTTTGATATTGATGAATTTAAAAATTCATTACAGGAACATAAAAAACAAAATTCTTTGTTGCATAGAGAAATGGTTGCATACTCTTCTAATGTAGATCAATTTAATTCTATAATTGATAGGATAAGTAAAAGGGATGAAAACTTGAAACCTTTCAATAAAGGACTTGTTAGAGCTTTAAAGTATGGGGAAAATGGCCTTTTGAGTTTTAAACCTCTGAGAAAATTTCTTGTTTCAGGAGTAGAAGGATATAGCACTGAAGAATTGGTTGGAAAATATTGTGAATTCTTTGAAGAACAAGCTTCAGATTTTGGCGAATTATTTTATCATGTTGTTGAAAGAGAAAACAAGCTAACAAACTATAGTAATGAATTGATTAAAAAAAATCAATTTTATGAAACTAAAAAAGAAGATGTGGGTGGTTTGTTAGAACTTGGTTTTAATGACAAAGAAGAACTTGTTGAAAAAATTAAACTTAGTGAAGGAATTTCTGAAAGAGCTAAGAGTTCTTTGATTAGTCGGACTCAAATGAAGTATGATGAAATTAAGGATTCTAAAGAAATTTTAGAAAAACTTGTTGATGAAAATGGAAATGCAATGTGTGAAGTTGATGGATTGATGAAATGGTGTTCTGGAATGAAAAATGTGCTAGCATTTGGAAAGGAAAGAATGGACAATTATGCATTGCATCTTAATGAAACTTTAGCTACTTATTTACAAGCAACTAGCATCAATAGAAGTTTTAGAGATACAAATAGTTCAATTAGTGGATTGGTCGATGTTATGTGCGCTGCACAAAATGCTGCAGATGATGGAATAACTAATGTCGTGGACTTTATTAAGAAAAATGGAGTTTATTTGAAACCTAAAAGTTATGGGGGTTTATTTTAAATGGGCCTTGAAACTTTAATGTCTAATCTTGGAGGGTTGTCTGGAAATGAGGCTAAAACTGAGAGAGTTAGATCCAACCATAAGGGCATTCGCGAAGATGAATATTATGTTGCAATTTTAGACAGAGGTTTTGAATATAAGATTCCATTTATTTTAAACAATAAGATGAAAACTATTGCAGAAGGAATTTGTAACAATGCGCCAGATAATGAAACTAAAGCAAGAAGGTTATTTGATTGGACTGTAAAAAATATAAAATACGGTAAACAAAAAAGAGGCAGAGAAGGATATAGAAATAGTATTGAAGTTTTTGAAACTAGAGAAGGGGTTTGTGGAGAGATGGCTTCACTTTATGTTACCTTGGCTCGTTCTGTTGGAATAAGAAGTTCTTATGTTTCTGTTCGAAAAGATTATGCAGGAGCTGACGTATATCATGCTTGTGCAATGATAGATATTCCTGGAAAATTGGATAGATTTACTCTTGTTGATCCAGCATATAGAACCTTTGATGTAGCCCATAAGAAGTTTAGACCCTTGAGTGACTTTGAAATCTACGAAACTTATAAAGACTGGAACCCTTGATAGAAAGCAATAAATATCTCCTTAGCGTCTAAAAAGTATGATTGACGAATATACTTATGGTTGTTTTAAAGCAGATGGAAAAGAATTTCTTGGCGATTTAAGAATTAAAAATAATGTTGCGCATTATTGGGAAGGCTTGGAAGGCAGAAAATTAAAAGTGGAACATATTAACGAATTGCTTAAAGAAAAACCAGATGTTTTTGTGATTGGTACTGGTGCTGGAGCAATGTTGGAAGTTGATGATGAAATTAAAGAGTTTCTTATTGCATGGAAGATAAATAGTCCAAACCGGCCAGTTGCACATGTTGTAAAAAATTCAGAAGCTGTAAAATTGATTAATTCTGCAATAAAAGAAGGAAAAAGGGTTTGTGCCGTACTTCCTGGTGGTTGTTGAATTTTAGAAACATTATTATATGTTTTGGTATTAATATTTTTATGAATATTACTTGTTATGAAGACTTGATTGAAAAAAATCTTGAAAAATTAGAAGCAAAAGATTGTTTTGATTATGTTGGAAAAGCTGTAAGTTCTAACTGTTTTATTGGAGATGTTTTGGATAGGGATACTTCTTGTACGGTTCTTAACTTCCATTATGATGGATTAGGAGAAATTCTTGAGTTTACAAATAATCGTCCAAGTGAAAAAGGAGTTTATTCTGGCTCATTTCTTATTTCTTCAAGATTTAATAGTAAAAGAAGATATTCTGTTTCTAAGCCTGTTATTGAAGATTTGTTAGATCGTGACAATATTCCTGATTTAGCATATGAAACTCTTGCAGAAAGCGTTTTGGCATATAATTCTAAAGAATAGTTATCACTAAGAAGTAAAGATTTAAATAGGATTTATTCTTAATTTAATTGATGGCAAAATCTACAATTTTAGAGAAAAATCTTGAAAAGATGTTGGGAACAGACCTAGTCAATAGCGAATTTCATGATTTCTTAATTACTGAAAGTGTTGTGGGAAATGCTGGAACATATTTTGATGAAAAAACAGGTAAAGAACATCTTTGTGTTGCAGGAAACTGCCATGTAACTGGACTTGGAGAAATTCTTGAATTTACAAATAGTATTAATTGTGAAGAAAATTATAGTGTAGGATTTAGAGTTGTATTGGATAGAAATTATAAATCCGGATATTCTAGAATAATTGATTGTTATAGCCATTCTTGTGAAAAACTTCCAAAACAATTAACAGAGGTTATTGCTGGAACTGTTATGGGGTATAACTACAAAATGGAGAAATCAAAAAATGGATAGAACAGATATGTATAGGTGTATGATTATGGGAGCAGTACCGCCTACTATAGACTCATTCAATGGAGAAGTTTATAGTGAAATGAGTATCGAATATGCAAGAGAAGCAATTAGAAAATTAGAAGATGCTGATGATGATTATGCTTTTGATCTTAAGGATGAATATATTAGAAACGTAAATATCTCTAGAGACTATATTTCTGCTTGTTTAAACGAATTAGAAAAAGATTCTCAAAAGTGTTATGATCCTGAAGATAAAACTCTTCTTGAAGATTCTATCAAAGTTCTTACTAGTCTAGATAGTACGTTAGAAAGAATAATTGAAGAAGATTAAAGTTCTAACGTTTTTAATAAAACTGTTGCATATGAGCCCTTTTGTAAATCAAATTTAATTGTTACTTGTTGTTTTCCTGAATTTTCAGTATCTTCTCCTTCTGAAACTACCTTCAATTGTTTTGGATGAATTACTATGTCCCTAAGTCTAGATCTAAGAAAAACATTTCCCATTTTCTTTAATTTTAATTGTTCTTGAGTTAATTTTTCTTTTTTTAGAATCCTTTCCATTATTTCTTTTATTTGAGGATTTCTAAAGATAGTGTCTTTGTCTATCATTGGAAGAACTATGTGAGAAACTTTATCATAATCTTCTTTCTCTAAATTTGGAAAGATTAATTTACCGGCACCATATTCAACTTCATTGGTTTTTTCTATGTTTAATTTTATGAACTGAGATAATGCTTTGTTCCAAAGATAGCTTTGATAAGAAGCCATTAGTATTTCTCTTATCTTTAGATCTATTACTTTGAATGCTTTTAGAAAATCATTGTTTTCTACTAATGAATAAATTACTTTTAGTTCATTCTTTATGCCGTCTAATGATTGAATTTCATTTTGTATTTTTTTCCATTTTCCCCAGTTTTTTTGTATAATTGCATATGCTTTTTTTCTTTCTGGAGAAATCTTTTCTGTGGGGGTAAAATATATTTTTAGGGCTAATTCGTAGTTTTCCCTCATAAGGTGTTTAGCGATAAATCCTTCTTCAGGTAATGCTTCTCCAAATCTTTGAGAATCGAAATAATTTATGAATCCTAGTTGTTTTATTTTTTCTACGTTGTTTTTTATTTGTTTAACTTGATTTTTGTTCAAATCTCTTAATGTTATTGTGAACCTATTTCCTTTTAGGTCTCCAGTTTTTAGAGGTTTTTGTGTAAATCCTAGATGTGTTAAAGAAATCTGTTTTGTTTTGAAGTTTAGTTTATCTCCGTACTTTCCTTTTATTGTTAGAAATTGTTTTGTTATTGCCCTTTTATCTTTTATTCCTGCAAAAGAAATTGTTGCTTGTTTAGATTTTATTTTTTTTCTTATTTCTCCTTTTGCTGCAAGAACATCCAGATTATTCTTTTCTAATAAATATAAAGAAACAGGTCCTTTTTTCTTTGGACCTATTGAAGAAATTTCTTCTACTACGAAATCTTCTGGTAATTGTTTTATTTTCATACTAAAGAGGATATGGACTTTGAGGAGAATTATCTATATGGGTCATTGTTGAATTCTTATTATTAGGATCTAGTGCCGGAAATTCTTGATATAATGAATTTAAAGAATCTTGATATGCATTTTTTATTCCTAAAAATCTTTCATAGGTGTTTTTTAATCCCAATCCAGTTTCTCCCATCTTGTTCATCTTTTGATCTATCTCTACTAGCTTAGAAGAATAATCTCGAATCATTGTTTCTAATTTTGACTTATAATTCAATAATCCGGATTCAATTTCTCTTGTTATCTTCATTTTTTTTCTTCTGGCCACTCTTTAATTTCATAGGGAACTATTTCTGGAATTCCTTTTTCTCCGTACTTTAATAAATAAGGTATCCATTTCTTATCTTCTTTGTGAAGAAAATAAGTTTCTTCTAGAGTATTAAAGTTTGAATCATTCATTTGTATTCTGATATTGTTTGGAGTTATGTATCTTGGCTCTGTAATGTTTACATTAGGAATTAGGTTTAATTCTTTCACTGGTTCTTGATTGTAAGAACTTATTCCAAATGCCAATAATCCAGTAATTGCTGCTCCTAAAACAAATCCTAATAATCCAGTATTTGAATTTGAATTGTTTATTCCTTTTTCTAAATCTCCTAAAGGAATGCTCTCATTCGCACAGGATGAATCTATTGTGTCTTCTTCACTCTCTTTTGTTGGTTCATATTTTGTTTCTTCAGTCATTTTAAAGCTCCTTTGAAGAGTTTTTTTAGTTAAAGTATATATTTAAGGTTTATTGGGATTTTAACTCCATAACCCTTTTAAATTGTGATTTAATAATAATTGTATGAAAAAATTGGTGGCTTTATTGCTAATAATGGTATTTGTTGGAGGATGCAAAATGGATAATACAAAAATAAAGATGGAAACTAGTATGGGTGAGATGGAATTTGAGCTATTTGATGGGTTAGTTCCTGAAACTGCAGGAAATTTTAAAAAATTAGTTGAAGAAGGATTCTATGATGGACAAAGATTTCATAGAATAATTAAGGATTTTATGGTTCAAGGCGGAGATCCACTAAGTAAAGATGTAGCTAATATGGCAAGATGGGGAACAGGTGGCCCAGATTATTCTATTAAAGATGAATTTGTAGATGAATTAATTCATGATAAAAAAGGTTTGTTAAGTATGGCAAACTCTGGACCAAATACTGGAGGAAGTCAATTCTTTATTACTTTAGTTCCAACTCCTTGGTTAGATGGAAGACATGCTATTTTTGGAAAAATTACTTCAGGCGAAGATGTTTTAGATGCATTAGGTGCTGTTGAAACTGGTGAAGCAGATAGACCTGTTGAAGAAATTATTATAACTAAAGTAAGTGTGATCTAAAATGGATAAATGGTCCGAATTAGAAAAATGGGCAAGGGCAGAATCAACAGATGAAAACTTTGTTTGTGATAGTGGCCCTGAACAAGTTAATGTTGAAGGAATAGAATGTATTCTTAGAGGAACCCATCAGTGGTACAAAGTTTTTAGAGAACCAGTTTGTGAATATTTTAAAGTTGAAGAACTTGAAAGAAATAATTCAGGGATAGGTACTTGTAACAAATATGGCGGATGTTTTTGCCCATATAGTGGAATCATAAGAAAAGAACACACATAACATTAAATTATGTATGTTCCTTGATTCCAGATCCTTCCTGCTCGTTTTCTTGCATATGCATCACCAATCCAAGTAAGTATTGTTCCAGTACCTTGTTCTAAAGAGAAATGTAAATATTCATTATTTTGTTTGTAGTGGTTTGAGTTTAATATTAAATATGTTTTTTGTTCTTGTAGTTCTGAAGTAGGATTCCATTTTAGATGCACTTTTTGAGGTATTGGTGAATCTAGAAGTTGATTCATGTATCTGACTCTTGTTCCAGTACTGTGATAGTTGTATCCTTTGGTTACGTTTGTTCCAATTGTCATTTCTTGATATGGGTCTTCTCCTTCTGGAGGATACCAATATTCTAAATATGTCCAAGTTCCATCTAAATAAATATCTTTGTCATATTCTGTATTAGTGTAAAGATAAACGGAAATGTATCCATCATTGTTTAAGTCTTCTGAGATTAATACTTGATTGAAATTGGTAGCAGAAACTAATGTAACTGATAGGATTAAAATTGTTAATAAAAGAAACCTGTTTGTGGAGATTACTTAACTGAAAATACTCGTTATTTCATTAATCCTACTGGAAGATTTGTTTTGGGTGGACCTTATGCTGATGCCGGTTTAACTGGAAGAAAAATTATTGTAGACACTTATGGTGGAATGGGGAGACATGGTGGTGGAGCCTTTTCTGGTAAGGATCCTAGCAAAGTAGATAGAAGTGCTGCATATGCTGCAAGATTTATTGCTAAGAATTTAGTTGCTAATAATTTTTGTAAAAAATGTGAAGTTGGATTAAGTTATGCTATCGGCGTTGCTGAACCTGTAAGTATTTTTGTAGATAGTTTTGGAACTTCTGAAAAAACTGAAGAAGAATTAGTTGAAGTTGTTAAGAAAAATTTTCCATTAAAACCTGCAGAGATTTTGAAATACTTTGATTTGAAAAAACCAATGTACAGAGAAACTGCTGCTTATGGACACTTTGGAGATTTTGATTATCCTTGGGAAAGAATAATTGAAGTTGAGAATTAAATTTTATTTATTTGTTCCTTCGCAAAAATCCATTATTTCAAAAGTATTCATATCTGGAAGCATCCTACACTTGTAATCGCACCCCAATTGTGCACTACAAGCTAAAGTTTCTGAATCGCATTCTTCACTTATTAGTCTACAATATCCCATTGGAAGACCTACTATGTCAGAATAGATTATATGACTTCCTTCGCAAAAACAATTTGGCTTTTCTTCTGGTTCTCTAATTTGCATCCCACTTAAATCATTAGAATTATCAGTTACTAAATTACTTGCAAACATAGCTGCAGCAAGAATTAATAGGACTGTTAATGTGAAACCTCTATTTTTCATGGAGATTTAGAAGAAGTTTAATTTTATAAGAATTATGTTTTTAAGAACGTTGATTATGCCTGGAATATAATAGAATTTTATTTACCATTTCATTTGTTACATATTCTCTCTTTTGATTTCCGTTTATAGTTAAAATATTTCTTGCATCATATTCTTTTAACATTGCTATTGCATATTTGTAAGAGTCTTCTAAATCTCTTTGAAAGTCTTTCTTTTCAAAACATTCTTCAATACCATTTCTTTTTTCTTGCCTTTTTATTCCAACTTCTGCAGGGATATTAAAATACAAAGTAATGTCTGGCGTTAGTGTTCCTGGAGATTGATGATATTTATGTAAGAAGTATAATTCATCAAAGTCCATTCCTTGTGTTAATTGATACGCTAAAGTAGAAATATCATATCTTGAACTTAAAACGAAGGAATGTTCTAAAATTGGTTTAATATAATTTTCAGAATGTTCTATCCTATCATTGATGAAACCTTTTGTTGCTTCTTCTTTTGTTACGTCTCTTTCTCTTATTAAGTCTGCAATAGTATTTCCTGATTCTGTTAATTTTGTTGGTTCTCTGGTTATCCAAACTGTAGAATATTTGTCTCCTAAGAAGTTATTTTCATCATCTCTTATTAATGAAGAGAGTTGGTTTAGTTGGTAGTCTTTTCCTGCTCCATCTATTCCTTCAAATGTGATAAACAATGGCCTTTTCATGGAGATTTAGTGTTTAAGTTTTGATTTAATAGTTTTTTGGCTAGCCTTTTTAAATTTGGAATGATTTTAATTCATATGTTGTTAACAAAATCCAAATATTTGATGGGAATGCAGTGTCCTAGGTACTTCTGGACTGCAATGAAGGATAAAAATAAAATTCCTGAGCCTGATGAACGTGCTCAATTTATATTTAGACAAGGAACTGAAGTTGGAGAATTGGCTACCAAACTATATCCTGAAGGTGTGGAAGTTCCTTTTGATGATTTTAAAACTAATTTAGAAAAAAGTAAAGAATTGTTAAGTGAAGGAAAGCCATTGTTTGAAGCTGGTTTTAAATTTGGTGATTGTTATTCGCGTGCAGATATATTAGTGCCTGCTGGTGATGAATGGGATATTGTTGAAGTTAAGAGTGGAACTAGTGTTAAAGAAGTTAATTTGCATGATGTTGCTTTTCAGAAATATTGTTATGAAGGTTGTGGATTAAAAATTAGAAATTGTTACGTTATGCATTTGAACAATAAATATATTCGAGATGGAGAGTTAGATCTTGAGAAATTATTTAGTAAAAGAGATATTACTTCTGAAGTTGAAGAGTTATACGGAGGTATTGAATCTAAAGTAACTGAGTTATTAGAAGTTATGAAGTTAGGCAATATACCTGAGGCAGATATTGGACCTAGATGTAAAAGTCCTTATGCTTGTCCATTAACTGAGTGTTGGGATTTCTTACCTGAGAATCATGTTTTTCATCTGTATCGTGGAGGTAAAAAGTCTTTAGAGTTATTTGAAGATGGAATTCAAGGGATAAGAGATATACCTTCTGATTTTAAATTAAATGATAAACAGGGAATTCAAAGAGATTGTGATTTGAATGATAAGGTTCATGTTGATAAAAATAATTTGAAAGGATTTTTAGATGGATTGAAATATCCATTACAATGTTTGGATTTTGAAAGTTTTCAAACTGCTGTTCCTATGTTTGATGGTTGTAAACCCTATGAACAAATATGTTTCCAATATAGTTTGCATATTGTTGATGAGGATGGAAATGTAGAACATAAGGAATTTCTTTATGATGGTTCTGGAGATCCTCGTGAAGAATTTATTAGTACGTTGAAAGAAGATATGTTAGATGAAGGAAGTGTGTTGGTTTATAATCAGAATTTTGAAAAAAGTAAATTAGAAGATTTGAAGAAATTGTATCCTTCTTTTAGTGATTTTGTAGATGGAGTTAATTCTCGTGTTGTTGATTTGTGGGTGCCTTTTAGAAAATTTGATTATTATAATTCTTTGCAGAAAGGGAGTGCTTCTTTGAAAGATGTTTTACCTGCTTTAGTTGGTAGAGATTATAGTGATTTAGATATTAGTGGTGGAGAACTTGCTTCTGTTAGTTTCTTTAATGTTAATTATCTTGGTGTTGGTGATAAGGATAAAGTTAGAAATGATTTGTTAGAGTATTGTAAAATGGATACTCTTGCTGAAGTACTTATTGTTGATAAGTTGAAAGAACTTGTTTAGCTACGCTGTTTTTGTGGTTGAATTTAAATAATGGTCAAGTTCTTTCATTAAATTTTTACAATTTTTTATTGTTGCTTTTGCTGTTTCAAAATCCATCTTATTTCCATAATAAGTAAGAGAATTTCTTTTGTATCTTAAATCGTCGAATATATTGTATAGTCTATCTTCTTTTAGGATATCTCTTAAGAAGTATGCTAGGCAAACGTGATTTAATATTTTGTATCCTCTCTGAATTATTAATGCTTGTAACAGTTCTAATAATGAAGTATAATAATCTTCAAATACAAAGTTGCAGTTTCTTTGATTTATTTCTTCTATTATGCTTATTCTTTCTTCTGCTATCTCTCTTAACGAATCTGCTCTTTCAAGATTTGGAGAAACTTTTTTTGCAGAATTATATTCTATGCATTCTTTCCAAGAAGCTTCCTTCACCTAAATGCCTCTATTTGATTATTGAGTGATATTCCGTTGATGATGTTATTTGCTAAATGTTTGTTCGAGATTTGTTTTAAGTTCTTAAATTTAAAGATTTGAATTTTTCTTTGTAATGTTTTTTCGAATTTTTCTAGGTTTATTGTTTTTTTTGAAGGCGTTTCTAAGTAAATATCAATATCACTATCTTCTATGTCTTCTCCTTTTGCATAAGATCCAAAAAGAATTATTGATGGATTGTTTAAGGATTCTTTGATATGTGTAATTATCTTTGATTTGTGAATTTGTTTTAAGTTGAAAAGTTTCTTTTCTAATTTATAATTTTCATTTGATCTATCTGTTGTGTAAAATTTTATATTGCCCATTTTTATTGTTTTTAGTACTCCTTCTTGTTCTAATTCTGTGCAATATCTTATTGCTGAAGGTAAAGGAATATCTACTTCTCTCTCTATTTCTCTAACTCTCAGTTTCTTTGTGGGATTCATCAGAAAATATCCTTTTAGTTTTTCTTTGATATTTATTCTTATCATATGATAATTTATATTATCAATTGATATTTAAAGTTATCGTTTGTTTTTGATTATTAATATGTGGAGAGGGTTATTTATAAAACGTCTCCGCAGAGGCATTAAGTACGGTAAATGTGTTTTAATTTACGAAAATTATGAAAGCTTTTCGAGAAAGTAGTTGTATATTTCGAAAAAATGACAATCCTTAAATAGCTGAATATTGCAATAATTCTTATGACTGAAAATTATGTTTTTGATAAAGGATTGACTGGAAAATTAAGACTAAGAGATATTAAAGACTTGCCAGTTACCATTAAAAGAAGATATAAAACCGGCGTGAATATTGCTCATTTTGAAACTGCTCAATTATTCTATGATTCTATTCTTTGTGATGAACCTTGTATGAGCTACTTGAAAACTGAACTTGGAGCATTAGATTCTGATTGTGGAGACCATTATTCTTTTGAAGATATGCTTGAAGTATATTGTCGTAAATCTATTCATTCTGAAGTTCATGTTGGTGAACGTTTAAGAGAAGGATTAGAAGATAAAGTTTAGTTACGCTGCGTTTTAAGATGAGTTAGAGTTATGTTAAATAATTTCACTTAGTGATTTTAACTTGTTGAACGCCTACAAATTCTAAGGGTTTTACTTCTTCATTATCTGATTCCAAAATTATTTGAAGGATTTAATGGATTTTGAAGGATTATATTAATCCTTCTCTTTTATTATTTTATCTACTTTATTTATGAATAATCTTGTTTTTAATTTAATTTTGTTTACTTCTTGAGGATTGAAGTTTATTTTTGTAGAATAAGATGCCTCTTCTCTTTTATTTCGAGATTCAGCATAAAATAACAAATCATTTGCATCAAATAAATTTAACAATTCAATGTCTTTCTTTGAAAGTTCTTTTTTATAAAAATCTTTTATTAAAATACACAAAGTGGCATTGTGATTTTTTGAGGAATATCCATTTAGGGTGATTAGGGCTAGTGCTGCATGATAAGACGCATAATAACAAGTGACTAATGCCCAGTCATCATATTCTTTTTTAATTTCAGCTAAGAAGTTAAGATTGTGTCTTGATTTTTCCAAATGCCCTTTTACTTCATGCTCTGAGTCTGATTTGGACAGAATGTTTTTTTCTTTGTAGAATTCTATTCTCTGATTTAAAAAATTTTCATCTTTTAAAAGTAAGTTTAAGGTTTTATTGTCCACGTTTTGATTCCTCATAGAATAAATGATTGTATGTTGGAAATCCTGTTTCTATTCCTGCTTGAATAACCTGATCTTTTTTTAGTTTAGTTTCTTTTATGAAATCTTCATAAGTTAATTGAAATTCACTGATTATTATTCCTGTTTGTGCTTCTGCATACATTCTTGCTTTCCTTGTTTCTGTTTTTTTATTAAATACTGAAATTATATCAATGTCCGAGTCAGATTTGTATGATCCTTTTGCTGTAGATCCAAATAGTATTAGGAATATTGGTTTTTCTTTTAGGTTTTGCAAATAGAATTTAATTGAGTTTTTTCTAATCTGGGGAAGTTGTTTGTATCTTTCAATATGGAACAACGTAAAAATTTCTGGAACTTTATTAGTTTTTATTTTAAATTTTTTTAAATTTCCTTCAGTTTCAGATATTAGTATCTTTTCTTTGATTAAATTATTTAAATGTCTTGATAATGGGCCTTCTTTTAGATCAATTGTTCTTGAGAGCGCCCTAAGATGTATCTGCTTATTCTTGTTTTTGTAAAAAACGCTTAATATATCCCAATAAGGTTTTTTTATTATTGTTTTCATTTTTGAAACAATTGTTTTAAATATTGAAACATTTAAATAGTTTT
>JAERTB010000005.1 GCA_016845225.1 Candidatus Woesearchaeota archaeon | reverse complement strand
CGAACAAGATGGTTCGGCAGTTTCAGTAGTAGTTCAAGGATCAACGTTAACAAGTTACGGACTTTCAGCAAAAACATCAAAAGCAAACATAAGAATAGGAACAGATAATCAACAATTAAATGATTTCACCTTAGGAGAGGGAGATTCAACCACATTAAGGATTGAGAATAGTGATTGGATAATCGAAGATATCGGGGAAGATTCTATAATTCTTTCAGCTACGCCTAACAATAGAAAAATAACAAAAACAATTCCCAAATCCAATTCAAATGGAGTTTCAATATCTGTAGGTTCAGAAACTAAAAATACAAGAACAACTAGAAAAATTTACTTAGACAGTGTAGAACTTCACAAAGAAGCACACATAGTAGTAAGTCCGAATGTAGAAAGAGCATTCAGTGCAGCAAGATTCAATATGCATTTGCCTATTGAAAAAAGAGTAATAGACTTGCCTTTATTTTCAGAAACAATTGAAGAAGAAATAAATAAAACAGAAAAGTTAATTATCAAATTAGATAAAACTTTAGAAAAAGTAGGAAAAATACACGATTCTTGGAAAAAATTCTGTTTTGGAGTTTATGCAGCAATCGCATCACTAAATTTCTTAAAAGCAATTTTTTCTCCTTCAGGAGGAAGAGCAAAACAAGTTGCAGCAGATGAATTCTGGACACAACACGGAGATGAATGTAGAAAACTAGGACTAACATTAGATGAATGTGTATTTGAAAAAGAGTCAGAGTATCATACTATTCTAAAAAACACAGAAGATGCATACAAATATGCAGACAGTTCAAAATACACAGGAGAATTAGCTGGATTCAAAGTAGAAGACAACAACAAAGAAGAATTATCAGATTTAGCATATCTTCAAAAAAGAGCAGAAAAGAACCCCCAAGATGACTCTGCTCAAAAAGAATACATTGCATCATTAAGGGCCACACAAGATAGGGCAGATCTAAAAGAATTGCTAAATGGCAGAAAAGAATCAGATCTAAGCAATACAGAACAACAAAAACTTCGTAGAGAGTTAACAACTAAAAGATCCCAAAGAGTAACAGCCTTAACACAATCTTATCAAGGACAAAAAGATTACATAACTCAAATAGAGTCTGCAAAAAATTTCCAATATCGCTCAACTTTTGATAAAGTTTACATGAAAGATGTAGTAAAATTCGGAGACCTTAGTTCACAAGAACAAACACAAATCAAAGAGTTAGAAAAACAAGATTTAATCGCAAGTGGAAAAAAAGGGGAGGAAGCTCAAAAGTTAATAACCGACAACATTAAGGATAGCACTTACATCTACACCCCTCCAACAGGAAAAAACATTTACTTTGCCCAAAACACAAAAAATGCACAATCACTAGTAGACTTCGGAACAGACCAGTACACGCTAACAGAAGAACCAATAGAATACACTCTTCCACACAACCCTCAACTTACATTTTACAGAGATGGACCAAATGATGGAAAAGTACACAGAATAACTATTGATTCAGTACACTATGCCGAAGTAGAATATTCAACAGGCGGAAGAATCAACACAGTAAATATTTTCTCAAGATTAAATCCGAACGAAGTAATCAAGGCAGATGAAACTGAGTGGATGGACGGAGAATTAAGAGACGTAATTAAAGATGCAGAAAGAAACAGAAACAATAAACTTGCAACAGACTTAAAGAAAGTAGAAGGCTGCATTAATCAAATAAACAAAGCAAAAGCAAGAGGTAGTGATTTGGTAAGGTGTGCAACATCAACAGACGCCTATAAAATAACCAATGATCCGGTTCCAATGGGTCCATCATGTATAAATTATTACAGTCCAAATGAATGTAGATTATTATTCAATGCATGTGATCCTGTTCTTTGTCCAGCATCCAGATGCGATCTTGGAGGAAACTGGAGAGTAAAAGACGACAATGTAGTTCAAACAGGAATCATTGGAAGTTCAATACTTTGCCTTCATAACTTTGGAATTCCTGGAACAGACATAGGTGCCAAAGGAGGAGAAGTAGTAATGCCTATTTGTATTACTGGAATTTACGCAGGATTACAAAATCTAAAAACTGTATTATTAGAATACAATGACTGTTTAAAGAGATCATTAGTTGACGGAGAATCAGTAGGAGTATGTGATTTAATCAGAAGTTATTACATCTGTGATATTTTATGGAAAGAAGCAACAGCAATTTTCAACTTAAAGAATGGATTACTAAGGAGCGTGATTGAGAAAGTAAGGGGCGATGAAGATGAAGGTTCAGAATACTCAGACTTTGATGCAAGCATGGATCAAGCAATAAATGGACTAAAATATTTCACTCAAGGTTATGCTAAAAACACATTTGCACAATTTTCAGGAGGCTCCCTACCAGAAATTGGAGGCGAAATATGTAAGTCTGCAATTTTTGGAAAAATGCCGGGCATAGGTTCATTCACAGAACAATTAATGCGACCTGAATCTCCTCCACAATTCACAGCAATATTAGACAAAGTACCTTACACAGATATCCCAGATAGGCCAAGAGCAGAATATCAAGTATACTACAGAATTTACGCAGGTGCAAATGAACCAATTACATTTTCAGTATATCTAAAACACTCAGGCATAGAATCACAAAGACTTCCAGTAGTTCCAATATTACAAAACAAAAGACTTCCTCCTGCTGCATTTGATTCAGAAACAAGAAACTTTGTTGCGTCAGATGGATATGATCAAGTTTGTGTAGCATATAATAGTCCAAGTTATGGATTAAGGGAAGAATGCGGGTTTGGAAAAACATCTTCGGGCTTTGCAATGGAATATGCAGCAAATAGATTAGCAATGATGGAAGCAACAGATGGAGGAATAAAAACAGCAGAGCAATGTAATCCTTCCGGTTCAAGATTTAGTGCAGCTGGAGCAAATCCATTAACAAATGTAGGAAGGGTAGCAGTTGGAGGATTTTCCTCAGGATTATTAGAAACAGGAATAGTTAGAGTTTGTTCAGGTGTAGCTCCTGGAGAAGAAAACGAATGGTCAAGAGTAGGAGAATGTTGGGAAAAAGAAGGTAAACAAGGAAGAAATTTAGGTTCTTGTTGGTTACACCTTCCTTCAGCAAAGAGCATAGTAACAGAATATGCTACTGGGCAAGAAGATTGGGGAGAATTAGCTGGAGAAATAGGTGATCTATCTGACAAAACAATTTCAGACATGGCAGATTATGCAAATAATTTAGGAATTCATCTAGGTTACTTGACGCCTGAAGAAATACAAAAAGCAAGAACATTAATCACTCAAGAAAAACAAAAGAACAATTGGAATTTAGTTGCAAAAACATATTCAGATTTAATTAATAGTCCAATAGCAAATGCAGCACTAATACTTCAATTCAGAATGGAACTAGCAGATTGGTACAGACAATGGGGAGATAGTTTAGAAAAAACTCCATAATATGCATCTAATAAAATCTTCTTGGAAAAAATATAAAGAAAAGTTTGCAGTTTTGGCAGTTGCACAATTAGCACTCTTCTTTTCTTCTTTATTCTTCTTAATTTTTGTAAAGGGAAAACTATCAAATTATCTTCAAAAAATAAAAGAGTTTCAACCAGTTATAGAAGAAACACTAAAAACCATAAACGTGGCAGATCCAGCATCAATAGCTAACTCAACAACTTTAATAGATTCATTAAATGCATTAACAAGCGAAGCATTATTATTTGCAACAATCATCGTTCCAATAATACTAGTTCTAATCTGGGTCTTATTTCAGGCATTATTTTGGAGTAATATTAAATCAAAGAAAATCAAATCATTAAAACATTACTTAGTAAAATTAGCAGTTCCTTCTATTATAGTAATTGGAACCATCAACTATCTAGGATTGTTAACACCGGCAAATCTACAAAACTTCTACACAGAAGGATTTCAACTAAGCGTAACAAAATTATTAACAACTATTTTCTTTGCATTATATTTTCTAACAGTTTACTATGCAACCCTAGACAACCAAAGTATAATCCAGGCAATAAAAAGAACTTTAAAACTTTCAATAATGAAGTTTTACAAATTCATTCCTTTATACATTCCACTTTTCATTAACACAGTACTAATAATTTCATTTATGGCAATAGCAGTTACTCAAGAATATGTAGCAACATACATTTACATTCCAAAATTAATTTTAATTTTACTAATAATTTTAACATTAAATATTTCTAAATTCTATAAAATATTATTCCAAAAAATAATTGAGAAAAATTAAATGTGGGAGTAAGGGTTCGAACCTTAGTAGGCACTAAGCCACTGGGTCCTAAGCCCAGCCCGTTTGACCACTCCGGCACTCCCACAAAAGTATAATTAAGCAAGCTTGAAAGTATTAGTCTTTCTTTTGCCTCTATGCTTATTTATCTTAGCAGCAATTCTAACTTTGGTTACAGATTTTTTGTTCCAGTTATATCTTCTCAACTTAGAACTGTTTCCGTATCCACAACTACTACAAACTGACTTGATTTTATGATAAGCAGCTTTACCACACCTTCTACATCTGATGTGCATTCTACCTTTGTTTCTCTTAAGTCCTTTTGCAGCGGTTCCTTTTGACATTTTATTGTGGTGATATTAAGATGATTGTGTCTCCTCTAATGAAAACATCTCCTAATTTTCTTTTAATTTCTCCATTTTCCATTTCTTCTACTTCTTCTAAAACTGTATTTATGTGAATATCAAATGCTTTTAGCACTCCAACGAATTGTTTTCCGTTTTTCAGTTCAATTATTACTCTTTTTCCTCTACTCTTGTTTAAAGAATCTAAAGGTCTGCTTGCTTCCATATTGGTAGCCTCCTTGATTTTACAATGAATGAATTTCCTCGAGCTGAGTATTTAAATCTTGTGGAATCCAAAATGCAAACATTTTAAAAGCCTCAAAAAGTCAAATCATCACATGGCAAACGCACAAACACGTTCAAAGAGAAAACCTACAGGTGGAAGATATGTTCCATATAGGACTAAAAAACTAAAAGAACTAGCAAGACTACCTACATTCTCAAGAATCGGTGCAAGACTAACAAAAGTTATCAAAGGAAGAGGCGGAAACACAAAGAACATTACAATTACAGATGAGTTCACAAATTTATTTGATCCTAAATCAAAAAAATACTCCAAGGTAAAAATTGATCAAGTTCTTGAAAATCCTGCTAACCGTAACTTCGTTAGAAGAAACATTTTAACAAAGGGTACAATAATTAAGACTTCAAAGGGCAATGCACGTATCGTATCAAGGCCTGGTCAAGAAGGCGTAATTAATTCAGTTCTTGTTAAATAATTTTAAAATAGTCTCATTTGGGCTAAAAAGTAGTTTTAATTTTAAAATAGAAAGATTTATATATGACTTATTTTAATCATATATAAACATTATTATAATATATTACCGAAAAATCTCAAATCTTTTTTTTAAGCGTTTGTGGGGAGTTAAAAAATGGTAAAAAAACCAAAAAAATGTCCTGAATGTAAATCTACAACTCTAATTTCTGATAAGGACAGAGGAGAATTAGTTTGTAAAGATTGTGGCCTAGTTATAGAAGAAAGAATGGTTGATTTTGGTCAAGAATGGAGAGAATTCGAAAATACTCAACAAAGTAGAAGAAGAACCGGAGCTCCAATGACCTACACTAGGTATGACAGAGGTCTTGGAACAGACATTGGTCAAAAAGGAGATATTTTTCAGTTACAAGGAAAGGGAATGAATAAATTCATGAGACTTAGAAAGTGGCAACACAGAATTTCTACAGCAATTGAAAGAAATCTTAAATTAGCATTAGCAGAATTAAAAAGAGTAGCATCATTTCTAAAACTTCCTGCCGCTGTAGAAGAAGAAGCTGCTAAAATTTACACACTTGCAGTTCAAAGAGGATTGGTAAGGGGACGTTCAATGGAGTCAGTAGTTGCAGGAGCATTATATGCTGCATGTAGGCGTCATGAAATTCCAAGAACATTAGATGAATTAAGCGAAGCATCAGGAATTGAAAAAAAAGAAGTAGGTAGAACCTACAGATTTGTAACAAGGGAATTAGGAATCAGAATCCTTCCATCAAATCCTGTAGATTATATTCCAAGATTTGCATCAGCACTAAAACTTTCAGCAGAAACACAATCAAAATCTGTAGAAATCTTAGAGATGGCAGAAAAAGCAGATCTAACTTCAGGAAGAGGTCCAACAGGAATTGCGGCGGCATCACTTTACGTTGCAGCATTAACAAATGATGAAAAGAGAACTCAAAGAGAAGTTGCAGATGTAGCAGGAGTTACAGAAGTTACAATCAGAAATAGGTACAAAGAACTGTTTAATAAATTAAATCTTAAAGATAAGATGAAAAAACCAGAACCTAAGAAAGTAGAAGAAGAATAGATAAAAAAAGGTGATTAAGATTTTTAAAAAAGATATTAAAAATAGTTTCAAACAATTCAAATTTAAATTAATAGTTCCAGATTTAATTTTTGTAATAATCACTATATTTTTAATGAATCTATTTGCAAAATACAATGGAATTCTTTCAGTTTCAGAATCTGAACTTCAATCAATAGTTCTTGCTAATTTTGGACAGGTGCTAGGATCTTTAATTTTATTTGCATTAGTAGCATTTTTCATTGGTGCCAGATTAAAGGCATTCAAGCTTAATATGGTACTTAATGCCACAAAGAACAAAAAATTAAATCTAATCACATCTTACAAAGATTCAAAAAAATTTTATTGGAAAGTAATTGTTCTAAAAGTTTTAGCATTTTTAGTATTCCTTTTAGCTTTTACATTATCTTTAATTGTTTATTCTCTGTTAGTATCAAATTACTTAAGATTGGCAACAATCTTACCAATAATCATCTTTGCAGGAACAGCACTAACAATCTTCTATAGGGAAGCCATGTTGTTCATAGAAAATAAATCATCAACAAAGACACTAGTTAATTCATTCAAATTCTTCAAAAAATCAAAGTTAAAAGTATTATTTGCAGCATTAATGATAGCAGCATTAAATATAATTGTATTTTATTCAATAGCAAAAATTCCAGTTTCAGAAAATTTAATTTTAGGAAATCTTATTTCAGCAGCAACTTCATTAATACTTTTCAGTGTTGCAGCATGGACACAATTATTTATCTTTAATACTTACAAAACAATAAAGAAAAATTAAACTTCTACAACCATAAAGTCTTCAGCAGCATCTACTTTGCCTCTGAATTCTTTTTTCACTTCTTTTTTCATTTTAATAATATCTTCTTTTTCATATCGTTGACTAAAATGAGTAAGTATTACTTTTTTGGTTCCAGATTTAGTTGCAATTTCTCCACATTGCCCAGAAGTTAAATGGTTGTATTTAATTGCATTTTCCTTTTTTTCATCAAGATAAGTAGATTCACAGATAAGCAAATCAGAATTTTTTGCTAAATTAATTGCATTTCTACAAATTCCAGTATCTAGAATTACTGTAATTTTTTTACCTTCTTTTAGATATGTAACATCTTTCCATTTAATCTTTTTACCTTTAAATGTAACATCTTTTTTATTTTTTATTTTACTAATAATTGGTCCGCTAGGTAATCCTGCCTTCTTCATTTTAGTTTTATCTACACAAATCTTATCTTTTTCTTTTACATAATATCCTAAACAAGGAGTTCCATGTTTCAACAAATAAGCGCCAAATTCATGGTCATCAGTTTTTAAGAAAATCCCATTTTTTTCAATAAGATTAAAATTAATTTTTAGTTTATGGTTTAAATCAAATGCTTTTACTAATTGCTTTAATCTTTTTTTAACTTCAGCATTCCCATATATTTCTATTTTTTTTTCAAATGCATTTTTAGCTATATTTTCTAATAGTCCTGGCAAACCAAAAACATGATCTCCATGCCAATGAGAAATAAAAACCCTTGTAGTTTTTGGAGGAGATATGCCAATAATTCTCATTTGCCTTTGGATATTCTCTCCACAATCTAAAAGTATTTTTTCTTTACCACAGTCTACATAAATTCCGCTCTGTCCTCTAGTCTTAGTAGGGGTCATTGAAGAGGTTCCCAAAAAAGTTACTTTCATTTTTACCATAAATCTCATTACCCAAACGCTTTTATAAATAGTTCTTTTTTAAAGAGAGTATGGTAAGGGCTAAATTAGAAGGGATATTCGCAGAAGAAGGAATTACAGTATTAGATAATCCTACTTCAAGAAATCTTTATGATAAAACTAGGGTTGGAGAATTAAAATCTGGCAAATTCAAATATTCTCTTCAAGAAGCACTATACTTGCTAGAATCTAATAAACTAAAAGTTTTTTCAGGAAAAAAAGAGCTATCTGCTGAAGAATTCATAAAAAAGTCAAGAAGAATAGATAAAAAATTTTGGATAAGGTACGCAGTATTCAAGGATTTAAGATCCAGAGGATACATTGTAAAAACAGCACTTAAATTTGGTGCAGACTTCAGAGTATATGATAAGGGAATAAAGCCTGGGGAAGACCATGCAAAATGGATTGTTTTTCCAGTACACGAGTCAAATACATTAACTTGGCATGACTTTTCAGCAAAAAATAGAGTATCGCACTCAACAAGAAAGAATCTTCTTATGGCAATTGTAGATAATGAAGACGATGTAACTTATTATGAAATTGCTTGGAAAAAGCCATAAAATGGCTAGAACTTAATAAAACTTAAATACTTATTATTCAAATTTAGATTATGTTCGAATTAAGTTCTAAAGGTGGTAATATGCAATCTAAACCTAAGGTGGTCTCTCCACAAAAACCTTCAATTTCTCTAAAAGAACAAGTATTTCAATTTTTATCAACAGCAGGACCATCTTTTCCTGCAAAAATTGCCCAAGGAGTTGGAAGGGAATCTTATTTTATTGGAGCAGTGCTTACAGAATTACTTAAATCTAAAAGAATAAAGTTAAGTCACGCGAAAATTGGAGGTTCTAAATTATATTACCTTCCAGGACAAGAAGAAAAACTTTCAATACTTTATGATCATTTACATGAAGCAGAAAAAAAAGCATATGATATGTTAAAACAGAAAAAAATCTTAAAGGCGGCCGAAATTGATCCAGTTGAAAGAGTTGCATTAGCAAATTTAATAGATTTCTCAATACCTTTTAATTATAATGGAGAACAAGCGTGGAGGTGGCACTTAGAACCTGTAGCAAAGAACGTTCCAAAACCAGAAATAAGATCTCCTGTTAAAGAATCTCAAAGAACTATTCAAACGGAAATCAAACCAAAAGTAGGGGAAATCAAACCAAAAGTAGGGGAAATCAAACCAAAAGTAGGGGAAATCAAACCAAAAGTAGAGGAAATCAAACCAAAAGTAGAGGAAATCAAACCAAAAGTAGAGGAAATCAAACCAAAACAAAATAAAGAAGATGAATTTTCAAAAAAAGTAGAAAATTTCTTTTTAGAAAAACAGATTAAAATTTTAGAAAAAGAGGTAGTAAGAAAAAATTCAGAATCCAATTTCATAATAAAGATTTCATCACAACTTGGCCCAATAGAATTATTTGTCTGTGCAAAAAATAAAAAGAAAATCAACGATCAAGACTTAATGATCGCACACCAAAAAGGACAAAATCAAAAAAAACAAACATTATTCCTTACAACAGGAGATTCAACAAAAAAAGCAAAAGAATATCTTGAAAAAAATCTTAAAGGGCAAATGATTTTTCAAACATTTTAAAATGAAAAAGTTATTAATTTTATTTCTGGCAGTATTCCTAGTTTCTCAACTTGTTTCAGCAGAAAAATCTATTTCAGAAACTTTAGAAGATGTAGATCAATATTATTATCTTGTACTTGCAGAGGAAGCAGTTGGAGGGGATACTGCTGCGGCAACAGACATCGTTCTAGGTTTACAAAAACACAATGAATTAGAGATTCAAACAGTTTTGGATGGAGAAATCAGCGATTCTCTTCCAAAAATTTACGTCGGACCGTATTGTGGAAGTGTTTATTTGGAATCCGTATTTGGTTATCCTTGCGAAGAATGGCCTTATGAGGAAAATCAAGCAATTGTAAAAGTTGATGGAAATAATTTAATTATTACTGGAACAAATCCAAACGATAGAAGAAGGGCAGGAATAATCTTGAGAGATTATCCAGATTATCAAGAATTAAAAGATTATTCATTTATTGTAATCTCCGGAGAAACCTTAACTTCTGCAGAATTAACAATTGATAAAGCAAAAGAAGAAAATGAATTTGTTTGTGGAGATGGTATTTGTGAGCCAGGAGAATCATTTATCTGTTTTCCAGATTGCAATAAAAAAACTTGCAACGATATCTGCAATGAAGAAGGATATGTCGCATCTTTTTGTAGGGAAATTCCTACTAACCCGAATGTAAACATTTGTGAGCCAGGAGAAGTCAATAAAGGATTAAGATATTGTGCTGGAGATAAATCCTGCTGTTGTAAATCTGAAACAAAAGAAGAAATAATTCCTTTACCTGGACCAGTCAAAGAAAAATCACCTGAGGAGTTAGGTTTTTTTCAAGAATTTTTTTCAAATGAAGATGCAGCAAAAAATATTGTATTCGGCTTTTTAGCAGTAGTAGTAATTATTTTGGGAATTTGGTTTATCCTATCCAGATAATTAATTTTTCCAAGAATTAATAAGCAAACCAAATAATAAAATCAAAAATCCAAACAAAATCTGAAAACTTCCAAAATTTTCAGGAACAACCCCAAAAATTCCTCCAAATATCATCCCTATCACGATTATTTAATGCCCTAGAAAAGATATAAGTCTTGTGGAAAATCTTTTAAACAAACTAATTTGAATCTTTTACTATTGTCTCGGTAGCTCAGTGGTTAGAGCACACGGCTGTTAACCGTGAGGTCGAAGGTTCAAATCCTTCCCGGGACGCATATTAATCAATAATTTAGACGCTAGAAAATCTTATAAATCGATTCAAAACTTATTAATTGTTAAGAGCCCGTAGCTTAGTCTGGTTGGAGCACTCGACTGATAATCGAGAGGTCGACGGTTCAAATCCGTTCGGGCTCACTTGCAATAAAATGAAAAAATTCATAAAAAAATTCACGAAAAAGATTAAAAAAGAAAAGAACAAAGTAGCAGTAACTTTAATTCTACTGGCACTAATATTTTCTATATTTTCTATTTTTAATAGTATGAAATCTGTAGAAGAAACTATAGTAGACAAATATGAAGTTACTGAATTTGATATATTTTCATTAGAATCGTTTAATGCAAATAATGTTTCTGTAATGGGCATTTCAGTAGGAGATAGAACTAAAAAATTATTAGAAAAATTAGGGAATCCAGACCTTCAAACAGATTTCTCCGGAGGAGTTTCAAGTTGGGAATATTCAACATCCCTGGGATTAGATGAGGCAGGAATAATTATTTCTCTAGATAATGGAATTATAAGATCAATCACAATAAGAACACCTTTCAATGAAAAACTAGTTGGTGAAACTGCTAAAATTTATTCAAAATCAGAATTGTATCAAAAGTTTGGAATTCCCGAAGATACATTATTCATGCCAATTAAGAAAGATTCTGCATTAATAATTAGATTACTAAGATATGAAGAAATGGGATTAGATTTCATAGTAAGAAAAAATAAAGTAATTGGTTTCTCATTAATGTTAAATGACGAAGAAGATTAACTAATTTTAGATCCTACTTCAATATCTTTTTCTAGATCCAATAAAACACACTTATCGTCTTTTCCTGCAGCAAGCAACATTCCTTCACTCATGATGCCTCTTAATTTTGCAGGTTTTAAATTTGCAAAAACAATTATCTTTTTATCTTTTAATTCTTCAAGCTCATAATGGTCCCTTAATCCAGAAACAATTGTTCTAGGAGTTTCTTCTCCAATATCTACTTTTATTACATAAAGCTTATCTGCATCAGGATGTAATTCCGCCTCTAAGATTTTTCCAACTCTTAAATCTAGCTTCATCCAATCTTCAAAATTAACTTCAGTCATAATTTAATTTAAGAATTTCTATTATTAAACTTTACTAATAAAAACAATTAAAAATAAAATCATTGTCATAGTAACAAAGCCCTGTAGTGTAGTGGTCTAGCACATGAGGTTCTGGGCCTCGGGACCCAGGTTCAAATCCTGGCAGGGCTAAACTTAAAAAAAGAAAAAAACTAAAATTAGATTAGGCTCCTTTAGTGTAGTCCGGTCTATCACTTTGCCCTCTCACGGCAAGAACTCGGGTTCAAATCCCGGAGGGAGCGCTAAAAATAAATTAAGAGGTGAACAATAAATTGACATTAAAAAAACCAAAATCAATGGATGAGTGCATTTATTTTACAAACAGATCTAAAGGAAAAGGAAAAACCAAGGCATGGGTATTCAAAAAAACTTGTCCTAAATGTAAAGATGGAGTGATGGCTAAGCCAAGAGATCCAAAAACAGGTAAACCAAAAATAAGAGCTAAAGAATACGTTTGTCTAAACTGTAGTTTCACTGAAGAAAAAAAAGAACATGAAGAAAGTTTAAATGCGTGTATTATATATACTTGTCCAAATTGCATTCATGAAGCTGAAGCTGAAATTCCTTACAAAAGAAAAACAGTACAAATAATTGATGAAGAAACTGGAAAAAAATCTTCAGCAAAAGCTTTACAATTTTTATGTGAAAAATGTAAGGAAAAAATTAATATTACAAAGAAGATGAAGGGGAATTAATATTCCACTTCGTCACTATCTGTAATTAATCCTGCACCATATAGTATATCTATTGCTTTTGTCTGATAATTGTCATCATGTTTGCAAAATTCTCCACCATATGCGAAGTCTAACAAATCATAAGTTCTGCATTTCAAAGATTCGGCATATTCAACTAATAGGCTTTCTTCTAAATTTTTGCATCCAGATCTCATATAGTCTGCATCAGAATATTCTGGTGCTGTGGATTTTTTTGTAGGGTGTGCTTTAAGTAATTGATCAATACCTTTTGCATTAACATCTACTAATTTCCATTCGCCGTTAATTCTGCACCATTGTCCTTTAAGATAAGTTGGGTATGTTTTCTTTGGCTTTTTATTTGTCATTTTGATTAGATGTATATAATATATATGTTCTAAACATTACTTCTTTAAAAAAGTTGTGGTTAGTGATTACTTGCTAACCTCACATCTGAAGCTTTAATAGTTTTTCTTCCAGAATGTGCTGAAAACTTAACTGCTTTTTTCCCCAATTCTTGAGAATATGCCTCTAATATGTCTTTTAATGCTTCCTTTGCTTCTTCACTTACTCTGGGAGCACCTGCCTGTTTCAATAGTTTTTCCATTGCCGCTAAGGGTAAAATAGACCTTGTCATTAAAATAACCTCCTTTTTGTCTTTATTTTTGAAATTAAAGAGATTTATAAGGTTTTCTTTAATCAGTTAACTTTATATATTCACAACTCGACAAAATGATTCCCTACTGAAATAAAAAAACCGTTATGTCCGAAAGGATAGTCCGAAAGGACCATGTAAGCCTAATATATAGTCGCTGATTCTAGAGAGTGAAATCTCAAAAAAATAAAAAATATAGTAAAGGTTAAAAACCGTAAACAAGCAAAATATACAAAATGGGAAAAGTAGACAATAATCCAAGGAGAGGAAGTAAACAGTTCTGGCCTAGAAAGAGAGCTAAGAACATTGTAGCTAGGGTTAGAAACTACGGAGCATCAAATGAAAGCAAGCCTTTGGCATTTTTAGGATACAAGGCAGGGATGACTCATGTCCAAGTAAGAGATAATAATCCGACTTCTATGACAAAATCCCAAATTATCACAATTCCAGTGACAATCGTTGATTGTCCAAAAATAAAACCTGTTTCTATTCGTTTTTACAAAAAAAATATCATTTGCAAGAAAATTATTGCAGAAATTTTTGCTAAAAAAGTTCACAAATCTATCAAAACTGGAAAATCTGCAGATCTTCCAAAAGAAGGAGAATTTACCGATGTAAGATTTACAGTGCATACCCAACCTCAAGAAACACCTACAGGAAATAAAACTCCTCATGTTTTCGAAATGAGCATTGGTGGAAGAGATTTGGCAGAAAAAGTAACTAAGGCTCAAGAGCTATTAGCAAAAGATACACTTTCATTTTCAGAAATTTTTGATGATGGACAATTAATTGATGTTCATTCAGTAACTAAAGGTAAAGGTTTCCAAGGTCCAGTTAAAAGATATGGTGTTAAAGTTAGACAACATAAATCAGAAAAGACCAAAAGAGGTCCTGGAGCTTTAGGGGCATGGACACCTAAAAGAGTTATGGCGGGACAATTGGCTCACGCAGGAAAAATGGGTTACCATCAAAGAACAGAGTATAATAAATTAGTTTTAAAATCCGTTAAAGCAGAAGATGTAAATCAAAAAGGTGGAATAAAACACTACGGAAACATAAAAGGTGAAGCTGTATTAATAAAAGGTTCAATTGGTGGAGCAGCTAAAAGGCCAGTATTAATGACTGTGCCAATGAGAAAAACAAAAAAACCAGAATCATTCGAAATTGTAAAAATAAGTACGGAGAACAAACAGTAAAATGAAAGCAGACATTTATGGAGTGGATGGAAAGAAGGGATCTTCAATCAACCTACCTAAACAGTTTACTGAATCAATTCGTCCAGATATTATCAAAAAAGCAAATGAAGTAATTGAAGGAAATTTACGTCAAAGAGCAGGGGCTTTCGTTGGTGCAGGTATCAGAGCAGCAGCAGAACTATCTAGAAGACGTAAAAAAATCAAATCTTCATATGGTAGAGGTATTTCTCGTGTTCCTAGAAAATTCTTATGGAAGAGAGGAACCCAATTCGCATATGTTGGAGCGTTTGCACCAGGAACCGTATCTGGAAGAAGAGCACATCCAGCAAAAGCAACAAAAGATTTTTCACAAAAAATAAATAAAAATGAAAGAAGATTTGCAATCCGTTCAGCAATCTCTTCAACAATAATTCCTGACATTGTAAAGGCAAGAGGCCACAGATTTTCAGAATTAATCTCTGTAATCGATTCTAAAGCAGAAGCAATTTCAAAAACAAAAGATGTTGCAACTCTACTTACAAAATTAAACTTATCAGAAGAAATGAAAAGAGTTTCTAAAAGAAAAGTTAGAGCAGGAAGAGGAAAGATGAGAAACAGAAAATATAGGACCAAAAGAGGGCCGTTAATAGTTGTTTCAAAAGAGTGTCCTTTATTTGATGCAGCATCAAATTTATTGGGTGTTGATGTTTGTTTGGTTAAAAATCTAAATGTAATGGTATTAGCTCCTGGAGGAAATCCTGGAAGATTAACATTATTCACAGAAGAAGCAGTAAAAACAATGGAAAAAGAAAACCTATTTTACAAATCAATTTCAAAAAAAGAAGAAAAACCTAAAACAAAGAAAGTTGTTAAGAAGGTTGCAAAAAAAACAGTAAAAAAAGTTGTAAAAAAAGTTACAAAGAAAACAAAGGAAGTTAAACAATGAGAGATCCATACAGCATAGTAAAATATCCAAAGCCAACAGAAAAGGCAGTAAGATTAATGGAATCAGAAAATAAATTAGTTTTTACTGTAGCTAAAGACTCAACTAAAAAAGAAATTAAAGAATCAATAGAAAACATATTCAAAGTAAAAGTTGAAGGAATAAATACAACAATCATGCCGACAGGAAAAAAGAAAGCTTATGTAAAACTTTCATTAGAAACTCCTGCAATTGACGTGGCAACACAAATGGGAATGTTATAAGATGGGAAAAAGAATCATTACACAGAGAAGAGGAAGAGGAACTTCCACATACAAAGCACATTCACATAGATGGAATGTTGCAATTAATCACAGAAGGTATGATGAGATTGAACAAGAAGGTTCAATGGGCGGAGTTGTTAAAGATTTAACACATTGTGCAGGACATACAGCTCCTATTGCAATAGTAAAATATGATAATGGAGAATATAATTACATCTTCGCACCATTAGGTATGAAAGTAGGAGACAGAGTTAACACTGGTGCAAAAGCAGAACCAACATTAGGTAGTACCCTAGCATTGAAAAATATTCCAGAAGGGACTCAAATTTATAATATTGAAACAAGACTTGCAGATGGAGGCTCATTAGTTAGAGCATCTGGTGCAACAGCTAAACTTAGTACAATTACAGAAAAAGGTGCATTAGTTATTATGCCTTCAAGAAAAAAGAAATTATTCAATCCTGAATGTCGTGCAACAATTGGAAAAATTGCAGGCGGAGGAAAGAAAGAAAAACCTCTAGTAAAAGCAGGAAATAAATATCATGCAATGAAAGCAAAAGGAAAACTATATCCTAGAACTTCAGGTGTAGCGATGAATGCTGTAGACCATCCATTCGGTTCAGGTCGTGGACGTCATGCAGGTAAACCGCTTACAGCTCCTAAGTTTGCACCACCAGGTAGAAATGTTGGTAAGATTAGAGCAAGAAGAACAGGTAAGAGGAACTAACTAAAATGGTAGATGAAATATTCAAGTACAAAGGAAAAACATTGGAAGAATTAAAGCAGATGGATATAAAATCTTTTGCAGATTTATTAACTTCAAGAAAGAGAAGATCATTAATGAGGGATTTAATGACTACTGTAGAACCTCTTATGAAAAAAGTAAGAGCTGCAAACCAAGGAACTAGAAAAAAACAAATTAAAACACACAGTAGAACAATGATTGTTTTACCAGAAATGGTAGGATTAACAATTGGAATTCACAACGGAAAAGATTTCGCAGAAATACACATAGTGGAGGAAATGATTGGACTGTTTTTCGGAGAGTTAGCTCCGTCAAGAAAGAGAGTTACTCACGGTTCAGCAGGTGTCGGTGCTACTAAATCCAGTACTTCATCAGCTTCAAAGGCTAAATAATTAAAATGAAAGTAGATGCACACAGCGCAAAGGTAATTGGAAGGAATTTATCTATTTCGACCAAGCATGCAATTGTAATAAGTAATTTCATTAGAGGCAAGAAGCTTTCAGTTGCACAAGATTACCTAAAGAAAGTAATCAAATTGAAATCCGCAATACCTTTCACTAGACATTTACACAAAATTGCGCACAAGAAAGGAAAAATGGCTGCAGGAAGATACCCTGTAAAGGCATCTACAGAAATATTAACTTTATTAAATTCAGTTGAAAAGAATGCTCAAGAAAAAGGATTAGAAACAAGCTCACTAGTGATTTCACAAGTAATTCCAAATATGGCTTCAAGACCAATGCGTCAAGGAAGACAAATTAGAAGAAAAACAAAAAGATCACACATTGAAATTCATGCTGAAGAAAAAGTAAAAGAAAAGAAACAAACAAAAAAACCAGAACAAAAACAAGTTGAAAAAGAAACAACAAAACCCGCAACAAAGAAAGTTGTAAAGAAAGTTGTAAAAAAAGTCGTAAAACCAAAAACTGAGGAAAATAAAAAATGATAGAAAGACAATTCATAAACCAAAAATTGAAGGAATTCCAAATTCAAGAGCAAATAGGTAGAATCTTTGCTAGAACTGGATTTTCACATATTGAAATAAGAAGAACTCCTCTAGGTGAAAATGTAATTGTTTATACTACTAGGCCAGGAATCGTAGTTGGTAAGAAGGGAGAAAATATCAAAAAATTAACAGCATTATTAAAAAACAAATACAAATTAGAAAATCCTCAATTAGAGATTGGAGAACTTCCGGCACCTATGTTGGATGTAGATTATGTTGCTGATAGAGTTGCTTCAAGCTTAGAAAGATTTGGTCAAAAAAGATTCAAGTCAATTGGATACAAATTATTACAGAACATCATGGATGCAGGAGCAATCGGTGCAGAGATTATATTGTCTGGTAAAATTCCAAGTACAAGAGCAAAATCTTGGAGATTCTCAGCAGGATACTTAAAGAAATCTGGAGATATCAATCAATCTAAAGTTCATAAAAAATCACTAAACTTCACAAACAAAATGGGAACAATTGGAGTTGCAGTTAGCATACTTACTTCAGACATTATGTTAGAAAAAGAAATGCTAGCAATCAAACAAGAAGAACTTGAACCACAATTAGAAGAAACAGACTTTAAGGAGTTAAATGCAGAAAAAACTGTAGAAGTTTCAGAAGTTGATGGAATAGATGTAATTGAAGTTAAAAAAGAAAAAACAACAAAGAAAGCTGCTAAGAAAACTGTAAAGAAAACAACAAAGAAAGTTGCTAAAGAAGAAGCTCCTAAAGAAGAAGCTCCTAAAGAAGAAACTAAAGGAGATAAGGTAGAGTAAAATGTCAATCAAAAAGAAAGAACTTGCTCAATTAAACCTTGAACAATTAGGAACAAAAGGATCAGAGTTAAAGAAAGAATTAATGAAATTAAATATGCAAAGGGCAAGCGGAACACCTCCAGAAAATCCAGGTCTTATCAAAGCAACAAGAAAAGCAATTGCAAGGATTAATACTTATATAACACAAAAAGAAAATGCACCAGCAACTGAAGTTAAGGTAAAAAAAGTTGTTAAAAAGGTAGTAAAAAAAGTTGTTAAAAAATCAAGCTCGCAAAAAACAAAGGAGGTCGAGAAGAAAGCATAATGGTTGAGAGAGATCCGATAACAGGACTTCCAAAAGAACTAGACGTTTGGGATAATATCGCCAAAGGTGAACAACGAATCAAGGTTAAACTTGAAAAAAGGAAGTTCGGAAAAATAATCACCGTCATAATGGGTTTGGACCCAAAGTCAATAAACATCAAAGATGTTGCAAAGAAGCTTAAGTCAAAGCTTGCTTGCGGAGGAACCATCAAAGGAACCACCGTTGAACTCCAAGGAGAACACAAGCAAAGAGCAAAGGCCGAGCTTGAAAAAATGGGCTTTGCAAAGGAATCCATAGAATAAATATGCAAACAAAGGCAAAAAACATTCCAAGAACGGAATTCATTGGCAAGATTGTTGAGATAATCTCTGCAAACAACCCTTCCCAAATTGGGATGAAAGGAAAAGTTGTCAATGAAACAAAAAATCTGTTCACATTGGAAACAGAAAACGGAGAAACAAAGAAACTCGTAAAAAAACAAATAACAATAAAAACAAAAATTCAAGGGAAAACATTCATCATTGAAGGAGAAATTCTTCAAGGAAGACCTGAAGAACGCCTGAAGAAAAAAATCAAAATATAAAATGAAACAAAACACAAAAATCAGAACACATGGAAGAACCTTTGTAGGTAGAGTTATCTCTGATGTTTTCCACAAAACAACAACAATAGAGTTCGATAGAAAAGTATACGTTTCAAAATATGAAAGGTTCCAAAAAAGAAAAACAAGAATTAAAGTTCATGTTCCAGAAGATTTCAAATTAGCAAAGGGAGATATGTTAAAGATTGTTGAAACAAGACCTATCTCTAAAACAAAAAACTTTGTAGCTATGGAGGTTATTTCACAATGAAAGCCTTATCTGCAAGTATGAGTAGATGTTTACCTCATAGAGCAAAAGTACCTACTTGTGACAATTCAGGAGCAAAAGTTCTTAGAATTATTTCAGTAAAGGGTACAAAAGGTGTTAAGGGCCGTAAACCCGAAGCTCAAGTTGGAGACCTAGTATTAGCATCAGTTATCAAAGGAACTCCTGCAATGAGAAAACAAGTAGTTCCTGCAGTTATTGTTCGTCAAAAAAAATCATACAGAAGGCCAGATGGAACTCATGTATGTTTTGAAAGTAATGCGGCAGTAGTGCTTAAAGATGAAAAAGGAACACCTAAAGGTACCATTTTTAAAGGGCCAGTATCAAAAGAGGCTGCGGCTAGATGGCCAAGAATATCAAAAATAGCGAGAATTATATTATAAAATGAAACAATTTTTTTCACCACTTTGGAAATCAAGTAAGAATAGAAGAAAGCAAAGAAAATATTTAGCTAATGCACCTATTCACCTACGTGGAAAATTCCTAAATGCACATTTATCAAAAGCATTAATCCAAAAGTATGGGATAAGATCATTCAGATTAAGGGTTGGAGACAAAGTGAAAGTGATGAGAGGACAATACAGTGGAAAAACAGGAAAAATAGACTCTGTTGATGTAAAAACGTCCAAAGTAAAAATAGATTCATTATTTACAATGAAAAGAGATGGTTCAAAATCATTTCATCCAATGAACTCATCAAATATACAAATCGAAGAGTTAAATCTTGAAGATAAAAAAAGAAAATCAAAATTAAATTCATTAACAGAGGAAAATAAAAAATGACTCATCAAAAAAGAATGGCAACTTCAAAAAGGATGCCTCTTGGAAGAAAGGCAACAAAGTATTTAGTTTGCCAATCGGCAGGAGCGCATAAGAAGGAAGAATCAGTATCATTAGTAGTTGCACTAAGAGATATTTTACAAGTAGTAAAAACATCAAGAGAAACTAAAAAGATTTTGAATACTGGTGACGTATTAGTTAATGGTGAAGCAGTAAAAGATCACAGATTTTCAATCGGTTTCTTAGATGAAATTTCATTTCCTCTACTAAAAGAATCATACTTGGTAATTTACAATCAATTAGGTAAATTTGAATTCAAAAAACAAACAAAAGCAATTCAAAGACCTTCAAGAATTATTGGTAAAACAATACTTCCAAAAGGTAAACTTCAATTAAATTTATTCGCAGGTAAAAACTTAATTTTAGATAAAGATGCAGGTTACAAGGTTGGAGATTCTGTAGTTGTAGAAAAAAACAAAGTTACATCTCATTTCAAACTTGAAAAAGGTGCAAAAGTATTCTTGACCGCAGGTAAGCACATCGGACATAATGCAATTGTAGAAGAAATTTTAGATAAAGTAAATCTTTCAACAGTTCAAAAGATCATAGTTAAAATTGGAAAAGAATCAATTGAAACAGCAAAAGAATATGCATATGTAGTCGGAGGAGACTTATAATGGCAGATGCTGTTAAAGAAAATGTAATGAGAGAAATCTCAGTAGAGAAAATTTCTTTAAACTGTGGTACAGGTGGGCCTGGAGCACAATTAGAAAAATCCCTAAAGTTATTGAATAAACTTTCAGGAATGAAAGCAGTAACTACAAAGTCTTCAAGAAGAATTCCTACATGGGGAGTTCGTCCTGGATTAGAGCTTGGATGCAGGGTTACAGTTAGAGGAAAAAAGGCAGCAGAATTACTAAAACAATTATTAGATGCAAAGAAAAAAGAACTAAAAGAATCATCTTTCGACGATCATGGAAACTTTTCATTCGGAATTCACGAATATTTAGACATTCCTGGAATAGAATATGATCCAGAAATAGGGATATCTGGTTTAGAATTAGCAGTTACATTGAAGAGAAAAGGATTCAGAATTAAAAGAAGAGCAGTACACAAAAAAAGCATACCTAAGGCCCATAAAATTACAAAAGAAAATGCAATCACATTTATGAAAACAAAATATGGAGTTAAGACAATATGACTACAAAAAGCTACACTAAAATGTTTAAACAACTTAAAGCAAAACCTGCAAAGTTGTTAAAATACAAGAAACACAATTCCCCAAAATTACGTACTTGTGGAAAAAATTTGAAAAAGTGTAGAAGATGCGGTTCAAAATCCGGACATATTCAAAAATATAATCTAAAACTTTGCAGAAAGTGTTTTAGAGATATTGCAACAAAAATAGGATTCAAAAAATACTGTTGAGGAAAAAAATGTTAAATGACCCATTAGCTAACGTGTTGAACACAATGTATCTTGCTTCAAAAGCAGGAAAGACCGAATGTACAGTTGGACCTGTATCCAAAGTGGTATTAAAAGTATTAACAATAATGCAAGAAAATGGTTACATCGGAGATCAAGAAGTAATCGATGACAAAAAAGGCGGAAAAATCGTAGTTAATTTAATTGGAACATTAAACAAATGCGGAGTAATCAAACCAAGATTCCCTGTTAAACTAGATAATTTCGAAAAATTCGAAAAAAGATATCTTCCAGCAAAAGGATTTGGTCACATTTTAGTTTCAACTTCAAAAGGATTAATGCTTCATGAACAAGCAAAAGAACAAAAAGTTGGAGGAAGGTTAATCGCATATATTTACTAACAATGGCAACTAAGAAAGATACCGGAATAAGTAACACAATAACTCTTCCAGAAGGAATTACTGCAACTCTTAATGAGGCAGTGTTAACTATGAAGGGCCCTGCAGGAGAAAATTCAAGAGATTACTTCAATCCCTTAGTTCAATTAGCACAAAAAGACAACTCAATAATTGTATCTTCAAGATCAGTAAAAAGAAAATTTACAAGAGTATTAAACACAATTAAAGCACATATCAATAATCAAATAATTGGCGCAACTGACGGATTTACTTATGAGTTAAAGATATGTTCGGGTCACTTCCCTATGACTGTAAAGAAAGAAGGATCAGAAGTCGTAGTAACAAATTTCCTTGGAGAAAAAATTCCAAGAAGAGCAATTATCCTTCCAGGAGTAGATTTAGAAATTAAAGGAGAAGACATTACAGTAAAATCATCTGAAATTGAAAATGCAGGTCAAACTGCGGCAAATATTGAAAAGGCAACTTTCATCAAGAAGAGAGATAGACGTACTTTCCAAGACGGATGCTACATTACATCAAAACCGAGCGATAAAAAATGAAAAAATTACTAGATTTAAGGAATAAAGCAAAGGCAAAGAAGCCAACTTTCCTAAAACAAGGAGCTAACACTATGGTTAGACTTAGGAACCACTGGAGACAACCAAAAGGTCAACACTCTAAATTCCGTAAGAAACTAAGAAGCTATAGAAGGCATCCTTCAATGGGATTCTCCTCACCAAAAGAAGTAAGAGGATTAACTAGAGAAGGCCATGAAGTAATTTTAATCAACACAGTTAAAGAATTAGAAGGGGTAAAAACTCCAATTTCAATCGGTGCAACAGTTGGAAAGAGAAAAAGAATGGAAATAATTAAAGAATGTAAGAAAAATAATATTCAAATTTTAAACATTAAAGACGTTGAGTCCTACACAAAAGCTATAGAAGATTCATTAAAATCTAATAAGCAAAGAATTCAACAAAGAAAAGATAAGAGAGCGAAAGAAGAAGCTAAAAAGAAAGCAGAAGAAAAGAAAAAAGAAGAAAAAGACAAACCAAAAGAAAAAACCTCTACTGAAAAACAAGAATCTAAAGTAAAAGAAGAAAAGAAAAAAATCTTGGAGAAAAAGGAATAATAAAAAATGAACTTAACAAGTAAAAAAAGGATTGCAGCTCAAGCATTGAAATGTGGAAAGAATAAAGTTAGATTCAACACCTCAGAACTTAAGAGTATTAAAGAAGCAATCACTTCAGCAGATATTCGTTCATTAATCAAGGACAAAGTAATCACAAAAGAACAAGATAAAGGAATTTCAAAATCAAGATTTAGAAAAACACTAAAACAAAAAAGAAAAGGTAGAAGATCAGGTCAAGGAAGAAGAAGCGGAACACGTAATGCAAGACTTCCTAAAAAAGTTGCATGGATGAATAAAATTAGAGCAATTAGAGACTTACTAAAGTACTTAAAAGAAAAAGGAATAATCGAAACAAAAGTTTATCGTTTACTTTATAGAAAATCTAAGGGTGGTTTCTTCAGAAGTAGAAGACACATTAGACTTTACATTGAGGAGCATAATTTAGGTAAAAAATGAAAAACATAACAAAGAATGGACTTCCTTACAAAAGGAAAAGAGAAGGAAGAACCGATTACAATAAAAGACTTAGTTTACTTAAAGCAGGAAGACCAAGATTAGTAATTAGAAGATCACTAAAGAACATTGTTATTCAATTAATACAATTTACTCCCGATGGAGATAAGATATTATCCTCAACATCTTCACAAACATTACCTAAATCTCACGGATTAAAGGGTTCATTAAAGAATATTCCTGCAGCATATATTACTGGACTTTTGGCAGGTAATAAAATTAAAGAACTAAAAATTACAGAAGTTGTTCCAGACTTAGGTTCAAGAAAACCTCATACAACCGGAGCAATTTTCGCAGCACTTAAAGGAATTACAGACGCAGGAGTAAGCATTTCACACGGAAAAGAGCTTGAGTCTTCAGTATTCCCCGTAGAAGAACGCTTAAAAGGCGAACATGTAACAAAGAAACAAAATTATGAAGAAATAATCAATAAATTAAAGAAATAAAATGACAGAACAAAAACCACAATCTAAAGAAACCAGAGCGGAAGGAAACATGCCTAAGGGAGTTTCTAGAGAAAGAGTATTTGATGCAGATGGTTGGAAGCCAATTACTAAAATAGGTAAAGAAGTAAAGGCAGGCAAAATTACAGATATTGATCAAGTATTAGATAACGGTTATACTATTCTAGAAGCAGAAATCGTGGACGCATTAGTTCCAGGTTTAAAATCAGATTTACTAAACATCGGACAATCTAAAGGAAAGTTCGGTGGTGGAAAGAAGAGTATTTGGAGACAAACTCAAAAGAAGACTAAAGAAGGAAACAAAGCGAGTTTCTCAGCACTAGCAATTGTTGGAAATGAAGATGGATATGTGGGTATTGGTCTTGGAAAGGCAAGAGAAACAGTTCCTGCAAGAGAAAAATCTACAAGACAAGCAAAATTAAATTTGATCAAAATAAGAAGAGGATCAGGGTCATGGGAATCAGCAGAACCTAAACCTACATCAATTCCATTCGCAGTAGAAGGAAAATGCGGTTCAGTAAAAGTTAGATTAATGCCTGCTCCACAGGGTACAGGATTAGTTGTAGAAAAGGAATGTGCAAGAATCCTAGAAATGGCAGGAATAAAAGATATTTACTCTAAAACTTCAGGACACACAGGTACAAAATTAAATTTACTTAAAGCATGTTTTGATGCATTAAAGAATCTATCAAAAGTTAAAATTCAAGAATCTCACATAAAAAAATTAGGAATTGTGGAGGGTTCAAAACTTTAAAATGACTGAAAAAAGAAGAATTGCAGTAATTAGAATTAAAGGAAAGCCAGGTATGAGGCATGACGTTAAGGCTACATTTGAAAAGTTAAGACTCTACAATAAGTACACTTGTGTAATTATTCCTAACGATCCTTCACATTTAGGAATGTTAGAAAAAATAAAGAACGATGCTACATGGGGAGAAATCGATGAAGAAACTTGTGAATCACTATTCAAAGCAAGAGGAAAACTTCCAGGCAACAAAAGATTAACAGACGATTACTTAAAAGAAAAAACAAAATCAGATATTGCAAGTTTTGCAAAAGATTTTATCTCATTCAAAAAAGAAATTAAAGATGTTCCAGGACTAAAGAGTTTCTTTAAATTAAATCCTCCTGTAAAAGGATTTGAAAGAAAAGGAATAAAGGTTCCATTCGCACAAGGTGGAGTTGTGGGATACAGAAAAGATAAAATCAAAGATATATTAACAAGGATGCTTTAAAATGACAGTAAAAAGACAAAAAAAACTAAAGCGTTACAGAGGAGAAAGAACACACGGAGGAGGTTCTCAAAAGAAGAGAAGAGGATCAGGTAATCGTGGAGGGTATGGTAATGCTGGTACTGGTAAGAGGGCAGATCATAGAAAATTCACAGTTCTTCAAAAATTTGGACTTTCTTATTTAGGTAAAAGGGGATTCCATAGAAAAACAACAGTGGAAGTTAAATCCATTAACATATGCGATCTTCCAGAAACTCCAAAATTAGATTTAGGAAGTTTAGGATACAAAAAACTTTTAGGCAAAGGTTCACCAAAATTAAAATACGAGATTACAGTAGATACATGTTCAGAAAAGGCTAAACAAAAAATAGAAGCAAATGGGGGAAAAGTAACTGTTCTTTCCAAACCTTCCGAGTCTTCTGAAGAATAGAACATGTTAAAAATAGAAAACTGGTCTTGTAAATATGAAATTTTTTGAAAAAGTAGCAAATATTTTTCCCGAAGTAAGGGGTCCTTCTGAAAAAAGACTTGGATTCAAAGTAAAACTAAAATGGACATTATTAATTCTAGTTGCATTCTTTGTTTTATCCATAATTCCTTTATTCGGTTTAGGTCAAAACGCACTTTCTCAATTTGAATCACTTTCAATTATTCTTGGAGCAAGTTTTGGTTCCATCATGTCCTTAGGTATTGGCCCTATTGTAACAGCATCCATCGTACTTCAATTATTAACAGGTTCAGGTATATTAAAAATCGATACAAACACCCCAGATGGAAAAATGTTTTTTCAAGGTTTACAAAAAGTAATGACTGTATTCTTTATTGTATTTGAAGCATTTATTTATGTGTTCTTGGGCGGATTAGCACCAGCATCAGAATTATTAGGAACTTCTTCATATTTACTTATGCAATTTACATTAGTGTTTCAATTAATCTTGGGAGGTTTCATGGTTCTTTACATGGATCAAGTTATCAATAAATATGGATTTGGTTCAGGTGTTTCACTATTCATCGCTGCAGGGGTGTCAAGTTCAATTTTCGTAAGAGCACTTTCTCCACTAAACAGTATTGGTAGTTGGGCATTCGGTTCAGGCCAAGCACCAATTGGACAAGTTTGGGTATTTTTCCAATCATTAATGGGTAGAAATCCATTGGGTGCAGGATTAGCTTTAGCAGCAATTTTAGCAACAATATTTATTTTCATATTTTCAGTGTATGCACAATCCATGAAAATTCAAATCCCTCTATCTTTCGGAAGAGTAAGGGGTCACGGAATGAGATGGCCATTAAATTTCTTATATACTTCAAACATCCCAGTTATTTTAACAGCAGCACTTTTAGCTAACATCCAATTATGGGCGAGACTATTAGAAAATTGGGGTAAACCTATACTAGGTACTTTTGCAGGAAACACCCCTTCATCAGGTTTAGTTGCATGGATATATCCTCCAAATCTTGTCCATGGAATGATTACTGGATCATTAGCAGGAATAGATATTGCACATGCAGTAGTTTACATGGCATTAATGGTTGGCGGAGCAGTTTTATTCTCAGTTTTCTGGGTTCAAACTGCAGGAATGGATGCGGCAGCACAGGCAAAGAAGATGATGGCATCAGGTTTACAAATTCCAGGATTCAGAAGAGATCCAAGAGTTTTAGAAGCAATCTTAAATAGGTACATTCCTTCATTAACAGTGCTTGGAGGAGTGGCTATCGGAGTTTTAGCAGCATCAGCAGATTTACTTGGAGCATTAGCAAATGGAACAGGTATCTTACTAGCAGTAATGATTATTTACAAACTATACGAGGAGATCGCACAACAACATATGATGGATATGCATCCAGCATTAAGAAAGATGATGGAGAAATAAAAAGATGGTGTTAGAAAGTTTTTTCGATTGGTTATTTCAACCATTCATGAAGTTAGGTGCAGCGTGGGCTGTAATTTTAGTCTCAGTTTTATTAACACTTATGATTAATTTATTCTATAAATTTTTCACAGATCAGCATTTAATGAAGGCTCTAAAAAAAGAACTAAAAGAACTTCAAAAAGAAATGAAAACTCTGAGAGATAATCCAGAAAAATTCATGAAAATTCAAAAGAAAGCAATGGCTAAAAATTTACAATATATGAAACTAAGTATGAAGCCAACTATGATCACTTTCATACCTTTAATTATTGTATTTGGATGGTTAAGAGCAAAATTTTCAGAAATGGGAGATATTATCACTTGGAGTGCAAATGTTCCGTTATTTGGCACAGGATTAGGTTGGTTAGGAACTTATTTTCTATCAGCGGTGTTCTTTAGCATAATTATCCGTAAAATCCTTAAAATTCACTAATACAGCGCTTCTAGCTACCCAAAACTTTTTAAATCAAATTTTAGAACTAAATCACACAATGGCAGGAAAATCAGTAAATTCTAAGACCAAGGGAAAGCAGACAATTCGTTTACCTGGTGGAAGATCAAAAGTAACTGTAAAGCAAAAAAGATCATCTAGAGTAGTGTGTGCTGTGACTGGTAAACCTTTACAAGCAGTGCCTCAAGCAAGATCAGCAAAGTTACAAACAATCTCTAAGTCAAAAAGAAGACCTGAAAGACCTTATGGTGGAGTTTTATCTTCTAAGGCAACAAGAAAATTACTAATTACTAAAGCAAGAGAGGAAGAACAATGATTGATGTAGGAAGAGTTTGCGTTAAAATAGCAGGAAGAGACGCTGGAAAGAAAGCTGTTGTTGTTGAAAAAATTGATTCTAACTTCGTATTAATTGATGGAGAAACAAGAAGAAGAAAGTGTAGTATAAATCATTTAGAACCACTTAACAAAACCTTAGATATTAAAAAAGGAGATGCACATGCTAAAGTAGCAACTGCATTCAAAACTTTAAACATCGATGTTAAAACTACAAAACCAAAAACAAAAAAGACTGAACGCCCTAGAAGAGTTAGAAAATCACATTCAAAAGAAAAACCTAAGAAAGTTGCAAAACCTAAGGTTGAAAAAAAAGAAGAAAAACCAAAAGTAAAAAAAGTTGTGAAAAAAGTTACAAAGAAAACCGTCAAAAAAGTAGTTAAGAAAACCGCTACAAAAAAATAAGACCAATGCAAAACACAACAAAAAAACTTTCAAAATTTCTAATCCTTTCTTTATTTATCATTATATTAACTTCTAGTATTGTTTCTGCATCAAATTGGTGGGATCCTAATTGGCAAAACAGAAGATTGTTAGATGTTCAAGAACTCTCTGGAAACAATCTTTCAGACTATTCTCTCCAGTTAACAATTCCTTATGAATCAAATATGCAAGAAAATTTTGAAGATATAAGATTTACAAATATTGATGGAACTCAGACAATCCCGTATTGGGTAGAATCTAGCAACAACATTTCTGCAGAAGTCTGGGTAAAACTTCCGAAATTAGATCCTAACGGTCATGCTAAACTGTATTTATATTTTGGAAATGAATCAGTCCAATCAACAAGTGATCTAAAATCCTCATTCATTTTAGCAGATGATTTTGAAGATGGTATAATTGATTCATCAATTTGGACAAATACTTCGGATTGGGTAGAAACAAATGGTTATGCTTACGCATTACATGGAACTTCCTATCTAAAGTCAATAAAGAAATTTGATCAAGCAGATAATTTAGATTTATGGATGAGAACAAAAAAAGTTAGAAATAATGACGGAGATTATCATTCATTTGGATTTGCAGATTCACAATCAGATTCTACTGGGGGATATTTCCATTGGATGAATCATGCAAATGCAGGGGCAGATGCATTATGGATTACTTCTGATAAAGGGGGAATAGCTAGCCAGAATATAGGCGTAAACATGAATGGGGCAATAGTAGATTCCACATTTCTTTGGAATTCAACAAGAAATAATTTAACAATTCAAAATGGAAACGATAAATTTAATTGGCAAGGAACTTCAAATACACAAGGTACAGAAAGTGTTTTCTTTGGATTAGGCCCAAACCACAGTACTGATATTTATGTTTACGAAGTAAGGTTAAATAAATATGCAGATCCTTCTCCAAATTACAATTTTAATACTATAGAAACTTATTCAAATCAAAGTTTACCAGATTTAAAAATTTTAGATATGACTTACCTACCTAACTATGTAGAAATCGGAGAGACTGTAACTGCAAACATCACAATAGCAAATTTGGGAAGTGGTCCAGTAAGTACCTTTGAATGGAAATATAATTTTGATTATCCAAATGGAAGTAACTCAAGAAATCTTAATGCGGGGGAAAGTTTAAACATTTTAATTAATCACACTTATGATTTAGGAGGATATTACACATTTTATTTTGAATTGGATCCTCAAGACCTTATTCAAGAATCAAATGAATCAAACAACAAAGGAACAATGACTATCTTTGTAAATGGCACTCCTGATTTATCTCCAGTTTTAATTTTTAAGAAACAAGATCCAATAAATCCTAGAAAGTTTTCTTTTGTTTACAATATTGAAAACCAAGGAACAATTTTTGCAGAAAACATTGAAGGGAGAATCGAGTTTGGTGATGGAAAAGGTGCAGGAATAAACATTGCAAATATTTCTCCTGGAGAGAATTATACTGCAGTAATTAATCACATATTTCCTAAATTTGAAGAATATCTGGTAAAAGTAAACATAGATCCAAACAATTCAATTTATGAACTAAATGAAACCAACAATCAAGTAGAAACTAGCCTGAACATTGAAGAAAATTCACAAGCAAATATAACTGTAAACAATTTAGTACAAATTGGAACAACAATAAATATTTCTTTGACAGATCATTTAAATCCAAATAAAAATTATACTTTACTTATGTCTGATAGTATGACTCCTCCATTAACCTTGCCAGATAGGAGAGAAATTCCTTTAGAATATAATCAAATATTCAAAAATATGTTGTCAAATTCAACTAATTATGGATTTTCAAATGCTCAATCTCAATTAAACTTGAATGGGACAAGTACAGTAACTTGGACAATCCCAAACAATCAGAATTACATAGGAAAAACCGTATATTTCTCATTTGTAACTTCTTCAGAAGAAGATTTAGAAATAAACTCAGAAATATACTCAATTGCACCGGCAGTGCCTGTAATGCTATTACCATAACACAAAACTTAAATACTGAAAAACAAAAAAATAAAAAATGACAGACGAAACAATTCTAAGAAATAAGTACATGGAATTCCAGATGCTAGAGCAAGCTATCAATCACTTACAACAAAAGAAAGCAACTGTTGAAAAACAAATGGTTGAATTTACTTCTCTAAAAGAAAACATAGAAAACATTCTAAAAACTAAAGTTGGATCCTCAATGAATACTCCAATTGGTTCTGGAATTTTCTTAAAATCAGAATTAAAAGATAATACTAACGTTCTAGTTAACATTGGTTCAAACGTAGTAATAGAAAAACCAATCAAAGAGTCAAGCGAACTAGTTGATAAACAATTAGTAGAACTAAATAAAATTCTTACACAATTAGAGGGAGAAATTGAAGAGAGTTATCAAAAGTTAAACACTTTAAATAACGAATTAGCAGAGCTTTCTCCAAAACAAGAACCTCACGTTCACGGTCCTAATTGCAACCATTAACACCTCAATTCTAAGCTCAAAATCTATTTAAACAGCCTATAGCATCCTTTATCCATGGCCTTAGACTTTGAAAATCTTCTAAAATTTTATGCTCGTAAACCTATTCAAAATGCTATTCTAGACTTAGCTAAAGATAGAGAGGTAGCAGTAAGGTATAGTGACGGAGGATTTGGCAAACGTCCAGATATACTACAATATGGCTCAGACGTATTTGAATTCGCTAGGAGCGGAGCTTCTTCATTCCACGTATCTGAAGAACGCTGGAGCAATCCCTTACAGATAGTCACAGGAATGCCCAGAAAAGAATTAAATGCATTAAGAAGCGGATGGGATTGTGTTCTAGATATTGATTCAGCATACGTAGAATACTCCCAGATCACAACATTCTTACTAATTGAAGCCTTAAAGTTCTACAATATCAAATCATTTGGAGTCAAGTTCAGTGGAAGAAAAGGATTCCATATAATTATCCCATTTGAAGCATTTCCTAAAGAAATAGATGGTAAACCAACAAGTCAATTATTTCCTGAAGGTCCAAGAAAAATAGCAGATTTTTTAGGAAACATGATTTTTGATAAATTATCTGAAAAGATTTTATCGGAAGCAACAATTGAAGAAATTTCAAAATTCACAGGCAAATCAATTGAAGAAATAACTCTTGATGGAAAATTCAACCCATTTGCAATAGTAGACATAGACACAATATTAATCTCTTCAAGACATCTATTTCGTTCAGTTTATTCGGTTAATGAAAAATCAGGGTTAATTAGTGTACCTGTTGATCCAAACAACATAAACAGATTCAAACTAGGACAGGCAAAAATAGAAAACGTAAACACTGATATCAAATTCTTAAAAAAACCAGTAGAACCAGAAGCAAGATCATTGTTGATTCAGGCATTTGATGCGCCCAATAAAGATTCTAAATTAACAAGAAAGTCCACAATAGTTGTTCAAGGAAAAGATTATTTTGCACAACCGGAAAAGAAAAACTTTGAAGCAGTAGTTGTAGATAATAAATTAGTAAAAGAAGAATATTATCCTCCTTGTGTAAAGAAAGCATTAGAAGGAATAAAAGAAGACGGAAAGAAAAGGTCTTTATTCATTTTACTTAATTTCTTAAAAAGTTTAAACTATTCTCCTGAAGAAATTAAACATAAGATGGATGAATGGAATAAGAAAAATGGAGATCCTGTAAGGGAAGGATATCTTATAGCACAATTAAATGCAGTTAATCGTTCAGCTTCGCTACTCCCTCCAAACTGTGCAAACGAAGGATATTACAAAGCATTAGGTATATGTTCTCCAGACGGTTTGTGTGCAAAAATAAAGAACCCTCTAAATTATACATTAATTAAAATGAGATTTGAAGCCCAAAAGAATACTAAAAAGAAAGTTGTTAAGAAAAAAACAACAAGAAAGAGAGTTTCTAAAAAGAAAGTTGTTAAGAAAAAACCTAAACAAACTTCTCCAAAACCTTAAAGTTTTTTTCAGAATTATCTTCTTTATATCTTTTCAAATCTTTCAAAATTTTAGAACCATCAACAAAACCTCTCTTAATTAAAAACTGAAAAAACTGAGTAACATTCTTAGGAACCAAAACTCGTTTACATCTCTCAAAATCAATCAACACAACATCATTACCTACAACGATAGCATTCTTAGTAATTCTATGCATTTCTAACTTATTTAATTTCAACTTATCCATAACTCTACACTCTTTCAATATTTTCTTAAACACTTTTCTAATTTTTTTATCATCTTTTTCAACCTTCAAGTAATCAACTAAATGAACTCCATCCAAAAATTCCATAACTAACACTTCATCATCAGCATAAACAAATTTAGGGCCAATTCCATACTCATTTAATCGTTTCAACCAATAACTTTCATTAGAAATCCTACAAATAGCATCACTCTCAACAGTAGGAACCTTAACAGCACACTTCTTTCCATCAAAAGTACACTCTCTAACTACGCCCCTTTTACCTTTTCCAATTACTTCTCCAAACGTTAATTTCTTTGCCATCTTAAGCCCTCTACCCTCATTACATAGAAAGTTATTTAAATACTCTTTCAAATTTAATACTTAACAAAAAGGGGTTATTTTAATGAAGCAAAAACAGTTAGCAATCATATTAACATCAATATTAATTCTATCTCTATTAACCCCATTTACATTAGCAGAAGAAGAACCAGAAGACTTTGATCCAACCTCAAGTTATGAGTGGTTGATTGAACACTGTCAGGGCGGAAACTGTGATGATAGTATTTTTGCAACTTCTTTTTACGCAATGGCTATGAAACTTGCAGGTTACGGTAATTCATATGGTATGCAAGCAATAAAATATATTCAATCAGAAAAAAAGGACACAGTAGCATGTTTTCCAAAAGGAAACTGTAACATTAAAGATACTGCAATTGCATACTGGGCATTATCCAACTATGGTGAAGACACTTCAGAAATAGAATCTTACATTGAATCAGAATTAGGAACTGGTTTAGCAGGAAACTGGTGGTTAGAAATCATCACTTCAGCACAAGATAAAACTTGTACAATTGCATATCCTGCTGGAGAAACTTTAGAACAAGTAGACATTCAAGTTGATGAAGGTACATTCCCTGGATGTACTGCAGGTCAACCTCCAACGTTCTTTGATTTAAACAGATGTGTTGCAGGAAATAATTTAATTGATAACAATCCTTTAATTGAACTAACAATCGATTGTTCTTCAATTGGAGAAGGAACAACAATCTCAATAATTTACAATTCAGGTTCTTCATATTATGTAACTGAACAAGCAACTACTTCTAAATACAAAACACAAATTCCTAATGCGTGCCATAAACAAGGAGCAACATGCCACAAAGATACTTCATTATGGGCTAACTGGGTATTAACAAATAAAAATTCAGAAATAAACACAAACCTTTACTTACTAGACACATATGATTCATTAAAACCAGTAGACACTTCTTTACTTTATCTATCAACAACAGATCCAAGTAAAAAAACAAAATACTTACAAGAATTATTAGACATACAAAGATTAGATGGGAGCTTTAACAAAAATAATTTTGAAACAGGCATGGCGTTAATGAGCTTAATTGCATCGGCATCAACAGAAGAAATTACATTAGCAATAGATTATTTAGAATCTTCAGTAAATCAAGAAGGTGCATGGGATGCAGATGAAGCGACTACCGCCCTAATTCTTTACACTGCGTTTGCAGGCGCTTCTGTAGATTTACCAGAAACATTAACGCCTCCAGGAGACGATAGTTCAGATGAAAGTATTTGCGGAGATGATATCTGTAATCCTTTAACAGAAAATGAATATTCTTGCCCTTCTGATTGTGAAACCACGACCAAGGATCTTTGTATTGAAGACGGTGTTTGTGATTATAGTTTTGGTGAAACAAACCAAAATTGCCCTAATGACTGTTTCTGTGGAGACAATGTATGTCAACCTTCAGAAGAATCTTCATGTTCTCTAGATTGTGGAGAAACTACAGCTTCAGCGTATTGTGGAAATGATATTCAAGAAGCTGGAGAAGAATGCGATGGTTATGATGATTCCGCATGTTTATCTGGAGAAATTTGTAATTACAACTGTGAATGTGAGTCCTTAGCACCTCAAAAAGAAAAAAGTGGATTCGGAACAATTTTCCTATTATTCTTAATCATATTATTTGTTGGAATTGCAGCATTTATTGCATTCAAGAGTTATTTTAATAAGAAACCAAAACCAAAAAGAACATTTGGGAACGCCCCAGTATTCAAACCAAAAGGTCCAACGGGAGGATTTGGTTCTCCACAACCAAAATTCCAAGCAAGAAGAGCCCCTCCAAAAAAAGGTAAATCTTCAGCAGAAAGAGAACTTGAAAAATCTTTAAGTGAAGCAAGAAAACTTCTTGGTGGAAAATGAAGAAAACCTTAGTTTTTCTTTTTCTTTTTACAATTTCAGGTAATTTAGTTTTCGCACAAACAGACGACTTAATCCAATTAACGCCTTTAACTTCCCAACTTTCTCAAGGAGAAGTTTACCAAACAGAAATAATTTTAAAGAATCCAATAAATCCTCTAAAACCCCAAGATATCAAACTTTATTCTTCAAAAAATACATTACAACCATTAGCACCATTTCTAAAAGAAATTTCTCCAAATCATTATTTTTTATACTTTGAAATTTCTCAAACAATTCAAGACGGAGATCATACTTTAAAAATAGAAGATCAATCATTTCTAATCAATAATGTTTTACAACAAATAACTCAAGAAGAAACAATATCAATATTAAATTCTCAACCGTCAATAGCAATCACTCCTGGATTTTTCTATTTAAACTTAGATAAACAGGGTCAAATTCAAATAACTGTAAAATCTCAAACAGATGAACCCATAAGCTTTCAGGTACCAGAATATGTCGCACACCCATATATCACTGAACAAACGTTAACTTCCAACATTCCAAGAACATTCACATTTTCTTACGACACTACAAATGCACTTACTTCAGAAATAAAATTTATTTCTAATTCAAAAGAATACACAATTCCCATATTAGTAGAAGAACAAATAACTCAAGAAGAATCAAATCAATCAACTCAAACTAAAGAATATCTAAAAGACCCAATAGGGTTTAGAATTGAAGGTTCTAAATTAATTAAACAAATCCACAAAGAAGATTCAGAAGAAGGGAATCTTTACATGTACAATAAATTAGACACCACATTAAACAACTTAAACATAAAACTAACAGGAAATCTAAACCAAATAATCTCATTACAACAAACTTCAATTAATTCAATCCGACCTCTTTCAAACTTTTCAATTTATATTTCAATAAATAAAGATAAAACACCTACACTAGATTATTACTCTGGAGATTTAATAATTTACAATGAAGAATATTCTTCCACATTAAATATTAAGGTAATAATAGAAGAAAAAATTGAAACAGAATTATTTCCTGAACAAGAAGTAACCATCACAGAGACAGAACAAACAACAGAAACAGAATCTCCAGTAAAAGACGTAATTCCTTGGGATTTAGCGGGGGAATATCAAGAAGAAGCACAAGAGAATGCAGCTCCAATAGTTGCAATTATACTTCCGCTACTAGTGATAGCAATATTAGTATTTATCTTATCAGGTAAAAAGAAGAAAACTAAAACAAAGAAATTCTCAGATGTAATAAAAACCAATTAATTATTCTTTTTTCTCTTCATCTTTTTCAACAACAGCTTCTGTAGGTTTTGGTTGTCCAGCTTTAACGCTTAACTTTTCCATTTCTCTTTTCAAAACTACATTTTCTGCATGAAGATTTTTTACAAGCATATCATATTGATGTAATCTAGCAATTAAATCATTCCAAAGATTATTCATAGTTTCTCTATCAAATTCTGCCTTTGAAGGTTCTAAAATTTCAATAGTGCTTGGCATAAAGTCAAAACAAAACCCTGTAATCATATCTAGTTCTTTAAACTCCAATTCTGCTTCAACAAATTTACTCCAAAAAGGCCTATCTTCAATTTTAGTTGATTCAGATACCTTTTCACTAATACACTCAAAATAGTCCGAATTTTTTAATTTTTCAACAACCATATTCATGGTTTTATTAACATGTTCTTCGGGAGATCCCATTATTTCCATAATTGCCCTTACTTTAATTTTTGTTTTTACTTCTTCCATTTTAATCCTTCTTGAGCCAATAAAACAGCCCTAATACTCCAACAAAATAACTCAAATAAAGAGTCAAATCCTTATTTTCATCTTCTATGGGGATAGTTGATATAATTACTTCCTCTTTCTCTTCGTTTATATTGCTTTCTCTTTCATTTAATTTCACTCTAGGGCCTTCTTCAACAACCAAAGAAGCTTCTTCAAATTCAAGCCAAATCAGCCTATAGTCTTCCTCACCGAAACCTTCTACAACCAATACATATTCACCCTCAACAGCATTAATCACTCCACAAGTCGCTACAGGAAGTTCAATACTCTGTCCTCTCTGGGGATTAATCTTCAATGAACTAATTTCATTAACCTCTCGAACATATGCAGAAATCTCCTCTTTTTTATTCCTATTATTCCATAATTCTATACCTACTCTTAAATTTCCACATTTATTTTCTGGAACTTCTACATAATTAATTCTTATCCAACTACTCTCACTCTTGTTAATTTTTTCATCTTCGCTAATTTCATCAGAACTATTTTCATTACCGCCTTCTTCAACAACACCGTAACTTCCAGGACTAGGATCACATTCAAGAGTAACTTCATCAAAACATAATGCCTTTCCATTTCCATTTGCCAAATCACCAGTATAACTTGTTTCAAATATTAAATTTGCATCAGTGTCATGTAAATAGATTTCATCTCCACTATTCCCTAATCCATTTCCAATTGCTTTTCCTACACTATAGACACTAACATCGTTTAAGTTTAAATCAAAACCCGCTAATTCTTCTTCAATAATTAAATTTAATTTGCTATTTCCAGAACCATTCAATAAAATTAAAGCATCAGAACTATCTTCATCACGAATTATCCATCCTTCTAAGTTAGTTTCAACATCAAATAAAACCTCCACATATTCTCCATTATTATCGCTTCCAACAGGATTATACATAACCTCTGTAATTTCCGCACTAACAAAACTACTCATCAAAATTAACCATACTCCTATTCGAAGTAACATAAAAGAAATTAAATTTTATTTAATTAAAAGCTTCCAGTATTTTTTTCGAAATTTATCCGATTAAACTTTCAAAAGAAATTCCATAAGCAGCAACAAGTTCTTTATCAAAATAATAGTTCTCCAAACCCTTGCTTCTTCCAAGTTGAGAAGACTTCAAAAACGCCCATTTCTTTCCATCAAAACGAACACCTACCCATGCATCTGCACCAAATCCATTTGAAAAACTTTCTAACTCTTCAATTTGTTCCTTAGAAATATATCTTCTTTGTTTACCTTTTCCACTTTTACATTCAATTGCAATACTTTTTCCATCTTTACCAGCTAGTAAATCTGGACAAGGAAAAGGCATACTTCCAGAACCTGCAATTCTAATACAGAACCAATCATGTTTCCAGAACATATGCAATAGTTCTCTTTCAGTTCTAGACCCCTTTACTTTACTCATAGTATAAACTTAGAATTAAACTTTAAAAAATTAATTAAAAAAAAGAAAAATCAAGAGACTTAAAGGTCTCTTGCTTTAACGGTTGCTCTTCCGTTTTCTTTAGCTCTTCTTGATGCATCATTGATTAATGCTTGAACTTTTTCGCTTAAACAGTCTGCAAAGTCTCCAGCTACGTTCATTCCTTTAGCCGCTTCCTTTACTTTACTTCTTACAACTAACATTTCTGCCATTTTATTATTACCTCGTTTTGTTTTAATAATCATGAAAACACTTTACAGCGCCTATATCTCATGATTTCAATGAACTAAAACTCAATACCTTTTATAAAGATTTCGTTAATATAGGGTTTGCACATAAATTAAGTCCTGCACATTTAATAATGTGGTTTGCACATTAATGGAGAAATGGACCAAATAGCTAGATTTTGAACTATTCTTCTTAAAATGTGCAAGAGTTTATAAACAATTGCATATTTATAAAATTCTATGTTGAAAAAAGGGATTTTTAACTCAAAAGAAGCATTGGATTATCTTGGTATTGATAAAAAAGAATTTGAAAATTATTTTAAGAATAGTGAAGAAATTTCTGCATTTAAGGAAAAAAATAGGTGGAAGTTCAAAAAATCTGATTTAGACAATTGGAAAAACTTGAAAGAAAGTAGAACAATTTATCTTTCAATGAAAGAATATGAAAAATGCTTTGAGTTCGCAATAAAAATGGTCTATGGAGGACTTGCATTGCATGGAATTCGTGGAAAAAGAACGGAGGTCCAGGCAGCTGACGATGTTATTTTGGGGATTCTTGCGGAACATGCAATAAAAAAATTCCTAAACGAAAAATTTTCTACAAATATAGAATTGGACGAAGAGGTGCATACTGAAGAAATAACCCCTCAAGACTTTCATAGAATCAAAAAAAAGGGGAAATTTGTCTACCCTAAATTAGGTGTTGGAGTTAAAGCAAGTAAAATGAAAAACGCATATTTGGTATTGGGATCCAATGAAGTTGAAAGAGTTGAGAGAAAAAGTGATGTTTATATTTTTGCAAGAGTTGGCCTTCCATCAGACCATTTATTTAGAATTTTGAGAGAACACTCTTTTTTTGGAAAGGTTAGAGAGTATTTAGAAAAAAATGATGGTTTTAAAACTATTAAAAAATTAAACAAAATCCCTATTTGGATATGTGGTATTTCATATTTTGATGATTTGGAAAAGGTTACAGAAATACCTGGACAAAAGTTTGATGGGCACAGATATGTTAAATCTGTTTCTAAATTGAAAAATAGTGATAAAGACTGGAAAGATTTTCTTAAAAAACTTTAATTTTTTAATTTGATTTGTTCACTTATTCTTTTTTCTTCTAATACTAATTTTATATTCTCTGCAATTCTTTGAATAACCGGAATGGTTACGCTATTTCCTGCTTGATGGTATAACTCGCTATCTGAAATATCTTTTGGAAGAATGAAAGACTGTGGGAATCCTTGGATTAAAAAACATTCTTTTGGAGTTAATTTCCTTATGCCTTTATCAGTTTTTATTATTGGAACATTATGTCCTCCTCTGCCCATATTGGCGGTTAGTGTTGGAACAACTCCTTTTTTATTTTCCCTAACATATTTTCTACGCCATTGATATACTTTATCTTCTGAGTTGATGTCGTTCTTAATTTTATTATAAAGTGGTTTGTCGTTGTAGTAATATTTATCATCTACTTCTTTTTCCACAAATTCGCTCCATTTTTTAGTTAAAGTTATTTTTTTAGGAAACTCAAACGCATCACATTTCTTTTTATCTAAAAATCCTACAATAAATATCCTTTCTCTATTTTGTGGCAGGTTACCATGTGTCATGCTGTTTAGAACTTCTGTTCTAATGTAGTATCCTAATTCTTTTTCAAGAGTTTCTTTAATTATTTTGAAAGTCTTACCCTTGTCATGTCCTTTCAAATTCTTAACATTTTCAAGAAGTATTGCTTGAGGTTTTCTTTCTTTAAGAATATCTGCAATTCTAAAAAATAAGTTTCCTCTGCCTTTCTTATCTTTGAATCCTTGCCTATATCCTGCAATACTAAATGCCTGACAAGGAAAACCTCCGAGAAGTATATCAAATTTTGGAATAGAATTAATATCTAGTTTATTTATATCTTCTACGTGAAGATAAATATCTTTAAAATTTATGTCGTAAGTTTTTTTACAATTTTTATCTATATCGTTTGCAAATACTGTTGAAAAACCTGCTTTTTCGAATGCTAATCTTACTCCTCCAACACCTGCAAATAGATCAATTGTTTTAAACTCTTTTTTCATATTATAACCTCTAATTAGACATATTATTTTAATGTTTTTATTGTTTTCTAACAAATTTTCGTAGAATTTGCGAAAAACTAATGATTTGCTTTAAATGCTAAGAACAAGAATAAGATACCTAAAAAAATCCAAAGTTTGGAAATAATTCCAGTAAATGAGATTATGATTAAGCCCACTGCAGATATCCCTAAGATTGCTGAAAGATTCCAATTGCCTTTTTTGTTCATTTTATTTTCTTATATTCTTTGGTGTCTCTTGAAACAGAATCTACTATTGCCCATATCCAAACACCAAAAGGTGCAAGAAAACCTAATACTATCATACCGAAAATACTTACGAGAATGCCTATCCAAAATTTTTTTGAGTTTAGGCTGTAAGTGTATAACCATGTCCAAAAACTTAAAAAAACTGCTAGGATTACTGCCACCGATTTATCTTTCATTTTTATTTTAGCAATATGCTAATACCTCCTGTAATTGTGAATTGGTTATATCATAAAGACGTAAAACTTTTTCATGTGCCTGATTGCCACAGTCTTCTGCAGAAACACTATTGTCATAACACCAATCAAAATAAGCAAGAATATCATTACAAATTGTTTGTTTTTCTGTTGAGGACAATGTGCTTTCTTTAATCTCTGTTTTTTGAGGGATAGTTGTTTCTATTTTGATTTGTTCTTGCTCTTCTTCATACTCCCAAGGATAAATAACTATGCTTGCCCTACATTCCGTTATTTTATTAGTGCTTGTACTTAATGTGTTAAATACTCTCTCTTCATTTGAAGGAATGTTTAAGACACCTGTCTTAGAATAATCTATTGCAGTCTCACCATTATAAAAATCAACACCTACATCAATTTCATTTACTCTAAGATTTCCTTTATTTTTCACAACCCCCGTTACACTCATAAAACCAAATTCATCTAATTCGCAAATGTCAACTCTTGTTTCTAAAAATTTTTCTTTGTAAGAGGCTGTGACTTGTTTATAGTCCTCTTTTTTATAATCATTTTCTGAGATTTCTTTTTGATTAAGAAAAAATAAAATAACAAATAACATAACGATTCCAATAATTATTAAATATTTTTTCTTTATCTGGATATTATCTTTTTTTGCCATTTTTTAATATATTTTTTGGTGATTTAGATTATTTATTATTTTCGACTTGAATTTCTTTGGTCTTTTATTTTTTGAAGATCCTCTTAAACTTTCTTGTAAGTGCAAATCATATATAGGAGGATGAGGATTTGTATCTATTTGTTGTTCATAAACACCTATTAAGTTTTTTGATTTTATAACTATGCTTCCAGTACTAAAATGTGTTAATTCTCCATTTCTATTATTTATTTTTGGTTCAAAACTTTCAAAAGAACAATTAACATTTATTTCCTTCCTCTTTGCCATTTTATTCTTTCTCAATTATTAGTTTATTATCTTTTACTTTGATCTTTAACTCTTGACCTTCTTTTAGACATGCTTCCTTGATTATTTCCGGAGGAATTACCAAAACCCACTTAGCATAATCCTTATCTCCAACTTTTCTAGAAAGCTGTTTTTGGAGTTTCATAGATTTTAGTATAATTTTAAACTTTAAATAATTTTAGGTACCCAAGAATTTGACATTTTAGTTGATTTTTAATCTGCATTACAACATAAAATATTAAATTACTTCCTTAATATAAAATAATGCTCAAAAGGAGTGATTTTTTCATTTACTTCACCGTATAAGTTTAATTCTTCTCTTACTTCTGAAAATAGGCCCTCCAAAGAATTTCCATCGGAAGCTTTTTTGAATTTTTTTATTGAACCATCATACATTATCCCTGCAGTTGCAAAACTCATAATAAAATATTCATTTGCAAGAGATATCCCTTTTTCTATCCCTTTTTTTGAATTTTTTCTGATAGTGGTATTTGTTCTAAGAAGTGTAACTAAGTCTGCAGCATTTGAGGTATTTTTGTAATCTGCATTCTTGTATTCAAAATCTCTGTTTTTGAACCAAGTTTCAGGTAATAAATCTATCCCTAATTTTCTTTTGGCGGGTGTTGAATCTAACTCTGTACCTAATCCACAACCAAGGGAAACTACACTTTCTAAATCTTCAATGCTTTCTAAAACATCCTTTCTCTTTCCAATCAATGATTCAATAGCAAAAAGTATTTGATTTTTTAATGAGCCATATTTATTTGAAGTTTCATACCATGGTTTGCCTTCTTGTAATATTGCTCCAATCTTAATTAATCCTTTCTCTAGCTCTTTTTCAAAATCCTGCACGGAATGATTATTCTTAACAATCAAATCAGATTGATCAATTATTTTCAATAAATTATTTTCATGATATCCTTTTGTTTCACCATTACGATTTTTATCTCTTCTTAAAAAATCCCCATAACTGTAATTTCCTTCTGAATTTCTAGCTCTTTTTAGAAGCCGGCCATATCTTGAAATATCTTTTGAAGTTTCAATGTTGAGAGTTATAACTTCATCATTTTTTTTCAAAAAATCTAATTCTTCTGTTCTGAGTAATCCTCCAAGAAATATAATATTTTTTTTATAATTTTTTAATAAGTGTTCATTTAACACATTTATTTGGGAGTCATCCCATTTGTTTATAGCTTCTTTTTCTTTTTCTGTTAATTTACCATTTTTCAAAAGTTCGTGAAATTTGCCATATAACTCTACTGTTGAAAATCCTAAATTATTAAAGTAATTTAGTGCAGTTGTTTTTCCACTTCCTTTCTTACCAGTTACATTAATAATCATCATAAATCCTCTCAATTGTTTTTTCAAAAGAATCATTAGAAAGCATTACTTTAATAACTTCTTTTGTTTTTGCGTCAGATTTATTAAGAATTCCTTCCTTAAATGCTAAATCGATTAAATAAATTTTAGCTAAATGTTTCAATAGATTTTCTGGTTTTTCCTTATAATTTTTAGAAAATTCATAAATTTCTGAAATTGGACAATCTGTCTCTATTTGATCTTTAATAAATGAGGCGTAATCTGTTTCTAAATGACCATATCTTGCATCTTCCCAATCTATCATCCCGACAATCCCTTCTTGAGATATTATCGTGTGTCTGAAATGGGGATCATGATGTATGAATGACTTGTTACCCTTCATATCTTGCTTTTCAAAAAGATTCTCTAGGCTTTTATCATTTATTTTTGCAAAAGCTTTTTTCATAATTTTATTTTCATCATTTTCCAATTTTCTAGAACATATTGCAGGTTTTAGTTTATGCAGATAATTTAGATAATTTCCCACCAAAGAAGTATAATTCTCTTGCTTTTCAACGTATAATGTTTTACCCTCTATCAATGTTAAAATGTTGTAATTTAGTCCTCCTTCCTTGTCTGATTTTATTATCTTAGGAAAGACAATATTTCCTGAAAGATTTCCTAAGATATTCGCTTCATATTCTCTTTGATTAGGAAAATATTTATTTTGATAGATTTTTAAAATTGCAAAATTATTTCCATTATTAATTTTAAATACAGAATTTCTTTTTCCTAAAAACTCTTGATTAACTAATTCATAATTTTCTTTTTTTAATATTGCTTCTAACATTTTTCATCCAACAAGAGCTCATAAAGATCCATATTATTCATCATCTCTTTTTTACGTTGATTTTCATCTCCTTCTCTTGGAGGGTGTTTTATCCTATATGCAGAAGAATTTAAAACAGGGATTACATAACCTCCTGAAGAAATCAACTTTGCACCAAAGAAACTATCTTCACAACCCCATCCCTTAAATCTTTCATCAAAACCATTTACTTCTTCAACATTTTCTGATAAAACACTCATATTATGTGAAACCACCATATAAGGCAATGTCCAAAAATCTATTTTTTTATTATTCCCCCAATGCTTAAAATTGTTTGTTTCATTCAGTAGATGAAATTCTTTTCTACTGTTTTCGTCTGCCCATTTACTTATATCTTTATAAATTCTAAAATCTTTTTTAATATCTGGTGTTGGAGCATTTTCTGATAGAAATCTATTTATCCTTCTATCTCCCCCATAGATATTTTCCGCTAAACCGACTGCAATTGCATTTCTTGTTTTATTATGAATCTTCCAGTGTTCATTAAAATAATTATTTTGAATCAGCACATCACTGTCAAAGAAAAAGATTAATTCATTTGAAGATAATTCAATTGCTTTGTTTCTTGCAAGAGATCTTCCTCTATTTTTTTGAAAGCGGTGGAAAACCTTTTTACAACATATTTCTTCATTTTCTAAAATAGTTGTTAAATCTTTTTTAGAACCATCATCAACTATGATCAATTCAAAAAAATTAGGATTATTGGAATACTCTATTGCGTTATTTATAGCTTTAATAGTATTTTTTAGATACCCTTCTTCATTATATGCTGGAATTAATATTGATGATTTTATTGGAGAATCATTTTCAAAGGGTTCTAAATTAGTATAATCATTGGATTTACATTCTAATTTTGATCTAATGGTCATATTTCTCTCCGTGCCAAGAACTTTTTTCAGATTCCTTGTTATTTAAGAAAAATGATTCTTCTTTTTTGAATGCTTCCTGCGCTTTTTTGCTTAATGTTTTTACATATCCTTGGTCTCTATATATTTCAAATGCTTTTTTTAGAGAGGAATATTCTGGAAAAATCTTCAGTAATTTATTCACTTGAACTTTAATTCTTTTACAATAACTAATCAACTCTTTCATCGATTTAAAAGGTTCATAATACACTTGTAATTTTTGTAGTATTCTTATTGAATTTTCGCCATATTTATTAAAGATGTATCTGTTCCAATAAACGTCATCAGGTAAGTTGCAGTTTAATGATTTGTTTGGAACTACAGATTTATTTCTCAAACAGAAAAGTCTTCCATGGAAGAAAGGTTTTAAATTAATCTCTATTTCTGGTGGTAAGTTATCTTGCGGATCTTCAAAGGCTTTGTTAAAACTGCATTTGTTATCTGTAACTTTTTTGGATCTTGGATAAATTCCTGAAAGATTTGCCGACATTAAAGAATCTTTTATTTCAAATTCTTCAATTTTTGGCACGCCCCCAACTATTTTTAATTCTGGATGTTTTTGAAATTCTTGAAGTGCTAATGAGAAATTTCTATACTTTGCCCAAGAGTCTCCATCTATACAAAAAATTGGTTCAAAACTATCAAATTCCTCGAACCCTTTTAGAAGAGCATTTATTTTTCCTCTTTGAGATTTTTTCAAAATTATGTTTTGAGATTTTTTTGAGATTTTTTCAAGTACTTCTTGAGTGTTGTCTTCAGAATCATTTTCTACCAAGACCAATTTTCCATTTGTATTATCTACTTGGGAAATTACAGAATCTACTGTTTTAGTTATTGTCTTGGCCACATTCCTACAAGGAACGACTATATTGATTTTTGAGCTAATTTTGATTTTTGTTTTTTTATTCTGTATATATTTTTTTGCGTCTTCTAATAATTCAACCATGTCATGATACTCAAAAAAAGATTTTGCATTTTCTAAACTGATCCATTTTAAATCTGAATGTTCTTTAGATAAAATTATCTCATCATCTGAAGAAAGCAAATAATAAACCAATTTTCTTATTTTTCCGCTACTATTTGAAACATAGGAGATAGTTTGTTTGTACCCATCTATTATCTTAAATGTTTTAATTCCTAATTCTTCTCTAATTTCTCTATTTAATGTACATTCATCAGTTTCATTTTTTTCTTGGTGACCTTTAGGATACTCCCAAAAATCTTCTTTTTTATCAGATCTATTTAAAATAAGGAATTTTAATCCTTCAGAATCTTCTTTATAGACAATGGCTCCAACAGATTTTTCTTGATTTTCCATTTTATTCTATATAGTTTAACTATTATTTTGTAGTAACTACTTTAATTTATAAGTTTTGCCTTAAATACTTCGTAAAGTTTGCGAAATACTTTGATTTTCATCACTTATCGTACTTATCATTAGGTACCGAAAGATTTAAATAACCTATTAGGTACCTAAATAACATGAAAAATGATGAAATTGAACTATCAGAAGAGTTAGAAAAACTAACAGAACATATCCTTAGATCTAATAAGCTTCAACCTTACTCTAGGCAGAAACTCTTAGATGAATTTTTATTAAAAAAATCTAAATCAACAGGACCTAAAAAATGTACTCAGGATTGGACAGCATACAACAATGCTCAAATGAAGGAAAAAATTCTTTGTTTCTCTTTTCTTAATGATTTACTGAACAATATGGAGTTTCCTGAAAATAAAACTCAAAGAGGAAGAAAAAGTATTCCAACTAGAGATCAAATATTCTATATGGTTGTTCAATCTTATAATCAAAAAAGTTCTAGAAGATGTATTTCAGATATTGAAATTTGTAGACAATTAGGATTTGTAGAAAAAACCCCTCATTTCAATACAGTGTTAAAATGTTTAGGAAAACCTGAAAATAAAACCTATTTACAACATATCATAAATGTTTCTGGAATCCCTTTAGCAGAAGTAGAAATTGACTTCGCTACAGATAGTTCTGGCTTCTCTACATCCCAATTTGATAGGTGGTTTGATATTCGTTTTGATAAAGGAAGAGAAACTGAAAAAAGAAGATTTAGGAAGTGTCATATGACCTGTGGAGTTAAAACAAATATAATCGCTGCTGTGAATACAACAAGAGGTTTTTCTGGTGATAGTCCAGAATTTGAAAATTTAACAAAAACCACTTCAAAAATTTATGATATTAGAGAAGTTTCTGCAGATAAAGCATATCTATCAAGAAAAAACCTTCAGGCAGTCTCAGACTGTGGAGGAGTGCCTTTTATTCCTTTTAAGAGCAATACTAGAGGCAATCCGAAGGGAACAGGCATATGGAGGGCCATGTGGGACTATTTTAGATATAATCGAGAAGAATTTATGAATCATTACCATAAAAGAAGTAATTCTGAGACTGTTTTTCATATGCTTAAGATGAAATTTGGGAAAAGTTTGAGATCTAAAAGTGAAATAGGCCAAGATAATGAGATTTTAGCTAAATGTCTTGCACATAATATGTGTGTTTTGGTGCAGGAGATGTTTGAATTGGGCATAAACATTGATTTTAATAAATGTGCAGGGCTTCAAATTGCACATAAATAGGGTTAATAAACATGCAAAGCCGTTAATATAGCCTCTATTTGCTGTTTTTAGCTATTTTAGGCCAATTTCAAAAGCTATTTAAGTAATATTATTATAAATCCTCACATGGCTGAAAATCTAATGAATTGGGCAGATGTTACTGCAGAAAAGATAATCAAAGAAAAAGGAGACAAACCTTCTTATGTAGTTGCAGCAGGAATAAGTCCTTCAGGCCACATACACATTGGAAACTTTAGAGAAATAATTACCTCTGCACAAGTAGCAAAAGCATTAAGATCAAGAAGAAAAAAAGTACGTTTCATTTATTCTTGGGATGATTTTGATGCATTTAGAAAAGTTCCAAAAGATTTTCCAGAAAATTTTAAACAATATTTGGGAATGCCATTGTGCAAAGTTCCAGATCCTCACGGCTGTCACAAATCTTATTCAGAACATTTCGAAAAAGAATTAGAACAAGCAATTGAACAATTAGATTGGGGAATTGAATTTATTTATCAAGGTAAGATGTACCAAGATTGTAAATACGCAGAACATATTAAAGAAGCATTAAACAATAAAGAAAAAATTGCAGAAGTATTGAACAAACATAGAAAAGAACCTTTAGCAAAAGAATGGTTGCCAATAGAAGTTTTTTGTGAAAAATGTTGGAAAAATACAACAAATATTTTAGAATACGATGGAGAATATGAAATTCATTACGAATGTAAATGTAATCATTCAAACAAATTTGATTTTAGAAAAGTAGGCAATGTTGCTCTTTTATGGAGGGTGGATTGGCCAATGAGATGGAACTACGAACAAGTAGATTTCGAACCAGGAGGAAAAGATCATTCTGCAGCTGGAGGCTCATACGACACTTCTAAAAAGATAGCTCCATTAATCTGGAATTTTAATGCACCAACTTACAGGGCATACGAATGGATTGCAATGAAGGGAGGAAAACAATTCACAAGTTCGGGAGGTGTAGTTACCTTGCCAGAAGACGTTATGAAAATTTATGAACCAGATGTAGCTACATATCTTTTTGCAGGAACACAACCAAATAAAACATTTGAAATTAGTTTTGATTTAGATACATTAAAAATTTATGAAGATTTTGATAAATGTGAAAGAATTTATTTTAACAAAGAAGAAGTTACAGAAAAAGAATCTAAAAAACAAAAAAGAATTTATGAATTGTCATGTAAAGATATTCCTAAAGAATTTGGAGAACAAATAACTTTCAGACACCTAACAACATTAGTACAAATTCACGAAGGAGACATAGAAAAGGCAACAAAAGGGATAAAATCTTCAAGAATTAAAACAAGGGCACAATGTGCATTAAACTGGTTAGAATCTTATGCTCCAGATGATTTTAAATTTGAAGTACATACAAAAATTACAAAAGAGATTAATGAACACCTAGATGAATCAATTAAGCCTGCATTAAAAGAGTTAGTTGAAATATTAAAAAATAAACACGATGCAGAATCATTATTTAATGAGTTTTATGAGTTATGCCAAAAACATAAAATAAAGAATAAGGATTTTTTTAAGGGAGCATACTTAGCAATTATTGGAAAAGAAAAAGGGCCAAGGTTGGCAAACTTCATAATCACCTTAGGACAAGAAAGGGTAGCAAAATTATTAGAAGGCATTCAATGAAACACATATTCCATTTGGGAAGAGATGCCGAATTAAGCATCCTAGAAGTAGTATCTTATCTTAAGAGAACAAGTAGAGAGTATGAAATTCTAAAAATAACTAAGAAGTGTATTCAAACAGAAATTAAAAAATTCGACCCTAAAAAAGCAATCAATGCATTAGGAGGAACAATAAAGATATCTTCAGAGATAGAGAATTCGGAAGAATTTATTTCAAGAATTTTTTCAAATTTAACCAAATCAAAGGTAATTTATGCAACAAATGAATTTGAATCTTCAGATGAAACTAAAGAAGAGTTAGTAACTACGTTGAAACAATTTGCTAAAGAACAAAAATTAAAATTATTGCAAAAACATCCAACAGAAAAAGAAATACCTCCTTCAAAATCAAAGAATTTAGATTTAGAGTTAACACTTTTCAAGAATAAACTTTACAGAGTATCTGCAGTATCGGATCCAAAAGGTTACAAAGCAAGAGATGAAGAACGGCCTAATTTTGATCCATTAAGAGTTACATCTATTAGGTTAGCAAAAATATTAATCAACTTAGCACAACCAACAAACAAATCAAAATTATTAATTCCTTACAGTGGATTGGGTACAATTTCTCAAGAAGCTTATCTGATGGGAATAGAAAGCATTGGAATTGAAGAAAATCCTATGTTATTCAAAAGAGGGAAGCAAAATATTCAATGGTTAAAAGAAAATTTTAAATCGCATTCAAAGATTTCTATGAAACAATTAAATCTTCATAGGATTTCAAAAGAAATAAAGGGTGTAGACTGCATAGCAACAGAACCAGATCTTGGACCATACCTTAGAAAGTTGCCAACCGAATCAGAAGCAAGAGAATTGGCCAAGTCTCTTTCAAGAGCTTATGATATGTTACTTCAACAGGCTTCAAAATTACTCAAAAAAGGCTCAAAAATGTCAATTATCGTTCCAAACTTCAAAACTAGGAATTCTAAGATTATTCGGATAGGATTTCAGTCCATGCTTAAAAAACACGGATTTGAGATATATCAGCCATTAGACAATACATTGATACCTATAGATTATAAGCTAAAAAACAGCAAAATAAAGCGTAAGATATATGTTTTAGAAAAGCTTAAATAACCTTTTTTCGACCCTAAATTTATGGGAAGAATCAAAACACAATTAATCAAAAGGTCAACTATCAAGTTACTAGAAGCAAAGAGATCTTCATTTACTAAGAATTTTGAAGAAAATAAGAAGGTTGTTCAACAATTATTAACCGCTCCAGGTAAAAAGATGAGAAACGTAATAGCAGGATATGCTACTAGATTAGTTAAGAACGAAAAAGAACTTTAATTTCATTCTAAGGAGGGTGACTCAAGATGACAGAGAAGACCACAGAGTGTGAATCAAAAGATCACATTGTTTTTATCGGAGATAAGCCCTTTATGAATTATGTAACTGGTGTAGTTATGCAATTTACAACTCAAAACGCAGTAACTTCTACAATCAAAGCAAGAGGGAAATTCATAAGTAAGGCAGTAGATATTGCTGAAGTTGCAGCAAAAAGATTTCTTGAAGGACAAATTGAAGTTTCAAATATATCTATAGATAGTGAAGGTTTCAAGAACAGTGAAGGTAAAGACGTAAGAGTTTCTACAATTGAAATAGTTCTAAAAAAGTTATAATCACTTTGAAGGGTAGCGAACAATTAATAAATAGAAAATTCTTTTTATAAACATGGCTTTAGAGGTGCTGTCTAACTTACAGATAAATCTGTTATTTGATGTAGCAATTATAATTGTATTTGCAACCATACTTGCATTTATCGCAAGATTATTCAAACAACCTTTGATTGTAGGTTATATTTTAGCAGGAATTCTTTTAGGCCCAACAACATTTCAATTAATTAAAAATCAAGAGATTATTTTTGCACTTTCAGAAATAGGGATTGCATTCTTATTATTCTTTGTAGGTCTAGAAATGGATCTAAAGAAACTAAAAGAAGTTGGTTTCTTTTCAACGGCTGGAACAATCATACAAGTAGTTCTAACATTCCTTGCAGCGTTCTTTATTTTGCTGAAATTTGGAATGGATACGACTGTTGCTTCAATTCTAAGTTTAATCGTTGCATTTAGTAGTACTTCCATCGTAGTTAAGATATTTTCAGACAATGATGAGATAGATGCATTATCTAGTAGATTGTCATTGGGATTATTATTGATGCAAGATATAATCGTTATTTTCTTACTTTCAGCAATATCTACTACTGCATCATTCACAATTCTTTCTTTAGCAACATCATTCTTCAAAGGAATTGCAATATTTGCAACAGCACTCTTACTTTCTAGCGTAGTTTTCCCAAGATTATTTACTGCAGCGGCAGAATATAGAGAAATGATACTCTTACTTTCATTAACAACTTGTTTTATCTTTTCAACAATAGCCGCATACTTTGGATTTTCGATTGCTGTTGGAGCATTTCTAGCGGGAATAAGTATTGCTCCGCTAAAATACAGTTTAAACATTCAAGGTATGATTGAACCACTAAAGGATTTTTTCGCAACAATCTTCTTTGTATCTTTGGGGCTTCAAATGAAGTTTGCAGGGATGAGCAATTTAGTAAATATTTTTTGGGCAATGTTGGCATTAGTGATCATTTTCAAACCACTATTAATTGCAACAATAGCATTATTATTTGGATATGAAAAAAGAGCAGCATCTACTGCAGGTTTCTCTTTAGGACAAGTTAGTGAATTTTCATTAATAGTTGCAGCAGTAGCATTAAGTAGTAATTTAATTGGCCCAGAAATATTCTCCCTAACAGTGTTGCTAGTCGCAGTTTCAATAGTAACAACTGCATACACCTTGAGAATTGAAGGCAAAATCTATTCATTCTTATCTGGATATTACAGCTTCATTTCTTCACTTCTTCCAAAAAGTAAATTAAAAAAAGAAAAGAAATTAAGAAAAAAAGACATTGTATTATTTGGGTGCCACAGAATGGGGGCAATATTCTTAGACACTTTCAAAAAAGCAAAGAAAAAAGTATTAGTTGTTGATCACAATCCGCATAGAGTTGAAGAATTAGAAAAGATGAAAGTAAACTGTCTATATGGTAACGTTTCAAATGAAGAAATTCTAAAACATGCAGGATTAAGTAATACTGAATTCGTAGTTTCAACAGTGAGAACAGTTGAAGATAATCTTTACATGATTAATTATATTAAAGAACATAATTACGACACAAAAATAATTGTAGTTGCAGAGCATATTCACCAAGCATTAGACCTTTACGATGCAGGTGCAGATTATGTGATCATTCCACACATTGTATCTGGAGAAAAAATGTCTACAATAATTAAAGACCTTTTCAAAGGAAAAAAGAAGATTGAAAGAATCAAAAATCAAAGCATCGACCATATTCTATTCATAGAGAGATTTGGCAGAAAAATAAAAGGATAGTGCCTCCAGAGGGACTTGAACCCTCGATCTTCAGCTTATGAGACTGACGATTTAGCCAACTAATCTACGGAGGCGCATAAATAATCTTTAGAACTGCGTTTAAAAGAGTTTCTTTGAGACTCTAGGGATTCTCTACTTCTACTTCTTTAACGATTTTTCTTATCTCTTCAGCCATTTTTAGTCTTTCAGCTTCAGATTCATATTCTTTTCCTGGCCAAGAAACCAATCCATCATTCTCATTTCTAGGAATTACATGAAAATGCAGATGATTAACTAATTGTCCTGCAGCAAGTTTATTATTTTGTCCAATATTCACTCCATCAGAAATTTTATCAACGACTTGTGCCATCTTTTTAACTATTAAACTAACATCTTGCAAAACATTTTCAGGAGTTTCTAATATATTTTCATAATGATTTTTAGGAATTACTAAAAGATGTCCTTGAGTAATTGGATTAATATCTAAAAAAACTAAAACTTTCTCATCCTCATAAATCACTTCAGCAGGAATCTCTTTATTTACAATTTTACAAAAAATACACTCACTCATCTATAAGTCCCCAAGTCTTTGCTTTCTCTCTCATCTTTTTCAAAAAACTCTTTTTGGTACTTCTATCTACTTTAGGTCTAACTTTCTTGTAAACCTTTCTCCTTTCTTTTTTTGCAGCTCCTGACAATGCAATTTTTTTAGCTTTCGCTGCTCTTTCCTTTTTCTGTTCTCTGAACTTTCCTTTAACAGCAGACATACGCTTTCTTTTTTGCATAGTGACTCTTCTGCTCTTTGCTTTTCTTCCCATACAAATACCTAGAATCAGCACTATAATAACCTTACGATAAGATAAAATTTAATTAAATTTCATATCTTCCAAGAATAAGTTTTATATCTTCTTTTGTTGCTTTCTGATTCATTATTTTATCAGTTTCATAAATAACATCTTTGGTTTTCTGATCCATTACAGAATATAAGAATCTGTTAGTTTCTTGAACCCAATCCAGGATATATGAGGCATCTACTTTCTCGCCAAGACTAAGTTCATAGTCTTCAGATAATTTGTCTTCTAATATTTTTCTTTTATTCATCTTCTGCTCTTTCCTTTATAATCTCTAACATCTTTATATCATATAAATCTTTAGTTCTACCTGCAACTTTTTTCATAGATATTAAGTCATCAATACTTGCAAAATACACAGGAGTATTTTCAATAAGCAATTCTCTTTTATTTTCATAAGCATTTTCAAAAGAAATTGGATTAAATATTAATAAATCTACACTAGACAAAGGGTCTTCTGGGTGTACATAAGTAAATGCTTTCATTCCTTTTTCTTCAAACCGTTCTAGCCTTTTAGATTCATCAAGAATATCTTTTGCATTGACAGGAACTCTTGGAATATATCCATTATCGTCCATAACTTTAACAATTTTTTCAAGATTTTCAGTTTTTAAATCTGCTAAGATGTCCAGATCCATAGTTAAACGCCTATATCCACTAAAAAGTAATGCCATTCCTCCAACTACTAAATACTTTGAATCACTCTCACTAAGATTTTTCAAAATTTTTTGATATTTCATAAGTAAACTTATAATACAAAACTTATAAATCTTTTTATTTTAACTACTTCCCAATAATAACTAAATGTGGACCGATCGGGATTTGAACCCGAGGCATTGCGACTGCCAGCCGCACGTTCTACCGGACTGAACTATCGGCCCAACTTATTAGCCCTATAGGGTCTAATTTTATTTAAAAAATTATTCACTTCTTTCTCTGCCACTCTTAAAATAAATAAATCTTTACACTTTTTATCTTTTCGTTGCTCTTGCCAAATTATAGTTTTAATATTCAGATCATTAAAAAATATCTGCATCTGAGTTGCAAGTTTTTTTGAAGTAGTATAATAAAATGCTCTCAGTCTATTGCTTGAAGTACTAAGGTGCCCATCTGTATCAAAAAATCCTCTCAAAAATCCAATTTTAAATTCTTCTGGAAAATTAATCGATTTAACTTCACAAGTATCATATTTATGGGTACTATCATAATTAAGATAATTGTAAAAAAAATTAAATATCTCTTTGTTATATGCCCTCAACCTATGACGTATAAATCCTTCTTTTGTTCTTTCTCTCCACAAATTCCAAGATTTTCCAAAAAAAGAGTTGTACAATTTTCTTACATGGGAGATATAACCAATAACATTTCCAAAGTGGATAGTGGTTGTGTAATTTCCATTTTTCTTGTAGTGATACTGGCTACCATCTCCAGCAAAAATTCCCACAATTTCTCCCTCTATTTCTGAAAACTTAATGGAGTACTCAGGTTTTTTATATTTTTTATATTTTAGCTTTCGATAGTAATAATATGCAGTAGACTTAGGAATTCCTAATTTAGAGCTAATCTGATTTAAGGAAATTCCTTTAGAAATATAATTGCACAACTGTTCTTTCTTAATTTGTGTTAATAATGCCATAACCTATAAAATTTAAACTACTTAAAAAAGAATTCTCCAGCAGGGAGTAAGTACGGTAAATGCTAAATAGATTCGAAACTAACAGTTCCTTTTAGAAGTTCTCTAATTAAATTATTTAATTCAGAAATCTTAACTCTTTTTTGTTCTTCAGAATCTCTATCTCTTAAAGTAACAGTGTCATCTTTCAGACTATCATGATCAACAGTAATACAATAAGCGGTTCCACTTTCAGCTGCACGCAAATATCTTTTTCCAATACTTCCAGATTGATCAAACTCCACAACAAAGTCACTTTCTAATTGAACTTTAACCTCATTAGCTTTTTCAGGCATTCCTTCTTTCTTCATTAGAGGGAACACTGCAACATCAACTGGAGCTAAATGGTATGGTAATTTAAACATTGTTTTTCCTTCACTCTTTCCCATTTTAGAATAGAATAAATCCAACAATGCAAAAACAGGCCTATCAATTCCAAATGCAATTTCTAAAACATGGGGAGTAATATCTTTATTCTTATCATCTTTTGCAGTTAAGTTTTGCTTTGAAAATTTAGAATGTTGAATTAAATCATAATCTGTTCTATCATGTATTCCACAAACTTCTGTCCAACCAAAACTATTCAAATTTATTTCAATATCCCATGCATCATCAGCATAGAACGCTTTTTCATCAGGATGGTGCTGTCTTATTCTAATTCTATCTTCAGGTATGCCCATATTGATAAATTGTTTATATGCTAGCCAAACACACCATGCATAGGCCTTAGATTGGAACAACTTCTTTTTTATTCCATCAGCAACGCTCATTGAAACATGGGGTTTTTCTCCTTTCTGTGCTTTGTAATCCCAAATAGGTAGTTTTTCTTTCTTAATCAAATCATATTTTTCCCAATCATTTTTCTTAGAAGGATCAATAAATAATTGACCTTCTGCCTGAGTAAACTCTCTTCCTCTCAAAACACTCTGTCTAGGACTAATCTCATTTCTAAATGCTTTTCCAATTTGGAAAACACCGACAGGCAATTTTCTTCTAAAGAATTCATAGTATCTCTTAAATGGAATATAAGTTACGGTTGCAGTTTCTGGTCTCAATGAACTTTCAATACCTGCAACTTTAGTTTTCATCATTAAACTTTGTGTTTGGATATCATAAACAAACTCGCCCTTACATGATGGACATTTTATTTTTTCTTTAGTAATAAAATCAATCAATTCTTGATCAGAATAGGCATCTGCACTAACATCGTGATTTTCTTCAATTAATTTATCAGCTCTAAAAACTGATTTACATTTACTACAATTAATTATTCTATCTTCAAAAGTATCTAAATGTCCTGAAGCTTTCCAAACAACATCGGGTAAAACAATTGGGCACTCTACTTCCCAGAATCCATTGCTTTGAAAAGTTCTCCTAACAATATTTTCTACTTTATCTTTCAGTAGTTTTCCCATCGGCCCATAAGAATAGAATCCTGCAACACCGCCATAAATTTCAGGAAAGGGTCCCCAAATAAAGCTCTTGCTTTGCATAAAAGAACTCAAGTTAGTAAGAAACTCTTCTCTTTTTTTCTTATCGACCTTGACTGGATTGTTAGGCATAACACAATGCATAGGAGAAGATTTATAATGCTTTCCTATACACTCTAGGCTATAGGTAAATAAAATGTACACATTTGAAGAAAACAAGTTAATAGAAGAACTAAACCAAAAAAAGCCCAAGAGGGTCTTATTACAGCTCCCTGAAGGCATAAAACGAGAAGGGCTTAGGATTTCTAATCTAATCAGAGAAAAGACATCTTCAGAGGTAATTCTTTCAGGCGAACCTTTATGGGGGGCATGTGATGTGGCAGTAAATGAAGCTAAAACTCTTGGTTGTGATATGATTATTATTTATGGCCATGCTAAATTCACAGATGCAGACTTTCCGATATTATATCTAGAAGCCAGGTACGAATCAGACATTACTAAAATTGTAAAAAAATCTCTACATAAGTTAGAATCTTTCAAGAAAATAGCACTAGCAACTTCAGTTCAACATATTCATCAAATTCCTCAAGTAAAAAAGCTAATTGAAGAAACAGGATTGGAAGTAAATGTTCCAGATGCAAAAGGAAATGCATTCTATGATGGACAAGTACTTGGTTGCGAATACAGTTCATTTAAATTAATTTCAGACAAAGTTGATGCAGTATTAATAGTTGCAAATAAATTCCACGCATTAGGCGTTGCAATGAGCATAAACAAACCAGTAATCCTAGTTGATCCATTCAATGAGGAAATTCATAACATGGATGAGTTCAAAGATAAAATAATCAAACAAAGATTTGCAGCAATTGAAAAAGCAAAACAAGCAAAGAAGATTGGAATTATTATTGGCACAAAATTAGGACAAAAGTTTGGTTCATTTGAATTCGTAAAAGAAAAATTAAAGAAAATAAACAAAGAATATGTTATGATTTCAATGTCAGAAATAACTAATGATAAATTAGTAAACCTTTATGATATTGAGGCATTTGTAGAGTTAGCTTGTCCTAGAATAGCAATTGACGCTGCAGGTATGTTTGACAAACCTCTATTAACAGCTAGAGAATTTGCAGTTCTTTGTGGTGACATAACTTGGGACGATCTTTTAGAAAAAGGATTTCTTTAGTTATTTCTTAACCTTCAACTTCTCAATCTTAGTCTTCTCAGAAATAATTCCACTGTTTCCAGTAGGATCTTCAATTACAATTTTTAATGGTGAGTCTCCACATTCAACTTTCCAAAGTTTCTTTAACAAGTTCTTAGCACTCTTTCTTTCTTTAGCATCATCACTATTATCTCTTACTTTCTCAATAATCTTCTTAAATCTATTTAATACGCCTTCAATATTAGAAATATAGCCGTTAGATGCTGGACCTGGTTTAACATTCATTTTCAACCCAGTTACCTTTATAGTCGCATTTGAACCTTTAACAACACGAACTTTCAAGTCTTCTGCACTTTCAATAGTAAATGTCAACTTACAAGGGTCTTTAATTTCTGCAGCTTCTAAATCTGACTTAGAGTAGTTACATTCTTTGTTTTCACAATTCATAGAAAAAACATAAACCTTTCCAAAAAAAGCAACTTCTACTTCATCTTCCATCAAAGTTAATGTATCTTTTCCACAAAAAACACATTTTTGACCTTTTAGTTCTTCCATAGAATTATCCTAGATTATAAATTTAAAAAACTTTGCTTAATGAAGTTCTTCGGTTCCTGTACTTCTGTGAACTCTTGCAAATGCAGGAGTAACAACAATCCAATCTTCAGAAATTCCTGCAATATCTCCTTCGATTGCATCACAAGTTTTCTTTAGTTTGTTAATTGTTCTTTTTAATTCAACAATGTCCTTATCTTTCAAAGGTCTAATATTAATTAATGCGATGGTATATCCCTCTCTAAGAGCATCTAAACTTTCCTTTATATCATCAAAGCTATTTACTACAAAAGATCTTACAGCAATCTTAGAATTTCTTCCAACGTGTCTAGAAGGGTCTATTTCTACATATTCATCCTCGCCGAAAGCTTCATCGAATTCATCGACTCTATTGCCTATTCCTAAGGAATTTCTTAATTTTGAAAACATTGCCATTTTGTATACCTATTTAGTGATTACTAATGAGGAGTGGTATATAAAAATTTCTGTACAAGATTACTTACTTTCCAGCGCGCTTATTGCACTCCAAAGCTGAGTTCTTGTAAACATCGGGATATTTGAATCATTTGATAATTCATCTAGGCATTGAATTGCCTTATCCACAGAAACTTCTACAGAGTCACCATCATTTTTTAAACAGGAGATTGTATCTTGGACCTTAGTTCTAACGTTGTTTGGCACAGTATTGTCCTCTTGGATTGAGGATAACAATTCCAAAACATTAGTCATATCTTCCATTTTTATATATCTCTGAATAAAAGTGATAATCTGATATTTAATCTATTTAAAAAATTATTTGTTAGGGTTTTGTTTTTGCATTTCTTCCATCAATTTCTTTTGGATGGTCTCAAATTGTTCCCTAAAACTCTTTTCTTGTTTTTCCATACTTTCTGATCTGGATTTTAACAATTCAATTTTTTCACTAAGATCTTTTACTAAATCATCTTTTTCTGTTTCAATCATCACTGGCCCAATAATTTTGTAGGGTTTTCCTTCATAATTTTCAATTTCTTTCAAAGAATTTTCACTTTCAACTAATTGTAATTGAAAATTTTGTTTTTGCATTTCTATGCTTTTCAAATTTTGTTCAAGCATTTGTAATTGTGCAATCTCGTTTTCCATTGTTTTTTCTGTCATTTTAAACCGCCTTTAATTTTGTACTCATACTTCTTTCTTTGTATAAAACTTTATATCCACAATAGGGACATCTAATTTTTTTCTTAATATAATCTGGTTTTACATGCTTTTTACAATTAAAACATTTATAGTCTGTCATTTTATTTAGGCGTATATGCCCCTCCAGTAAACTTAGCTTCGCATTTTTTACATTGATAAATTCCTAATGAAATTCTCTTAGCCTTAAGTTCTCCACATCCAGGACAAGGATGTTTTGCTTTCTGCTTTCTCTCAATATTATCTACCTTTCTTCTGATTTTGGTTCCGTATCTAGCCCCAAATCTTCCTGCAGGTCCTTTTGTATTTGCCATTTTATTTTATACCATCAAGTGAGGCTGCACGGATTTGAACCGTGATAACCAGGTCCCAAACCTGGAAGGATAACCAAATTACCTCACAGCCTCAACAATTATTTTGATTCTTCCTCCTTCTTATCTTCAGCACCTTCTTCTTTTTTAGTCTCTTCAGGTTTAGCTTCTTTTTCTTTCTCAGCTTTTCCTTTCTTCTTAGCAAAAGTTTTATCTAATCCTGTTTGAATTTCTTCAAGTTGAGTTTTTAGTTCTTTAAGTTTTTCAGCACTAACTTCTGGATTGTCTGAATCAATTATGCTATCATATTTACCTTCTTCTAACAATTCATTAAATTTATTTGAAACATTACATTCAATTAATACGCCGACACTATTGCAAGTTCCTGCAACTGCCCTCATACTTGCACGTAAGTCTTCTGAAAATAAACTTTCCATTTTCATTTTTGCAACTTTGATTAATTGTTCTACTGAAATATTTCCTACCTTTTTCTTTTCAGGTTCTCCACTTCCAACCTTAACGCCAATTTCATTTTTAATTAGTTCGGCAGCAGGCGGACTTTTTACTGTAATTGTGTAGGTTTTTTCTTTCTCATCAACATCCAATTCTACTGGAACTTTTAGTCCTTTGTAAGTCATAGTTTTTTCATTTACATCTTTTAGAATTTCTTGCATATCCATCTTTAGAGGTCCTAAAGTTTGCGCCATTGCAGGAGTAGTGCTAGCTTTTCCGCCTTCAACCATTAATTTAATTTTTACCATTTTCTTATAAATTTATATTGAAATCATCATCGTCATCAAGACTTAAATCAACATCGTCGTCAACTCTCTTGTCTTTCTTCTTTTTCTTGATTTCTTTTACTTCCTTCTTTTCTTCCTCTTTTAAAGTTTCCTCAACAGATTGTTTAACTTCAACTTGTTCCTCTGGAACTTGTTCTCTATTTACAACTTCTTTAGCAGAAGATTCCTCTCTTCTGATCACCTTTACTGAATCCATTTTTACAGTAATTGGAATTGGAACAGCAGCTTCTAATAATTCAACTACAACTTCTTCCTTAGTTTGATCAATTCTAGTAACTTTAGCTTCTTCTCTCTTGAAAGGTCCACTAATAATTTCTACAACATCTCCAACGATAATATTAACTTGAATTTTAACATGTTCTAACATATGTTCGATTTCTTGATAATCTATGGGTTTTGGCAATAATCCTCTAGCATAAGGTACTTTTTGATAACACTCTTCAGCAAATTCTCTATTTTCTGCTTCAACAAAGATATATCCTCTCATTCCATGAGCTCTAATGACACTATCTACTGGAAGTCCTTTCTTTTCGATATTTGCTGTAACAAAATCGAAAACTTGATCTTCTCTGTTTGAGGTTGTTCTTAATGCGAATATTGTCATATTTTTCTCCTAGCTAAACATCTGCCATCCAATTTGAATAAAAAACCCGATTATTCCAATTATAAGCATTCCTATTCCACTTACTTTCACAATAACCTTTAATTCTTCCATTGAGGGCTTTTTAGTCACTTTAAAGACTCTTATACACTCCTTAAAGAAAGATTTTATTTTTGATGCCACAATCCTGAGAATCCATCCTTTGCCTTTTAAACCTTTTGATTAAAAGGTATCGTCGCCAAGAAAGTCAATTCCTAACTCTCTTTCAATCTCTTTTTTAGCTTTTTGAGAAGCATCTTTAGTTCTACCACTAATCTGGCTACTATCCACCCCAGTAACAATAATCATTGTCCTTATGGTCTTAGGAAGGTCTTCAGAAACTTGTGCTCCCCAGATAATCTTAGCATCATCACTTAATTGAGTAGATACTGCCTCTACAACAGTTCTTGCTTCATCGAGAGTCATATCTGGTCCACCAGACACATTAACTAGTGCACCATTTGCACCACTAATATTAATATCCAATAACGGATTTGTCAAAGCCTTTCCAACACTTTCCATTGCTCTATTTTCAGAATCACTTTCACCAACTCCTATCATAGCAACTCCTCCTTGACCCATCACAGCTTTAATATCTGCAAAATCTAAGTTAACTAATCCTGTTCTGGTAATTAATTCTGCAATTCCTTTAACAGAATTTGTAAGTATTTCATCTGCAACTCTAAACGCAGTTTGAACTGGCAAATCCGGTGCTAGTTCTAGAAGTTTATCATTTGGAATTACGATTAAAGTATCTACATTCTTTTCTAATTTTTCCAATCCTTCCATTGCATTTGCATATCTATTTTTACCTTCCATCTCAAATGGAATTGTTACGATTGCGATTGTAAGTGCACCTATTTTTCTAGCCTGTTCAGCAATTACTGGTGCGCTTCCAGTTCCAGTTCCACCACCTAATCCACAAGTAATGAATACCATGTCTGCACCATGAAGTTTAGCTTTAATTTCATGTTCACTTTCTCTTGCAGCTTCTTCTCCAACTAGAGGTTTTCCACCAGCACCTAATCCTAAAGTACTTTCTCTACCTAGAAGGATCTTAGAATCTGCAACAGTGTATAGAAGATCTTGAGCATCTGTATTTGCAGCAACAATTTCTGTTCCAGCAATGCCAACTTCTTTAATTCTATTAATAGTATTGTTTCCAGCTCCACCAGTTCCAACAACTTTAATTCTAGCCGTTTGTTGTTTGATTAACCCTTCAAGTTCCTTATCAATACTAGAAGAAGATTTTTTAGGGAGTTCCCTATTAACCAAACTTGCCTCTTGCGCGCTTCTTAACATACTATCCATCTTTTTATCTCGAAAATTACGATGGTTAGAAAAAGAAAAAATCAATATATAAATTTAATTATCTTAAAGTAGTTACTTTGAAGTTTTTGCCTTTTCCTTTTTAAGTTCCTTCTTCTTAAAGTCAACTTTTTTCAAGGATTTAACGGCTTTTTTTATTCTATCTGCAAGTATTTTTTGATATTGTTCTGGTAAATCTAAATCAATTATCGCATTTCCATCCTTTACAGTACATTCAATATCTTTAGAGATCATTCCCTTAAGTACGCTTTTTACTTTTTCAGTATCGTCTGTAATTAATTTGTTAATCTCAATTTCATAGTTTAATTCTTTTCCAGAGAGAGGATGATTAAAGTCAACTAAAACTCTTCCTCCAGATACTGTTCTTACAGTTCCATAAGAACCGTCAATATCAACTTGTAATCCTGGAAAGGGTCTTAAATTTTGTTTTTTGAAAATATTTAATGGTAGCATTTTAATTAACTTAGCATTTTTTTTACCAAATCCTTCTTCTATACTCACATCAAATTCATATTTTTCTCCAATCTTTTTACCTTCAAGAAAATTATCTAATCCTTTAACAACATCTCCGTTTCCAACACAAATAATCTTTGGAGAATAATCTGCATTTTTGTTAAAAATTCCTTCTTTTTCAGCAACAGTCTTCTTAGTAAGGTCAAAGATATGCCTTCCATCTTTTACCCTGCCAATGAAATCGATTTCAACAAAATCGCCTTTTTTTATTACCATTTTCGTAGTATTTTATTTGCTTCCCTATTTAAACATTGTTTTTTTCTCTCACTAAACAAAATACTTATAAATCCCACTAATGACTTTTGCTTCATGAGCACAAAACCTATTGAAGTTGGAAGTCTTAAAATCGGAAGCTACGTTGTAGTTGACGGTGTTGCATGCACTGTAAAGAGCATACAAGTTTCTAGACCAGGAAAACACGGCCACGCAAAATCAAGAATTGAGGCAGTAGCAATGATGGATGGGCAAAAGAAGATATTTATCAAACCTAATCATGATAAAATGGAAAGTCCAATAATTGATAAGGAAACTGCACAAGTAATTTCAGTTACAGGAGACTCAGCAAGTATTATGGATTTAAAATCCTTTGAAACTTTTGATATTAATATTCCTAAGGAATTAAAAGACGAAGTTAAGGACGGAGTAAATGTAATTTATTGGGTAATCTTAAAAGACAAGGTTATGAAGCAAGTTAAGAAAGAATAAAATGGCAAGAAAATTTCCAGCAGCAGAAGAAAGAACAGTAAAAGGAATATTTGTATGTAAAAGATGCAAGTCTAAACAAAGAACTTCTGCACCTAAAGTTGTACTAAGGGCAGTAAAATGTAGAAGCTGTGGTTCAAGAGAATTTAGAGCACTTAGAAAAATTAAGACTGCTAAATAGGCCATCAACTTAATTTTCAAAAAGAGGAAAACATGAATATAGATTTATTATTAGCATTAATATTTTACGGAGTAATAATTCTCTACATTTCTAAAAACAAATCAAGATTCCAATTTCAGGGAAAATTAGTTGCAATCTATAGAACGAAGATTGGATTAAAGTTGATGGATAAGATTGCAAAGAAATTTCCAAAAACATTACATGTTTTGGGATTACTAAGCATAATAACTGGTTTTGCAGGAATGGGTTTTATTTTTTACTGGTTATTCAAAGGAACATTTGATTTAGTAATGATGTCTGGAGCTGCCCCTGCAGTTGCACCAGTTCTACCTGGGTTAAAAGTTATACCTGGATTACCCATATTATCATTTATGCACTGGATCCTAGCAATTTTAGTCATAGCAGTAATTCATGAGTTTTCACACGGAATTTATGCTAGACTATACAAAGTAAAAGTAAAGAGTTCTGGTCTTGCATTATTTGGTCCAATCTTGGCAGCATTTGTTGAACCAGATGAGAAGCAATTAACTAAGAAAAACAGAAGAGTTCAACTTTCTGTTTTTTCAGCAGGGCCTTTTTCAAATATTTTAACTGGATTTTTATTCATCTTATTGATGTCTCAGGTAACTTTGCCATTATACAATGCAGCTTATGAAGGAGACGGAATAGTTGTTCATGATTTAATTGAAGGGTATCCGATGGAGAATGCAGGATTAGAAACTCCTTTCAAGATAATAGAATTAAATAATCAAGAAGTAAATGATTTTTCAGATTTCTTAAATTCAACATCTAATGTTTTGCCTGGAGATGAAGTAGATCTAAAAACTGACAAGGGAGCAGTTTCTTTCGTTGCGGCAGCAAATCCAGATAACACATCTAAGGGATTTATGGGCGTTTCAAATTTTGAATTAGCAAGAATTCCTAAAGGTGAAGTTGTTGAGAAATATGGGGCGTTTGTACCTCCAACAATGCAATGGATTCACATGTTGTTCTTCTGGTTATGGATTGTAAGTTGGGGAGTAGGTTTATTCAATTTATTACCTTTGGGTCCTGTAGATGGCGGAAGGATGCTTTTATCAGGATTAGAGAGAGTAACTACAAAGAAAAGGGCACACAGAATTTGGAAGATAGTAAGTCTAACTTGTCTATTATTGATTTTTATTAACATGGCCCCATTCTTATGGAAGTTATTTTTATTCTTAATCAAACCAGTAATGTTTTTAGTTGCTTTAGTTTAATCCGAAAGCTTATTTAATGAAACAAAGTTAATTCTATTTATGTTTGTAGATGTGCACACTCATTTGTATTATCCAAAGTTTGAATCTGATTTGGATGAAGTAATTGCTAGAGCGAAATCTGCAGGAATGATTTCAATAATCAATGCAGGAACCGATCATGAGTCTAATGTTAAGGTTTTGGAATTAACAAAGAAAGATGAAATTCTAAACGCAACTTTGGGAATTTATCCTACAACAATTGAAAAAATGTCCGAAAAGGAATTAGATGCCGAACTTAAATTTATTAAAGAAAACAAAGATAAGATTTTAGGAATTGGAGAAATTGGTTTGGATTTTCACCTAACAAAAGATAAAGAACTTCAAGAAAAACAAGTAACCTTTTTCAAAAAAACATTAACAACATTAAAAGATTTAAATAAACCCTTTGTAATTCATTCAAGAAAAGCAGAAAGAGAATGTATTGAAATATTAGAAGAATTAAAGATAAAGAAAGTAGTATTTCATTGTTTTTCTGGTAAGTTTAGTTTAATTAAAAAAATAGAAGAAAACGGGTGGTTAATCTCCATACCTGCAAATATCGATAAAAGCGAACACTTTCAAGGTGCAGTATTAAAGACAGCCATTAGCAATCTTTTAACAGAAACAGATGCACCTTTTTTAGCACCAAAAGACAAAGATAGAAGTGAACCTTCTTTTGTAATTGATACAATAAATAAAATTGCAGAACTAAAAAAGTTAGATAAAGAAGAAGTAAAAAAGAATATTTTTCTTAATTATCAACGAACTTTTTTGTGAATTTTTAATTTTTTTCTTTATGTTTAAGTGATAACTTAATTTTTTTCTAAAAAACTATTAACAGAAAACTATTTAAGGAAAAATATAGTTTAAACAGTTAGGAATTAGTTCCTAATACTATTCGTAATGAATAAAAAAGAGGTGAAACCAAATGGCTGCAAGAAGAAAAACAGTAAGGCGTGCGGTTAAGAGAAAAACTACTGCAAGAAAAAGAGTAGTTAAGAGAAAGACTGCAAGAAAAACTACTGCAAGAAAAAGAGTAGTTAAGAGAAAGACTGCTAAGAAGAGAGTAGTTAAGAGAAAGACTGCTAAGAAGAGAGTAGTTAAGAGAAAGACTGCTAAGAAAAGAGTAGTTAAGAGAAAGACTGCTAAGAAGAGAGTAGTTAAGAGAAAGACTGCTAAGAAGAGAGTAGTTAAGAGAAAGACTGCAAGAAGAAAAACAGTAAGAAGGAGACGTTAACTCTCCTCTTATCTTAATTTTTTATTTCTATTTTTTTATTTTTTAAGAAAATTAAAGATCAATTAATGTGCCATCATTTCCGGGATTAATCATAAGAGTTTTGCCAATTTTTTCTTGTTTAAAAAAAGTTTCATGAAAATGGCCTGAAGCAAATAAATCAGGGTTTAAACATTCTATTGCCTTTCTAACACTTTTAGATCCTCTGTGTCCAAGGTGGGGAAGTTTATCTAATTTAGTATTATATGGTGGCGCATGTGTAAAAAGAACTAATTTTTTATCTGAATTTATTTTTAATTTAGCTGCCCATTTTTCTAATCTTTTATCAATTTCACTAAATCCTCCTCCGCCATAAGCAGCAAATGTAATTCCTCCAAACTCTACTGCTTCTTTATGAAGAAATCGAACATGGTCCTTAACACAAACTTCTTTCATTTCACTAATCATTTCATGGTTTCCGTGAGTGATGAATAATTGTTTATTACAGTCTTCTAACCTCTTGATTGTTTTTTTCAGTCCTGATCCAAAGATGCTTGCATCTCCACAACATACCATTACATCACAATCTTTGCTTTTTTCAACAATTTGATCTAATGGTTCTTGTTCTGCATGAACATCTGTAAATAATAGTACTTTCATAAATTAAGAAAGGAAAATACTCTTTTTTAAATTATGTTATTTATGCACTCAAATAACCCATCATAAATCCAGATTCACAAGGCATAATTTCATCATTTTCTTCTAGCTCATCAATAAAATCCATATCATAGAAATTGGGTTCTTCCAAACTCAACCTACATAATTTCTCACTCGTTATTTGTTCTATTTTTTCATGACTAATATCCAATTTTATTTGCATACTCATCACCTCCATTGTTAATACTCTAACAAGGAAGCAATTGTTTAAAAGAAAAATCCGCGCACAAGGTAAGTACGGTAAATGCTAAATATAGTCACCTAAGGTCTTCTCGTTCTCTGGTCCGCCATATTTAACAACCGTAGTCATACCCTTCCCAATATTGACTTTATTTAATGTAATAAATTTGCCTTTTTCTAAACTTTTTAGCTTTCTTTGAAAGGTAGTGTAAGCTAATTTACCTTTATTATTCGCATAAATCTCATGCATTTCGCTACTTGTTTTTCCAGAATTATTTTTTATCAAACTTAGAATGAACTCTTCTTCTTCACCTAATTGGCTTGCACTTTTTCGTTGAAATTCAACTAATTTTTCAATTGCAATTTTAGCATCTTCAATAGTTATTTTTCTCTTAGATTTGGCCTCAGCTTCTTCGCCAGCATTTTTCAATAAAAACAATCCAGACCTTAGATCTCCAATTTCAGAACACTTGTCTACAATTAAATCAAAAGCTTCAGTTTCAAATACATTTGGAACAAAAGCATAATTCACTCTTTCTTGTAAAATACTTTTAATTTCATCATAGTTATAAGATTTAAATTGAACAAGTTCAGCAAGCATTCTACTTCTAACCCTTTGATCTAATTTACTTAACCAATCACCTTCATTAGTAATACAAATAAGACACTTGGTAAATATTTCTTCTAATATTGAATAAAAAATATGTTGATCTTCAATTTTATCTGCTTCATCCAACACAATTACACAAGCACCTTTATTTAAAATTTTAATAACCTCTTTAGTTAGTTCATCAGTATTTCTTCCTGCAACAAATTTAAATCCCAACTGTTGACACATTTCTGCAATTATTTTGTAAGGCGTATCCTTTTTCCAACAATTGATAAAAATAGTTTTAATGTCATTAGTTTGTTCTTTCAATTCTTCAAGGATATGTTTAGTAGCTAAGGTTTTCCCAATGCCTGGAACTCCCGTAATTATCAAGTTTTTACCGCTCCGTTTACTAAAAAGGGGCTTTAAACAGCTAGCTATGTGTCCTTGTTCTCCTTCTCTATGTTTTATCAAAGGAGGCGTATAATCTACATCTAAGGCCATACTTTCTAAAAAAAGACTCTCATCACCGCCCAACATATTATCAAAAAGATTCATAATCTAACAAAAACCTACCTCTTATTAATAGTTATTGTGTTTTATTGAATAGGTTAAAACAACAGAAAATGATAATTTTGAAGAAGTTTAGAAAAGGAAAACGAATAGACAGAACTATCATGAAAACTTTTCCTTCAGCTACGCTCTCTGAAATCTATAAATGGTTAAGAATTGGAAAAATAAAAATTAATGGTAAAAAATGTAGTGGAGATTACAAATTGAAAGAAGAAGATGAAATTAAGATTTTTCTTTCAGATGAACAAATTTTAGATTACAAACAAAAAGGAGTTGTTCATAAAACTTCCTTTGAAATTTTATTTGAAGATGAATATTTCTTAATAGTAAACAAACCTCCATTTTTAGCATCACAAGGAGGAATCGGAGTAAAAGAAAATAACTTAGTTAACCAAGTAAGGTTTTATCTAAAGGGAACAGAGACTACTGTTGCATTAGCAAACAGATTAGACATTGGAACTTCTGGAATAATTATTTTTGGTAAAAGTGAAAAAGCAAATTCAAAATTATATCAATTAACAAAAAAAAGAGCAATAGAAAAAACATATTATGCATTAACAATAGAAAAACCTAAACCTGTAAAAGGGACAATTGATTGTTACATAAAAAAATCTACAAAAGATTATGTTCCTATAATGAAGGTTTGTAAAAAGGCAGATTCTAACTCCAAACACGCAATTACAGACTATAAAACACTAGAATCTAGGGAAAATTACGCATTGTTAGAATTGATTCTTAAAACTGGAAGAATGCATCAGATAAGGTTGCAGTTTTCTTCTAAAAATGCACCGGTTTTAGGCGATAAGACTTATGGGAATGAAAAAATAAACAAAAAGTGGTCAAAGTTATTGAAAAGGCAATTTCTTCATGCAGCAAAAATAAAGTTTGTGCATCCTTTCACAAAAAAGAAATTAGAAATTTCTGCACCGTTCAGCAAAGATCTAAAAAAAGTTTTGAAGAAATTAAAGTTCGACCACACTTTTTGAATCGTCTAAATCTACTAGTCTAAAACCTAATCCCATTTTCATTAAAGCACTAATCAAGGCCATATGTTCTTTACCTTCTCCAGAAAAGAAATTAACGCCTATCTCCATGCCATTAATTTTTTCTTTTAATTTAGCTTGGATTTCTTCAGATAAATTGGCAAGACTAGTTTCAATATTTAATTGTATTAATTCAACATCTTCTCGCGGAGGAAAGTTTTTCATTCCAAACTCATTTGTCAATAAGAATATTTTGTCCCATTTTTCTCCATTAAATCCATTAAGAAGCATATTGACGTGTCCCCAGCTTCCTTTCCCTGTACTCAAAAAAGCAACTAATTCCGTCATATTTACGGAAAAGCTTCGCTAGTTTTTAAAAATTGTCAAGAATTAAACTATACTACATGAAACTCAATATTCTAATTTTGCTTTCCCTATTTCTTTTATCATGTACCTCTCCTGAATTTGAAGGACCTTATAGGGTAACTAAGGTAACTGATGGAGATACTCTTCAGATTAATTATAAAGAAACAATACGTCTTTCTGGGATAAATTCTCCAGAAAAAGAGGAATGCTACTATAACAAATCAAAGAATTTTCTAAATGAGTTAGTATTAAATCAAGAAATATTTCTTGAAAAAGATTACACCAACAAGGGAAGATATGGAAGGCTGTTGAGATACGTTCATTTTAACAACAAAGACATCAATGCACAATTAATTTTAACAGGTAATGCAAGAGTTTACGATAAATATGCACATGATACTAAGAAATATGCAGAATTAAAGAAATTAGAATCTCATGCAAAAAAGAATAAATTTGGTCTTTGGGCCTGTTAAAAACAACAACTAAATTCTAAGAATATTTATAAACAGTTTTGAAATCAAAATGAGATATCAAGGCGATTTACAGTGGAAGAATGTAGTGCAGAAAAACCATGTCCAAAATGTGGATGTCCAATCTATGGAAAAACAAGAGTCGGCGGATTCATCTGGGTATTTTGTGTACAATGTAAATCTATTTTTTAACAATGTAGAAACATTCATTGGAAGTTTCAAAGTAATTAAAACTCCACTTTAGACGATCACACATAACTTCAAACCATTTTCTTCTAGGTTTAGTCATTTTTTTATTAGAAATTGTTTTAGTTGGAAAACTAACAACTATGAATTTGCTATTAATTTTTTTTAAAATCTCTTCACTTTTCTTATGATGTTTAACTCCATAGTCAAACACATCCAACATTTTGAAAACAAAACAGATATCGGAGTTAACTTTAGAAATATCAACTAAGAATTCTTTATCAAAAGCATTAACTAATAACCCTTTTCCTTTAAACCCTAGATTTTTTCCAACATTTTTCAAATAATCATCAATTAAATGTACGTCTTGTTCTACTGCGTCACAGCCCACATACTGTAATCTTCTAATACCTGTGAAAGGTAATGAAAATGCATTCATTCCACAGCCAATATCAAATATTTTTTTAGGTTCGCCACAAACACTAAATATATTTCTATAAATAGTTTCATAATCTTTTTTCCTTTCTCTTGAAGAAGAATGCAAGTGCAACATCTCTTCATGAAGTTCTAATAATCTCTCTTTATTTTTTGTTCTTTTCATTAAAGAATAAATCTGTTTTTTCTTATCTCCTTCCCTAACCTGATAAACACAATAGGTTTCATGTAGAAATTTTTTAACATCTTTCAGGAATTCTTTGTAAGTTCTTGTTTTAATAGTTCCTTTCTCAAAAGCTCTAGTTAATTTTTTATCTTTCTTTAGAAACTCTTCAATAATTGAAATTACATAAGCTTCCCCAAGTCTGCAAAACTTTTTATTGCTTCTAATTTCATTACTTATTTCAGTTAATTTATTCATAATAAACTAAAAGAGTCTACATTAATATAATTATCTCTCTAAATTTTTGACCAAATCCAAAAACTTTTAAACATCGCTAGCAACCATATACTATGCCTAAACACATATCTAAAGATTTTCCCCTATCAGAAATCACATTACGTAGATATGAAAAACCTTACAAAGTTACAAGAAGGGAAGCAATCAGAAAACTTTGCCTTTCTTTAGGATTATTACAACCAGGAGATTCAAGGGATGTAATTGTTGATGTTCTTCAAAGTATAGTGGATACAAGTAAAAAAAAGAAAATGATTTCTTCTGAAGAAGTTCAAAAAAAAGTTATATCTTCTAGAAAAAGAAGTAAAATTCCCTTAAATGGAATAGCACCTTCAAACATTCGAAGACAAATAAAAAGATTAAAAGACATTCAACTTATTGAAAATATAAAGAATGAATATAGGATAACCGAATTCGATAATCTTTCAACAGTATTTGAAGAAAGAATTCTTGATCTCTATCTTCCACAAATAACTAAACGAGTTAAAGATTATTGCAAAGCAGTTAAATAGTCAAGAAATTTCTAAAACTCATGTCAATTTACGAACCAAGAGAAGACTCATACCTTTTACAAAAAATAGTAAAATCAGAAACAAAACCAACAGACAAAGTTCTAGACATGGGAACAGGTTCAGGAATTCAAGCAAAAACAGCATATGAAATCACAAAAGACGTAACAGCAGTAGACATCAACCCAGAATGTTTAAACCTAGACAACATAAAAACAATCCAATCAGATTTATTCAGTAACATAACAGAATCCTATGATCTTATTTTATTCAACCCTCCCTATTTACCAGAAGATAAAAATGAACCAAAGGATTCAGCTCTAGCAACAACAGGAGGAAAACAAGGGCATGAAATCATAGAATCTTTCCTTAATCAAGCAAAAAAACACCTAAACAAAAAAGGAAGAATCTTACTATTATACTCCTCACTCTCAGGAGACATAGAAAAAATATCAAAAGAATACAATCTAAAACCTTTAACGGAAGAGTCACACTTCATGGAGAAGCTATATGTGGTTAAACTAACTCCAAAAAGCTTATAAAGCACAAATAAACATTCAATCTACTCGAGAACTACTCACAATCGTGTGTTCGAAATGAACGGGAAAAATTCCTAGTAGAAGAGAACTTAAAATGGAAAGAAAAGAAGCAATTCAAGCATTAAAAACAGTTAGAGAGAATTCTAAAAAAAGAAATTTTACTGAATCAATTGATATTATCATAAACCTAAAGGGTTTGAATCTAAAAAAAGAAGACGAAAAAATCAACGCATATATTCCGTTACCTCATTTCAGAGGGAAGAAAGCAAAAGTTACTGCATTAGTTGGTCAAGCACTTTCTACAAAAGCAAAAGATGCTTGCGATAATTTCATATTAGAAGACGATTTTAAATCACAAAAGAAACCAGAAATTAAAAGATTAGCAGAAAACACAGATTTCTTCATTGCACAAGCAGATATTATGCCAAAGGTAGCAGGTGCATTTGGAAGAGTATTAGGTCCAAGAGGAATGATGCCAAATCCAAAAGCTGGATGTGTAGTTCCTTCAACAGCAGATCTAAAAGTATTAGTTGAAAGATTACAAAAGTTAGTAAAAATAGAAACTAAGGGTGAACAAACAATCAAGACAAGTGTTGGTTTAGCAAGCATGAAAGATGAAGAATTAATTGCAAACATCATGGAAGTTTACAATTATGTTTTACATCATGTACCTCAAGAACATAACAATTTCAAGAGCATTATAATCAAATCTTCAATGGGTAAACCTGTAAGGGTTGGAGAAAAGGTGAATAAAAAATGACCCAACAATATGCTCCACATGTTACAGATGCAAAGAAGAATGAAATAGAAGATATCAAAAAACTATTCAAAGAGCACAAAGTAGCAGGAATCATCAATTTAGAAGGGTTACCTACATTAATGCTTCAAAGAATTAAATTCTCCCTAGGGGATGCAATTCAATTAAAAATCACAAAGAAACGTTTAATGAAATTAGCTTTCGAAGAATTAGCTAAAGATAATAAAAATTTAGAACAATTAAAAGAAAAATTAACAGGAATTCCCGCATTATTATTTACAAATGAAGATCCTTTCTTACTATACAAGAAATTAGAAAAGAGTAAAGCTTCAGCAGCAGCTAAACCTGGACAAAATGCTCCAAACGATTTAGTAATTGAAGCAGGAGAAACTCCTTTCGCTCCAGGTCCAATGATTGGAGAATTAGGAATGCTTGGTCTTAAAACAGAAGTTAAAAATGGAAAAATCCATATTAAAGACGATAAAGTTTTAGTAAAAGATGGAGAAGAAGTTTCCGAACAAGCAGCAGGATTACTTTCAAAAATGGGTATTGAACCTATGAAAGTAGGATTAAATTTAACACTTACATATCAAGATGGAGAGATTTTAGACAAATCTGTTCTAAACATTGACGAAGAAGTTTATGTGAACAACATAACTGCAGCAGCATCAGAGTCATACGCTCTAGCTGTTCACTTAGGAATCTTAAATAGTGAAACAATCAAACCTACAATTGCAAAAGCACAAAGAGAAGCAGAAGCAATTGCAGAATCACTAGACATCCTTACTTCAGATAATGTTGGAAGAATTTTATCTAAAGCAGAGTCAGCAGCTTCAAAAATAAATGAAAAAGTTCCAGAAGCAGCTCCTGAGGCTCCTAAAGAAGATGAGAAGCCAGTAGAAGAAGTTAAAAAGCCTACTGAAGAAAAAGAAGAAGAGAAATCACCAGAAAGTGCAGAAAGCACAGATAATACTCCTGAAGAGGTAAATGAGGAGAAATAATATTCACTTGGAGGAATAAAACCAATAAAATGGAATACGTATATGCCGGAATGTTGATACACAAACTAGGCGGAAAAATAGATGAAGACACAGTTAAGAAAGTCATCCAAGCAGCAGGCGGAACACCTGACGATGGCAGAGTTAAAGCGTTAGTAGCAGCATTAAGCGATGTTGATATCGATGCTGCAATCAAAGAAGCAGCAGTAGCAGCTCCAGCAGCAGTAGCAGCTCCAGCAGGTGCAGCTCCAGCAGCAGGCGCAGAAGAAAAGAAAGAAGACGAAGAAGACAAAAAGAAATCTGCAGATGATGCAGCAGCAGGATTAGGATCTCTATTCGGTTAGAGACCTTTCCTTTTTCTTTTTTTTTCAAAGAATAGACACATGGAAAAACTTCTTTCTGCCCTAGAATAATATTTACAAAATGGCAGAACAAGAATCACCAGAAAAGATGGCAAAGGACGTAGTAAAGTCCGAACAAGATAGTTCTAACATTAATTTAACAGAAGTTAAAGAGACTCCTAAAGAAGAGACTCCTAAAGAAGTTAAAGAAAAACCAAAAACAGATCCAAAACAAATTGAAGAATTAAGAAGCAAGTTAAATGCCTTAAACACAGAAAAAGAACAATGGTTTAACAAAAAAGAAGAATTAAACACTCAAATTAAAGCATTAGTTAAAACTCTAAAAGAAAATAGTTCAGAAGTAGAAGCAGAAAAGAAAAAAGAAAAAGAAATTAAAGCAAATAGAGATAGATTCAATAAAATATTCTTAAGTAACTTAAAAAAATCAAAAGAGTTAGTAGCAGAACGTAGAGCAATTCAAGAAAAATTTGGAAAAAATACTAACCCTGCAAACATTAAAGAAAAGATAGAAAAATTAGAATATTCAATCGAAACAGAAGTGCTATCCATTAATAAAGAAAAGAAAATTATGGGCCAAATAAAAGAATTAAGAAAAGTAGCTTCAGAGGCTCCAAATCTAACAGATTTCAAGACTCAAATGGATGAAATTTCAAAAGAACTAACAACAGCTAAAGAAGAAGCAGACAAATATCACAATGAATTAAGAGAATTAACAAAAGTTAATAGAGATAAATTCAAAGATTACATTGATAATTCTAAAAAAGTTAACAAATTAAAGAAACAACAAAGAGTTGCATTCAAAAAGTTCATAGGATTAAAGAAGGAGTATTCTGAATTAAGTGCAAAATTAAAAGAGATTTCACCGAAAACAGCTAAACATTCAAAACCTAAAAGAACAAATCAGCCTAAGCAAAAAAGAAACAAACAACAAAAAAGAACATCTGCTCCAGATATTAAACATCTTCAAGAAAACTTTATCGACAGTGCAAAACTAATTGAAGAAAAAGTAAAAGATGTAGAGCAAAAAATCAAACAAAAAAAGAAATTAACTACTAAAGATCTTATTGCAATGCAAGGATCAAAAAAGTAATTTTTTCAAATAATTAAAATCAGAAATAATTGGAATTTCTTTAATTTTATATTTTTTTACCAAACATATCCAAACAATTGCAACATAAATTCCAGATAGAACTTTCCAAGTAAATAAGTGCAATCCAATAAATAGATTAATATTCTCATTTATCAATAAATAGGCCAAAATATCGATTCTAATCAAATTTGCTAAAAGGATCAAAAAAGAACCAACAAAAAATATTTCCAACCCTTTCTTCAAAGCTATTCCTCCAGTAAGTAAGATTAAAATTGCTAAAAACATATATGCTCCAACAGCAGCACAAGAAGTAACATATTCTATACTTCTATTCCCCAATATTATCAGATTATCACTCAAAACAACAGGACTAAAAAGCAGTTTCAATTGAAAATAACTGATAATCAATGAAATTTTAGTAATTATCCAAGAATAATAATTAGAAAGTAATACAACTAAAAGTGCAAAAAATAACCTTAAAATAAGCGAAATTCTCCTCTCCATGACAATAACCTCTTTATTTTTTATTTAAATCTTCTGTAAAAATAAGAAAACTCATATAAATAAGTCATTCTCAATTATCTTCATGAGAATAAACAGAAAGATATTTGTAGGTTTTGGAGTAATCATCGCATTCCTGATGCTAAGTGCAATAATCAGTACTCTATACACATTAGAGATCAATAATCAACTTACAAAAATCACTGAAGAGATTAATCCACTTGAAGGAGATGTTCAAGATATGATTAGTATTCTATGGAAGGGAAATTATATTGTTCAAAGATATTCTACAGAAGAAAATAAAGAAACCTTAGAAGATTTAAGGTACGAGTTTGCATATACTAATGAATTATTCTTAAAAAAATCAAATCAACTAATAAAAACAATGGGGGATAGCCCAATATCTACAAAGGTAAAAACGGCAGCAAATAAACAAGAAACATTTTATCAGCTAGCCACAAAATTAATGGATAATCGTGATGAAGAGATAAGAAGGGGAGTAATTTATGGGAGTTCTTCAGCATTAGTGCAATATAGTATAGCTAAGCAACTAGAAAGAGACGTAGTTGATGCAGTTGAATCTTTGCAAGAATCATTATCTGATTTTGCAGGGATAAAAGGAGAAGCAAATAAGCAATCAAATCAAGCAGTAAAAACCGCATTCTTAATGATTTTCTTAGTAACTGGTTTTGGGTTATTGGTAGCCTTCGTAGTATGGAAATCTCTGAAAAAAACAATCACAGTTCCAATAAAATCTCTTTCAGATGCAGCTTCAAAAATAACTAAAGGAGATTTTAATGTAGAAGTTAAGGTAGAAGAAAACAATGACGAATTGACAGACCTGGCATTCACATTTAATCAAATGATAAAAAGCATAAAAAAAGTAGTTGAAGAAAGTCCAAGATTAAAAAAATTCATAAATCTAAAAGGGCAAAAAGAAATGCTTTCGCAAAAATACATTTTAGAGGAAGGGACAAGCTATTTACTAAAGGATCCTTCTTCAGAAGAAGCATATGAAATACTTTTAGAAAAATCTTCTAAAGACTTTTCACCATTTTTAATAACAAGAGATAATCCTAAAAAAATAGAAGAAAAATATGGCATTGCTAAAAAAAATATTATCTGGTTATCTGAAGAAAAGAAATCTGGAATTAATACTACTTCCAATTTAAATCAAATTCAAAAACAATTAATAGATCTAATTTCTAAAGATAAATTAGTAATTCTTTTGGATCGTTCAGATTATATTCTAAACAAATACGGGTTTGAAAATTTCTTAAAGTTTATCACAAACCTGAATGATAAGATTATGGCAGGAAAGTCAATATTCATGTTACCAATAGATCCAGAAATATTCAATAATAAACAATTATCTTTACTAGAAAAAGAGCTCCATAAGCCTCCTCAACAATCAGTAGATTTAAAGATTTCAGAAGAGCTTAGAGAGATACTCAAATTCGTTTCAAACCAACAGTCAATAAATCAAACAGCCACTTACAAGGACGTAGGTAGCAAGTTTAAAATCACCGCCCCTACAACTCAAAAGAAGATAGAGGAGTTGTTAGTAATGGGCCTAATACAAGTTACAAAGAGAGGAAGGAACAAGGTAATATCCCCAACTAGAGAAGGGACAAGGGTCCTTTCAAATTCATGATTTTAACTATTTTTAACTATTTTTTACTTTCTCGGCCCTCTTTTTTTAATTATCTTTATAAAGAAGTTTAGATTCTATACCTCAAGAACCACAAGATACAATTGCTCATCAATTGCATTTGAAACCTCCGTTCATTTGGTTTGTCTTTACGAGACTCCCGGGCGCCTTTCTCGGGAGATCTTAACTTTTTTAATATCGCAACCTTTTTTAAGCAACTATAATAACTTTAGTTCATGGTAGCAGAGGTGACAGGGATTCCATTTTTTATCTTATTAGATAGATTTAAAGAAATTTTCTTGGCCCCTTCAAATTATCCAGAAATGCTTTGGATAGCAGCACCATTAATTATAACATTATTTCTAACAGAGCTTTATTTCTCAAGATATCAGTTTGAAGAATTGGGGTGGAATAGTGCATATGGTAATGCACTAGTTGTAGTTTTCGTAGCATTGGATATTTTCAGATATTTATTCAATCATCAGATGTTAGAAACCTTAAGCTTAAAATTAGCATTAGCAATATCTGTAGCAATGTTGGCAGTATTATTGACAGTAATTAATTTCCTCCACATTTTACCAGAGAATATGGCTTATGGATTAAGTTCAAAACTTCCTATGAACTTCATAGCATACATTGGATTAATTTTAATTTATTCAGAAATACCCATAGATCTTTTAACATTGGCCGCATCAATAATTCTTTTGGTAATTGTTTCAACTATAATAATTTTACTTAGGTCACTAATTCCTACTTCCACAGAAGTAGCAGAATACTAAAGGCTTTTTTCTTCTAATGAAAGTTTTCCTTCAATGGCAGAACTATTTATGTTTGAGAATTTAATTTTAATTCTTCCGCTTGGACCAATATCTTTCAATAACTCTTTAATTTTTTTAAATTTAGCTTTGGCCAATTTTTTATCAATAGGTTTTTTGTTAGAATTAGTTGTATTCTTTGGAACTAAGGTATTAATTGATAAACTAATCTTTCTACTAAACAATTTGCAACAATGCTTAACAAATTTGGAAATTTCAACAAGATCTTCTTCAGTCTCATTTTCAAAGCCAATCATAATATACATCTTTATTTTTTTAAAATTCAACTTCTCTGCCTTTTCTAACAATGAATAGTATGCCTCGTCTTTCACTTGCTTACCAATATCAAACCTAACCCTCTCACAGCTCTCAGGAGCGATAGTAAGAGATTTCTGTCCTCCTAACCCAATAAGCTTCAAAGTTTCCTCATCAACCATCTCTGCACGCAAGGAAGGCACACTGAATTTAAGTTTTTTATCAATCAAATACTGCAATATATCTTTTTGTTTAGGATGAACAAATGAAGGTGCATAAATCACTACTTTTTCTCTTTCATTAATTTTCAAACCATCATCAATTATTTCTTTTAATTTTTCAACACTTCTATATCTAAACTTGCCAGAGGTTGTTGGAATTACACAAAACTCACAATTAAATGGGCAACCTCTTTCAAGTTCTAAAATAAATGATTTACCAAATACAAATTCATCATTTTCTTCAAGAGGCAATGGTTGGACCAAAGGATATGGGGCAGTTTCCAAATTCACAACACCATAACTTTTTACTTTAGTCATACCCGGAACATAAACTCCTTCAATGTTACATATACTTTCTAAAAAAGACTTTTTACAAAAGTTCTCTTTACCTTCTTCATCTAACTGTTTACTATACACATCTAATACTTCTACTAAACTATCTTCACAGTCTCCTAAAAAGAAAACATCAAGATACTCTTCCATGGGTGCAGTGTTCAAACTAACTGCTGGTCCGCCACCAAAGAAAATCTTCCAACTATCTCGCTTTTCTTTTTCTCTAGGAATATTATTCTTATCTAATATCTTAAAAAAATTAAAATAATCTAATTCATATTGGAATGTAAATCCCAAAAATTCAAAACCCTTCAAATCAGAGTAATCTAAGAATCTTCTCTCACAGTTCCAATCTTTTAGGCCATTAACTAGATTGTAAATTATCAAAGGGCCTAAACTATAAATTCCTCCATAGTAAAGATTAGGAAACATAATTGCAAGATTTTTTCGTTTACTATCCCATCCCTTCTCAATCGACGGGTTTTCCTTAAGTTCCTTAAGTTCCTTAAATTCTCGCATATTAGACTATTTAGCTCCTATTATGATAAAATAGTTACCAAAACCTTTAAATACTTTTATTATAGGTCAGTAATAACAAAAGGGGTAAATCAACAAATAAATAAAATTACCTCAAAATGTTACAAAAAATAAAATACCTGTTTTTATGGATATTAGTTCTAGCAGTAATTCCTGCAGTAAACGCAAATATAACTGATCTAAGTTTAGATAG
>JAERTB010000004.1 GCA_016845225.1 Candidatus Woesearchaeota archaeon | reverse complement strand
GAAAGACACAACGATCATGGAACAGAAAATTGAATTTATTTGTGAATGGCGGACTGGAAAATATTCCATCGCAGAATTATGTAGAAGTTTTGGAATTAGTAGACCCACAGCCTACAAAATCATTAACCGGTTTGAAAAAAGTGGTTATGATGGACTATTAGAATTGTCCAGGACGCCAAAACGTCATCCTCGAGAAACAGATGAAAAAGTAGTTAATAGTATCATTAAATTAAAGGAAAAACATCGGTTATGGGGAGCTAAAAAAATCACAAAACTATTGTTGAAAGAATTTCATCGTGACATTATTCCGTCTGTGACTACTGTACATAATATTCTGAATAAACATGGTTTAGTAACCCCTCAAAAACGTCTTAGAAGAGTAAAACCAATACACCCAATATTTGATCCAAAACAGTGTAATGAAGTTTGGAGTGCTGATTATAAAGGTAAGTTTCTAATGGGTAATAAAATATATTGTCATCCATTAACAATTGCTGATTCAAAAAGCCGATTTGTTTTCACAGCAAAAGGTCATTACAAAGAAAACCTAAAGTCTGCAAAGGCTGAATTTACTAGGGTTTTCAGAAAGTATGGTATTCCTAAACAAATGCATACAGATAATGGAAGTCCATTTGGAAACGTAACTGCTATACAGAGATTTACCAGGTTGTCATATTGGCTTATTGAGCTCGGGATAATGCCGGTATTTTCAGATCCGTCTCATCCAGAACAAAACGGGAGACATGAGAGAATGCACAGGGATCTAAAAGCAGCTTGCGCTAAACCTTCTGCTTATGATTTAAAAGCACAACAAAGAAGATTAAACCGGTTTGTAAAGGAATATAATCATGTTAGACCACACGAAGCACTGGACATGGAAACTCCTGCTTCAGTACATGATTTTTCCACAAGACCATTTCCAGAAAAAATACCTAACTTTGACTATGAGCCTGAAATGAGAGTACTCAAAATAACTAAAAATGGAGCAATGAGGTGGGGAGCATATAATTGGGTGTATTTATCAGCTTCATTACAAGGAAAATATGTTGGTGCCTTGGAAATGGGTAATGGAATTTGGAGAGTGTTTTACAGAAATGTTTTCCTAGGATATTTTAACGAAAATGAATTGAGAACGAAAGATAAATCAACAAGGTTAGAAACTAATTTAGTGTAAAGTCTAATCTTGAACTCGTGTAAAGGATCTATCTTAACGAACATAAAAAATATTTGAGTGAAAGGTGTCGGCGAGGGTCTGGTAAATCCTCAAATATTTTCTGGTCAACGGCTGCTAACAACACCTAATAACCAATAGCTACGCAATTGGTTAAATAGAAATTAAAAGTCGTAAATTGCTGTAAAATAAAAACTCAGAAACCTGCTACCTAAAAAACCGCTACTGGTCATAGCCTAGACCGTTAGCAACAAGGCTGGTACAAAAACAACAAAAAGTATAACTTTACATATTTTAAACTCATACTTAACTTACTATAAAATGTACAAAATTGTCAAAACATTTAGGGTTGTTATATATTTATTCGACTTCGAACTAACAAAGGATATAATTTTCAAAAAATATTCTTTAACTCGTCTTTTTCTATCATTAGCTCATATCACATTTTTATCATATAATTTGCAATCACAGTATTATTGGGATAAGGTAAACTTACCTGATTCTCTTGAACTATATACTATGTGCTTTGATGAGAGTGATATTTATATAGGTACTTCAAATGGAGTTTTCTTTTCGGAAGATAACTTACAAACTATTATTCATATAGGTCTGAATGATTATGTAATTTCAAAAATTCTTAAAACAAATGATGATAAGATTACTGTATTTACTCGCAATCAATTAATCTGTAAATATTTAGGGAATAATAATTGGAATATTTATCAAGGGTTTTTATACTGGCCAATATCTGCATATATATCTACAACTGGTGATGTTTTTTATGGTACATGGGGACGGGCATATAAATCAATTGATCATGGCATAACTTGGGATACTGTTTGGACTAGCAGTATAAATGAAGTTATGAACTCGATAACTGAAAACAATATTGGAAATTTATTTGCCGGCACTCGATCTTATACCAGCTCAAGTCCTGGAGGAGTATACAGGTCTGATAATGATGGTGAATCATGGGATCTCGTAGGTTTAGAATCGTATGCGGTTACTTCATTGGCTTCGAATTCATATAATTATCTTTATGCATCTGTTTATAATGCTTCCTATGGTGGAGTTTATAAATCACTTGATTCGAACGGAGAAACATGGGAGTATATTTATGATGAAAACAGGTTAGTTAATGACCTTAAGGTAAACCAATATAATACATTATTTATAGGTTGTGCAACTCAAGGATTCCCTGGTGGAATTCATTATAAAAACGAAAATGGAACCACATGGATTGATATCACTGGTGATCTACCATACAGACATATCGATAATATTTTTATAAGTCCTAATAATTTCATCTATATTTTAAATCAACAAGCAAACCTACTTTGTAAACTTTCAAACCCAATAACACACTATGATGAAAGTTACGAAAGAAATAAATTTTTAATCTTTCCAAATCCATCAGTTAATAATTTTAACATATCGATTCTGGAAAGTGGAAGTTTTGATTTAGTAATAGAAGACCTTAATGGAGTAGAAGTATTTTACAGAAAGATTAAAACTGAAAATTCACAAAACATTTTAATAAGTACAATAAATTTAATACCAGGAATATATTTTGTTAAAGTCTCTAATCACGAACATTCATATATAACTAAAATCGTAAAACTCTAAATAATTAATTATGAAAAAGCTAAAATTAATTGCTCTTATCCTTTTCATATCATTTTATGCAAATGGACAGATCAACGTGAACCCTGACCCTAATGGTGAACCATGGATTCTTGGAAGCATTCCGGAAGTAACTCCAGAAGTACAGCTAATAATAAATGCAACACCTGAAATGTTTCAAGAATCATTTAATCCACGTGATCCAATAGTTAACAACTCATTACAACAATACATGCCGCCGGTGTTTGGTCAAGATGGAGAATCATGTTCTCAAGCCTCTGGTATTGGCTATATATTTACATATGAAATTAACTGGGCTAGAGGCGGAGATGCTAGCACTGGTAATGATGATGTCTTATATCCTCCGGGATTTACATATAACTACCTTAACAATGGTAGTTATGGTGTAGGATCGGAAATATTATCAGGATGGCAGATTGTTATGGAAATGGGATGTCCCAATAACACAAACTATGGAGGAGATTATATTAATAGTACTCACTGGCCTTCAGGTTATGATCTATACTCTCAAGCTATGCAAAATAGAATCGAGTCCCCCTATTTAATAAAATTCAATACTAATCCAGATCAAGGAATGGAAACTCTTAAACAATGGTTATTTGATCATAATGATGAAGACGAAGATATTGGAGGTTTAGCTTCATTCAGAATTTATTATGAAGAATTAAGCTATGGGACATATAGTAGTAATGGTCATGCATTAATTACTGCTTGGGATGATGGTACAGATGGTAATCATATGATGACAATAGTTGGTTATGACGAAGGTTTATATTATGACCTTAATGGTAATGGTACACAAGAGGATGATGAAGTTGGCGCCTTCTTAGTAGTAAATAGTTGGGGTACAGGTTACCCAGGTCTTGGTACCGGTCCTGGTGGATATGTGTATTTACCATATAAAATATTTTTAGATCGTGTCAATACTGCATATGTCATAAAAGTACAAGAAGAGTATTCTCCTGAGTTATCCCTTAGAGTCAAGATGACCCATTCACATCGTAACAAACTTAGATTCTACACACAAATCGGTGAGGACTCTTCATCAGAACCAGATCTTTGGTGGCTTACTGGAGGTTATTGTGAAACATATTTTGCATTAGATAGGAAAGGTGGTAATTTTCCTTTAAGAGGTGATGGTATTGAAGATCCTATTGACTTAGAACTCGAACTTTCATATTTCTATGCAAATGAAACATATGGTAGAGTGTTTTTAAACATTATAAACGATCAGTATGATCCTGATGGAACCTTAAAATATCTAAGTCTTATTGATAGTCGATGGAATGAAAAGTTCGAATTA
>JAERTB010000003.1 GCA_016845225.1 Candidatus Woesearchaeota archaeon | reverse complement strand
CTTAAAAGAAAATAAAAAGGAGACGTGTAAACACGCCCCCTTTATGAGGTGGATTTAAAGAGTTTATTTCTTTTTACCCTTTATCAATGCATAACCGATAATTAAGATTATTACAATTACAGCTAATGTAACTGTTAATCCTCCTTTTTGTTCTACATATTCTTCAGATTCTGTTTCTGAAATCATATCTTCAACTTCTTCAACTTCATCAGATACTTCAACTGCTTCACTTGTTAAAGCGAATGTTATGTCTGCGTAGCTTCCTGAAAATAGTTTGTGGTAAGTCATTTCTAAATCAGCAATACCATCACCATTTACATCTACAGATTCTGACTCTCCTGCAGTGATTGTAACTTCTTGTGCTTCTGAGGTTACTTTAACGGTAACTTCTGTTGTACTAGCAGCTATAACTTCAATTTTGTGTTCTTCTCCAACCATATCGAATTTGATTGCGGAATTAACTTTCATTAATCTGCTTTCTCCTTCTGTAGTTAATCTACCTGCATCTGAAACTGTTCCCGATGAAAGTTTGATTTTTCCTACTGGAGCTTCAAATCCTTCTGCTGCAAAAGCACTTGTACCTTGATTAACTACTGTGATTGTAGTTAAATTATAGTATCTTGTAAAGTCGTTTCCTGCTAGATCTACTAGAGTACATAAGATTCTCATTTCACCTAATGTGTCTGTATCAACTCTTAGTAAGTCTACACTCAAAGTTTGATTTGCACTAGTAATTAAACTAGAACTTACATTTTGATAATTAGCAACACCTGGATATAATATTGAGATTGAACTTCTTGTTGTATTTATTCCTGAAGTTGTATCGTTTACACCACAGTTGATTGTAACTTCTGTACCAAAATCAATTTCTCCACCAGCGGTTAAAGTTTGATCTTGTTGACCGTTCTTTGTTCCAACTATGGATACTGTTGAGTTTGGATTAGTTACATCATATACAAAACTTCTTGTAGCTGTTGTAGTACTCAAACCTGCACTGTTATTACAAGTTACATACCAACTATGTGATCCTTCTGCAGTAACACTTGTGTTTGTATGTGTGTCATTAGAAGTTTCAGTAATAATTCTGTTAGTGCTGCTTCCATCTACGGTGTAAGCACAAGTTAATCCTGCCCCATATACTAAATCTGTAACATTTGTACTTAAATTAAATACTGCACTACCTGTATTGTTGTAGGTACTATCTCCTGGAGATGATACACTATCAAAAGTTATTGTTGGTGCAGTGTTAGAAACACTAATTCTTACATTTGTAACATTATCTTCTGAATAATATGTTCCCTCTGTATCATTCAATACTTCTGCAGTAATATTTAATTCGTTATATAATCCAAAACTTGAAGAAATATCTGCATCGATACTTGTATCCCATGTACAAGTTATTCCCGTTAATGCGAAATCATTTAATCCGGTTGTAGTATTTGCACAAATTACCCAACTTGCCGTTGTTGGACTGTGCCCATAAAATGTCACATTGCTAACGTTATGTGCATCAGCTACAGTAACTGTAAGTGTGACTGTGTCAGTTACATTTGCATATTCCAGTGGCGTACTTAAAGTAGCCGTCTGTCCAGATACAAACATAGTACTAAGAATTAGAAAAATGCCTAAAATTAAGCCATTTAAAATTCGTTTATTATTCATTATCTTTCCACCCCATAGGTTGTTTATTTTAATAATATGTAATTAAATTACAAGATTAAAATCCGAATTTAGATATATAAATGTTTCTGCTAATTAGTTACATATTGACTCCTAATAAGGAGTATATAACTCTTTTAAATACTAAAATTTTATTTTCTGCCTTTTTCTAATAAATATAAGTCCATAAACATAGTAGAAATTGATAATATCAAGGGGCCTATAATTATTCCCAAGAATCCGAATAATTCTATTCCCCCAAGAACACCTAATAAAACTAAGGCTGGATGGATCTTTGCTCTACTTCCAATAATGCTTGGCCTAATTAGATTATCAATAGTACTAATAATAAGCATACCATAGAATAAAATTCCTAATCCATTGAAAGTTTCACCAATAGCTAATTTATACACTGCTGAAGGTAACCACACCAATGCAGCTCCAACAAATGGTAAAATTGCTACAATGATTGTCACTAATCCCCATAAAATTGGAGATTCAACTCCAAATATCCAAAATCCTAATGCTGCAACTGCTCCTTGAACAAATGCAGTTACAATCATCCCGTAGATTGATGCATAAATCACATTGCTGAATTTATTAGCTAATTCTTTTTTTTGTTTAGCTCGTAAAGGGATATGACTTTTAATTTTTTCAGTAATTCCTTTACCTTCCATAAATAAAAAGAACATTAAAAATAACATCACAAATAAACTCAATATTTTTTGAGGTAATGCTAATACAAATTGAGAAGTATTTCTTGCTAACCCTAGAGATAATTTGTTAGCATTTTCTTTTACATATTTGTTTAGATTTATATCTCCTTCATAATGTTTTGAAATTTTATCTTCAACATTACTTAAGTCTAAATCTTTCGTTTTATGGAAAAAGGTAACCGATTCTCCCAATAATGCATTGGCTGCAAATAATATAGGAATAATTATTATTACGACTACTAAAAGCGTAGTAACTAATGAACTTAATTTTTTATTTTTTAATTTTCTTTTAACACTTTTATAAACAGGATAAAACACATAGGACAATAATGTTGCACCCACCATTGTTACAATATAAGATTTAACTAAATAGATAGATAATAATATTGTCCCTATCAAACTACTCAAAAAAAAGAATTTAGAGTAATTTTCAATTATTTCCTTAGCCATGCGTTTATAAAGCACTCAAGAGCTTATAAATGTTATTATAATATATTCTAAAGGCCATTTAGTTAGTTTTTTATAGGTTCTAAAACTTATTTTAATCATGAAAGAAGATTCAACAGTTGTAGGATTTTATGAAGATATATTAATACAAGGAAAATTAATTCGTGCAAAGATTGATACTGGCGCAAGTACTAGTAGTATAAGTGCAGTTTTAGCAAATAGTTTAGAAACGGGGCCAGTAGTAAAAAGGACCAAGGTAGTTAATTCTCACGGTAGTGCAGTTAGACCTGTAATTAAGTTAGATGTAGAAATTGCAGGCAAAAAAATAACATCTAGTTTTAATATTGCCATAAGACAACATCTGAGATATCCTATATTAATTGGAAAAAACATACTTCGAAAAGGTTTTATAGTGGATCCAAAAAAAAGATTAAAAAAATCTAAGGAAAATACTATAAAAAATACCAAAGAATTGAATAATTCTATTTAAGGATTTAAACATGAAATTATGCGTTATTAGTTTGGGAGGAGTCACCAGCAAAAATATTGCTCATGAGTCTAAAAATTATTTTGATGAAGTTGTAGAACTTAGTCTAAAAAATATAGAATTATGTTTGGACGATAAAGGATTCAAAATCAAAGATGATATTGGAGATTTGAAAGAATTTGATTGTATTTATGTTCGTGGAAGTCATAGGTATGCATTGCTACAACGGGCATTAACCAGAGCACTTTACAAAAAAGTTTACATGCCAATAAAACCAAATGCATTTACGCTGGGCCATAATAAATTATTGGGATCATTAGAACTTCAACAAAAAGGAGTAAGCATTCCTACTAGTCATTTTGTAATGAATTCCAAACAAGCTAAAGCACTTCTAGGAGAAATAAATTTCCCAATTATTATTAAAATTCCGGAAGGCACACAAGGTAAGGGGGTAATGTTTGCAGATTCTGAAAGCTCTGCTAAATCTATGATAGACGCCTTAGACGTTTTTAATCAACCATATATTATCCAAGAATACATTGAAACTGGAGATGTAAAGAGTGAGGATTTAAGGGTAATCGTTGCTGGTGGAAAAGTTGTTGGTGCAATGAAAAGAGTATCCAAGTCCACAGATGTTAGGGCAAATATCCATGCTGATGGAAAAGGAGAAGCAGTAGAATTGACTCCGGAATTAGAAAAAATGTCTGTTAAGGCTGCAAGAGCATTAGGCGTAGATGTTGCAGGAGTAGATATTTTAAGTGGAAGGAAATCTTCAGTAATTGAAGTTAATTTAAGTCCTGGATTAAAGGGGATTATGGAATATACTGGGAAAAATATTGCAAAAGATATTGCAAAGGCCTTATTTGATGAAACTAAGATTTTTCAAAAGAAAAAGCAAGATAAAAATTTAATAAAAAAAGTCTCAGATGAAAATGGATTTGATGAACATTTTGTAGAATCTCATGTTGAAAAAGGAATGTTGGCTCTTCCAAAATTTGTTACTAAATCAACTGGATTTGTAAATGGGGATGAGTTAATAATTAATTCTAAAAAGGGTGAAGTAAGAATAACAAAACATCATATCTCTAAAGACGATGATTAAAGTTTCAAAAATTTAGGTAAGTCTTTAACACTTTTTAATATTTTATGCGGATTCTCAGATTTTAATTTCTTATAATCTTGTAAACCAGTAGTTACGCCTATAGATTTTACTTTTGCTCTTCTTGCAGCAATAATATCATAAACCGTATCTCCTACCATATAATCTGCCTTTAATTTAAGTAAATGTTCTGCCTTAATTATCTCGTCAGGAGCAGGTTTAGGTTTTGTAGACTTGCCATTTCCTACAATCAAATCAAATAAATTAGGATCCAAATTAGTTGCATTTAATAAAACCTTAATGTTCTCCATAGAACAATTAGTTACTATTGCAATAGTATAACGCTTTTTAATTTTCTTTAACGCCCCTATCACTCCCCTTATTTTTGTAGCATATTTTTTTGAAGTTTGTTTCAAATATTTTACTTGTAATGCCCGTATTTCTTCAATTTCCTTTTTTGTAATTCCTTCTATTAATTCCTTAAGGTATACTTTAGAAGACCTGCCAAAATTATCTAAAAACTGTTGATTAGTTATATGTGGGTGTCCTAGTTTCTTTAACGCTTTTTTGTAAGCCACTATGTGGGCAACGTTACTGTGAATTAAAGTGTTATCTAAATCAAAGCAAATTAATCCTTTTTTATCATCCCTCATAATTAATTTTTAAACTAAACCTATATAAATGTAATACTTTTAATTTAATTAGGTGAAATAATTGGTTTTAGAATCTTTAACAAGTCCAAGAAGAGTTGACTCAAAACCCTGGGATTTATTTTTCTTAGGTGCGATTTATGCAGCCATGGGTGTCTTTTTATCTTTGTGGGTTTTTGAAGAACAGGCAACAATTGTGATGGTATTACTTACTGTAATTGCTTGCGTTCCTTTAATGTATAATACAATTAGATATGAAGAGAAAAAAGATTTAAATTTAGAACCTCATAAAAGTTTTCTAAAAGAACATTCTAGAGTTTTAACTGCATTTATGTTTTTATTTTTAGGATTTGTTTTAGCATTTTCAATGGCGTATTTATTATTGCCTGCAGATGTAACGCAGGGATTATTTTCTTCACAGACACATACAATCAATGAAATTAATGCGGGTGCAACAGGCAATGATATTGTTTCTGGTGAAGCTTATTCAGAAGGTTTATTATTAAAAATATTTAGTAACAATCTAAAAGTTATGTTGTTTTGTGTATTCTTCAGTTTCTTCTATGGTGCAGGAGCAATCTTTATCCTAACATGGAATGCAACAGTAATCAGTGCAGCCATGGGAAATTTTGTTAGGTCTCATATTGGTTCTTACGCAAGTGATATTGGAATGGCAAGTATGGGGAGTTATTTTCAAGTTTATGCTTTATCTATATGGAGATATTTTATTCACGGAGTTCCAGAGATAATGGCATATATTATTGGAGGCCTAGCCGGAGGCCTAATCAGTGTAGCTGTAATTAATCATGATTTTGCAACTAAATCTTTTGGAAAAGTTATGAAGGATTCTTTAAATTTAATACTTTTAGGAGTAATAGTTTTATTTATTGCAGGAATCATAGAGGTTTATGTTACGCCTGCCGTAGCCGTTTTTTAGCCTATTTATATAGACATTAACCTTTTAAATA
>JAERTB010000002.1 GCA_016845225.1 Candidatus Woesearchaeota archaeon | reverse complement strand
AATTTTTTCCTTGGCCATTCAAAACTTTCAGTTGTATACTTCCCTCATCAACTAAAAAATCTTTACATAAAAATCCAGGACCCATCATACATTTTTCATTAACAAACATTTTATGTCCTCCAAATGTAAACCACAAAGAACCAACCACTAATAACAACACAACTAATGCCCAACCATAAGTCATAATAAATTCTAAAGCACTTTGTCCTTTCTTATTCATCAATCATACCTCGCATAATCACTTATCCTTACTTCATCTATTAAACCATTGAAAGGTCTCTGATCCCAAGTTGTCCAAATTCCTATATTAAACAAATCTCCATTATTAATAATTACATCTCCACTCAATCCAGTTTTCTCTGCATAAAGTACACCGTCAAGAAATATTTTAATTGAAGAACCATCATATTGTGCAACAACATGATACCATTGGTTATTTTGCAACTCGGTGCTACCGGTCAATGTTGTTTGACCTAAATCACGGATATTAAACGAAGCAAATAATCTCTCCCCAAAAATTCTAAAATAATTAGCATTACTAGTTTGGTCTGTTAAAAAAATTTGATCCGGTGCAACATTTCTCGGATAAATCCATGCCTCCCAAGTAAATTGATCAGTAACATCAATATCCATTCCTAAAATTTGCACATAATCATCTTCACCATCTAACTCCAACGCAGTTCCATATTTTCCAGTTTCCAATTCAAAGAATTTTGCAGTTTTAGAGTTAAACAATTCAGAAACCTCGGAAAGCTTCAACGTTTTATCATAAAAAGAAACTTCATCAATATAACCTAAAAAATTATTTCCACTAATATCTCCATCAGCTTCAGTATTTCCTCCAAGTACAATTGGGCGAATAGAAGATACATAAGCTCCAAGATCTGTTCGTTTATTATGTTCCGAACCATCTAAATAATAAATAAATTCATTATTATCGATATCCCACGTGCCTACAGCATGGTGCCACTCGAAAGGATCACTGAGAGGAGGAGTAATAAATGAATGAGTGCCATCAAAATGATGGGCAATTTTATTTTGATGAGTATTCAATAGTTGATAAAGATACAAACAAAAATAATCAGAACAATCTCTAGAAATAATTCTTGCTACATCATCTCCACCACTAGTTGCATTTGATTTAAACCACACAGAATAAGAATAATCTTCTTCATAATTTTCAGCAGAAGTTCCATCCATCATAAAAATTCCAGTAGTATCTTCAGCATCTAAATAAACTCCCCCTCCAGAAATTCCGGAACTCCATTGAGTAGTTCCACTGAAAGTTCCATCAAAACCCCAATTAGATTTATCCGTAACTGTGTCACCTGAACCATCATCAAAATTATACACTACAACAGTATCACCATATATTTTTCCATCATTACCCTTACTACTTTCATCTTTTAGAATTGGACCATAATCTTCATCAAATTTATACAACAACACAGTTCCTCCATCAGGATAATAACCTCCGCCAGAATTGCCAGTATTTCCTCCACCAAATGCTTGTGAACTTCCAGTACTTATCAAACTAATTAGGGATGCGGATTTAGAATGAATAATCGTACTTCCACTGAACTTATAAGAAATATCTAAAACTCCATCAAAAACCTCTTCTACAAATGTACAATCAGTAGTTGAAAAGATCTTTTCATCACCATTTTTCAATTCACTAACATCTGAACCATAATTACATTCAGAAGAACTAAAAGAAAAACTATCTATATTTTTTCCTTGCCCATTCAAAACTTTCAATTGTATACTTCCTTCATCAACTAAAAAATCTTTACATAAAAATCCAGGCCCCATCATACATTTCTCATTAACAAACATTTTATGTCCTCCAAATGTAAACCACAAAGAACCAATTACTAACAACAACACAACTAATGCCCAACCATAAGTCATAATAAATTCTAAAGCACTCTGTCCTTTTTTATTCATCAACCATACCTCACAACATCACTTATCCTAAATTCATCAATAATAGTATTCGCCCACATAGAAGAAGATGACCAACTCCCAACATAAATTCCATCTTCATAATTCTCTGGGAAGTAGTTTGCTATATTTATTAATTTACTAACACCCGCTCCATCAATAAACATTTCTGCATATCCTCCTTCAGAAGATTTATCCCATGTAACCGCAAAATGATGCCATCCCTCTGTCAAAGTATCTTGTTGTGAATTAATCCACTTTGAATTGCCGGAAGAATCAGAAATTGCAAAACTCCAAATGCCTGAGGACATAAATCCAAAAGAAAGTCTATTGTACCAACATCCAGAACCACAATAACTTCCTTTATGAGCAAAAATATATCTATTCTGCTCACGATCTCTTATTTTGTCATTAACATAAACCCACATTTCAACAGTTCCTTTTTCCATGTTCAGAGTAGTTGAATCAGCAGGATATTTCAAAACATCAGGACCTTCGCCCGCATAAGGACTTAAAGTATCACCATACTCTAATTGCACATTATCATAAATTATTGTTCCTTCTGAATTAAGACTATCTGCATGATACGAAGACCCATAGATATAAGAATAAATTTTATCTGTGCCTTGATTTCCTCCATCCACAGTATATGTATATGAAATTCTCTCATAACTATTTTCTTTAGTTAAATCAATGCGTTTCCCTCCGCTGCCATCAATACCTTTGTTACGAGTAGGATTGTGTAAATACAAATTTGCAGATTTATTTAAATTATCAAGTTTAGCACTAACAGAATAAGTCAATTTATCTCCTGCATTAATTCCTAAACTTGAAAAAGTTCCAGTATCTTGGTTAATACCTAACCATCTATGGCAATAATTTTCATCGGGAGATTTAACAAACTGACAATTAAGATCTTCCATAAAAATACAATTACTATCTTGACAAAAATTAGATTTAGAAGGAAAATTAATATGTGCATGATACAAATTTGCAGTTTCAGTAATGTTAGCTCCTGTCCCTCCACTATTAAATCCAGTACTCCAATAGTTAGAGGGTATCAAATTTGCGTTTAAAGTGACATTCCACGGAGGATTGACCCATGTCCGAATATAATCAAAAGAAGGGTTACCCAATAGATTAACATCTCTATCAATCATGACTCCATTTCTTCCATTCCATTCAGAAAATGTAACATTTCTTTCAGTAATTGGACTTCCTCCAACTTCACAAGTTGAATCTTCATCAAAATGACACAACATCAAAGTAGCTCCATCAGGTGTAAAAGTTCCTCCGCCAGATCCGCCATTTCCTCCACCCATTCTTTGAGAATTTCCAGAAGCAACTATTGCCGTAATAAATAAAGATTTAGAATGAACTATGCTACTTTCAATAAAACTATATTCAAAATCTAAAACACTATCCAATACATCTCCAGAATTTAAGTTACACTCAGACATTGCAAAAGAAACCTCATCACCATTTTTAATAAATGTAGGAAGTGAACCAACTGTGCAAAAAGGAGAACTTAAGGTAAAATCTAAAACATCTTTTCCAAATGAATTTTTTACAATCAATTGTATACTTCCTTCATCAACTAAAAAATCTTTACATAAAAATCCAGGCCCCATCATACATTTTTCATTAACAAAATATTTATCTCCTCCAAATGTAAACCATAACGAACTAATTACTAACAACAACACAACTAATGCCCAACCATAAGTCATAATAAATTCTAAAGCACTTTGTCCTTTCTTACCAATCACCATCTTACCTTAAATTTAATAATAAATACATATTTAAACCTTATTTAAAAATAAATCTCTATGAAAAACATAGTATTAGATACCTGTTTTATATTAACAGCATTGAAATTTAAAATAGATATAGAATCCGAACTAAAAAGAATCTTAGAAGAAAAATTTCAAATATTTTACATAGATAAAACACTAAATGAATTAAAAAATAAACCCTTAGAAAAACTATCTTTAGAAATATTAAAAAAATTAAACGCAAAACCAATAAAAACAGATAGTGAAAAAAACGTGGATTCTCTATTAATAGCCCATACGGTGGACAATCCAGAAGATTTGATAGCGACACAAGACAAGCGTTTAAAAGAAAAGCTTAAAAAGAGAAATGCGAGGATAATTACGATAAGGCAAAAAAGGTACCTTAAAATCGTAAATTAAGACGTCTCGAGGCAAAAAAACAAAAATGTTCTATGAAATTGAAGTCAGAAGTCATGTAAGAGTTCCTCCAAAGGAATTTGATAATGATACAGAAGAAGCTATCCTTAGAAGCTTAAACGGCGAATTTGAAAATTATATTCACAAAGATTTGGGAGTTGTAATTGGTGTAACTGAAGTTATTAGCGTAGGAGAAGGAATAATTATTCCTGGAGACGGCGCAGCATACTACGACACATCCTTCAAAGTAATCTCATTCAGACCAGAAATTAATGAAATTGTTATGGGTAAAATTGGAGAAATTAGTGAATTTGGTGCATTTATGAATATTGGACCATTAGATGGAATGATTCACGTATCTCAGGCAATGAATGATTTCGTATCTTTTTCAGAAAGTAATGTTTTAACTGGAAAAGAATCTAAAAGAATACTAAAAGTTGGAGAATTTTGCAGAGCAAAAATAATTGCAGCATCATACAAAGATATGAGCAATCCAAAAATAGGATTAACAATGCGTCAACACAGATTAGGTGCTCTTAAATGGTTAAAAGAAGATATTAAGAAAGATAAAAAGACTGCAAAAAAGGAGTCTAAAAAATGAAAAAAGTATGTAAAGATTGTAGATTATTCGTAGAAGGGCCAACATGTCACGGTTGTAAAGGAAACCAATTCACAGAAAGTTGGAAAGGAAGAATTTATATAGCAAATCCTGATAAATCAGAAATTGCACAAAAGTTAGGATTTAAAGTTAAAGGAGAATATGCAATTAAAGTAAAATGAGTACAAAAATAATTTCAGAAACTAAACAAGAATTACTAAAAAGAACAGAAGTAAAATTAGAATTAGATCACGCAAAAAAACCAACGCCAAAAACTGAAGAAGTTTTGAAAGAAGTTGCGGCAATAACAAAAAAAGATGAAAAATTAATTTCTATAATTCAAATTACAAATAAATTTGGAAGCAATATTGCAGAAGTAATTGCAAACATTTATGATAATGAAGATGCTAAAACAGCAGCAGAAAGAATTAATAAAAAGAAACTTTTAGAAGAAGAAAGAAAAGCTGTTTATGAAGCAAAAAAAGCAGAACAAGAAACAAAAGAAAAACCTGCTGAAGAAGAAGCTCCTAAAGAAGAAACTAAAACTGAAGAAGAGGCTAAGGAATAATGGCAAAAAAACAAGTCAAAAATAAACAACCTTCTCAAAGATGGAAGATGTACGAAGTAAAGGACGGAAAATTAATCCGAAAAAATCCAGTATCTCCTAAAGAGGGTGCAGGAATTTTTATGGCTATTCACAAAGATAGAAAGACTTGTGGAAAAAGCGGATATACAGAATTTAGAACTAAAGAGCAAAAAACTGAAGAAAAATAATCACTCTTTATCACTCATTCTTAAACAAAACTAATCTGTTACAATAAACTATTTAAACTGCTAATAGACTTTTTCTTCTATGAATACAGGTGATAGTACAGAGTTCTCAGAAGAAAATTATTCTACTGATCAAGATCAAAATCAGATAGAAGAATCTCCTTCAACTGAATCAGAAAAGGTAGAATATGAATACGTAGATGAAGAAGGTAATCCTGTTTCCGAAAATGAATTAGAAGGATATGAAGAAGAAGTATCTGAAGAAGTTGAATACGTAGATGAAGAAGGTAATCCTGTTTCCGAAAATGAAATTGAAACAGAAGAACCAGAATATGAATCTGAAGAACCAGTTCAAGAAATTGTAGAACCAACTCCAGAACCCTCAGTTGAAGAAACAATCCAACAACCTGAACAATCATTTTCTCAAGAAGAAACTAATATTATTCAAGCTGAACAACCTACAATAGAAGAACCAGTTCAAGAAATTGTAGAACCAACTCCAGAACCCTCAGTTGAAGAAAATAATGAGGAAGAAGAAATTCTTCAAGACATACATGACATTTCTGGAATGCCGATGGATCAATTAAAAAGTAACATTATTCAATCAGAACCAGTTCAAGAAATTGTAGAACCAACTCCAGAACCAATAATTGAAGAAACAATCCAACAACCTGAACAATCATTTTCTCAAGAAGAAACTAACATTATTCAATCAGAACCAGTTCAAGAAATTGTAGAACCAACTCCGCAACCAGAAGTCGAAGAACCAATTCAAGAAGTTCAGGCAAAAGAATTAGATGTTGAACATTTTATTAATAATGCGCAAAAATCTCAAGAAATCATTGAACAACAACCAGAACAAGAACCGCCAAGAGTAGTAAGTACTTTAACTACGCCACAACAACCAGAACAACCTACAATTCAAGAAGCCGTTGAACCAGTAAAAACTGAAAAGGAATTAGATGTTGAACATTTTATTAATAACGCACAAAAATCTCAAGAAGAAATAACTGAACCAGTTCAAGAAGAGCCAGATCAAATAAAAAAACCTGAGGATACAGAAGAATTATTACAGAGGTTAACAATGGGAAAACAAAATTCTTCAGAAGTTGCACCAGTGCAAGATACTAGTGAAGATACTAAGGAAAATCCTTACATTTACAGACAAGGACACCCACATTTAGATTCGCATATAGATTTAGACAAAATCAAAAAAATAACAGAAAAACTATTTTTTAGTTCTGATGAAGGTGCAAATAAGATGAAAGAACACAAAAAAAAGACTAAATTTTCATTATGAATTATAGCACAGAGAATTCTCTATATGTTAATAAACCCTAGGAAGAGACCCGAAAGTTTCTTCCTGGGGAAAAAGAGGTGATATAAATTACGATGCATAAAGACTATTTAAATCTTTCTATTGTTGCTATTCCTTAATAGTAACAGAATAACAGATACAACAGGCCGGGAAAGTTTAAATACTCAGTAGTTTTTAAATGAAATATGGAAGATAAAATCTATGATTTGTTAGTAAAAAAAGATGATGTGACTTGGCAAAGTATTATTTATGAATTAGTGAAAACTGGAGAGATGGATCCGTGGGATCTAAATGTGAGTAATCTTTCTGCAAGATACATTAAAGCAATTAAAGATCTAAAAGAACATAATTTCTTCATATCTGGAAAAATGGTTCTTGCGTCTGCATTATTACTAAGAATCAAATCAGATAAATTTCTTAATGAACACATAGCAGATTTTGATAGTATACTATATCCTCCAGAAGAAGATTTATTACTCGAAGAGGAAGGAGATTTAAAATATGCAATTGAAGGAAAAGAATTTCCAAGACTTCTAATCAAAACCCCTCAACCAAGAAAAAGACAAGTGACATTAAATGAATTGATGAAGGCATTAGAAAAAGCATTAGAAGTTGATGAAAGAAGAAGAATAAAAAAAATCTACGAAACTCCAGTTATTCAAGAAGCAGTAATGCCTAAAAATGTTTATAATATTTCAGATTTAATTCAATCAGTTTATGAAAAAATAGTTTATTTATTTTCTAAGAAAGAAAGAATTAGATTTAGTGAATTATTAGAAACTGAAACAAAAGAAGACAAAGTTATGGCATTCATACCATTGCTTCATCTTTCAGGACAACAAAAAATAGACTTACATCAAGAAAAACCCTTCAGCGAAATTCAGATTACTTTAATGGATTAATTCCTCATTTAGAAATTTAAAACATTCATTAACAGTCATTAATTTTTCTTCACCTGTGACCATATTCTTCAACTTTACTTTTTTTTCTTCAAGTTCTTTCTTACCTACAAATACAACGTAATTAATTCCTGCCTTAGAAGCATAATTCAAGTTCTTTCCAATACCTCTTCCTAAAAGATCAATATCAGTTTTAATGCCTCCACCTCTAAACTTATCTACAATCTCTCTAGCCTCGTCAAAACAACCAATAGAGATTACATAAACATCAACAACAGTATTAGTTCTAACTTCATTTTCTTTTTCAGCCTTTATCTTTAATACATCACTTAAAACATCCAATCCAAAAGAAATTCCAATAGCCGGATATTCATTTCCATCTCCTATGAAATCCCCTATCATTTTATCATACCTTCCGCCAGATCCTAAACTAGAAGTTATTCCATACTCTTTTCCATTTTTCAAAAAGAATTCATAGATTGTTCCAGTATAATATGTTAATCCTCTTGCTAAGTCTAATGAAAAATTTAAACCATCAACTTCAGAAAATAATTTTCTTAAATTTTCCAAACCTTCATTTTCTCCAATAATTCCTTCAACAAATTCAAACTTTTCAGAATTATCACCTTCAAATAAAACAATCTCCAATAACTTATCGCTATCCTCAACACTTACGCCAATAGAATCCACTAGTTCTTTCTTAACTGCTTCAACTCCAACTTTATCTAACTTATCTAAAACTAAAATAACTTTATTCAAATTCTTTTTATCTATTCCAACACTTTCAACTAAAGCATCTAAAACTCTCCTATCATTAACATCAATATTAACTTCAACTCCAATGTTCTCAAAAACATCCTTAGTAATATTCATCAACTCAACTTCGGCCACATAGTCTTTACATCCAACTACATCTGCATCACATTGCCAAAATTCTCTATATCTTCCTAATTTCAAAGGTCCATCTCTAAACACTCTTCCGATAGCATATCGTTTGAAAGGCATTCTTAATCCTTTATTCATAGCAATTATTCTTGCAAAGGGCACTGTCAAATCATATCTCAAACCCAAATCACGTTTACCTTGATCATTCAATTTAAACATCTCTTTCAGGATTTCAGACCCACCAGCATACTTCGAACTTAAAACATCAAATCTCTCTAAAATTGGAGTCTCTAATGGATTAAATCCGTATTTTTCAAATGAATTTCTAATTAAGTCCGTTACTCTATTTCTAACAATCTTATCTTCAGGTAAGAAATCCCTTGTCCCTTTTGCTCTGTTTAATTCCATTTTTCCTCCAAGAAGGGTAAAAGGACGACCGGCGAGAATCGAACTCGCGTCACGAGATCCACAGTCTCATATTCTACCATTAAACTACGGCCGTCATATTGTTTAAAAAAGTCCTGATTGGCTTTATAAAAATTTCTAAGAATCCAACAAGAGCTACTGCTAGTAAAATCGCTTTCTCTAACAATGAATACAATCAACTCGTGTCATCTTAAATTAATTAAAGAATTAAACTATAAAAACCTTACTCTCTCAATCCAAGTGCCCATCTCATCAATTTAACGCCAGAACTTTGACCATCAGAATATTGATCCATATCAACCAAATGTTTCTTATCAGTCAAATAACAAGCAAGTTGATGATAAGCTGCAGCAGAAGGACTATTAGGATAAATTGAACTAACTGGTTCTCTTCTCATTACAGCTCTTTTCATATTCTCATCTTCAGGAATAACTCCAATTACTGGATGTTCCAATAAAGTTTCCACATTATCTTTATGGATATCAGTTTCATGTCCTGCTCTTGTTAACACAACACCAGAAACTTTTTTCCCCATTCTTTCAGCCATCTTAATCGTTTTCAATGAGTGTGCAACACTAGGTAATTCAGGATTAGTTACAACTAAAACTTCGTTGGAAAGTTTCATTGAACTTTTTGCTTCATTATCTAAACCTGGAGCCCCATCTAAAATAACTATATCTGAATTTAGGTGCCCCATATGATCTTGTAAATGTTCTAAATTTAAGTTTTCAAATCCATCGTGACTTTGAATGCTTCCAGGAACTATATTAAATCCAGAACTATGTTCATAAATTGCTTCTTTCATATGTGCAGTTCCACTCAGTACATGATGTAATGTAACTGGAGCATGCGGTGCACCAAGATACATACTAAGGTAAGGCGTGCTTAAATTAGCATCAACAACAGTAACATCTTTACCTAAAGAAGATAATGCTACTCCAAGATTAATAGAAGTCGTACTTTTTCCTGAACCTCCTTTTGAACTTGAAACACTTGCAACAAAAGTCATAACATACACCCAATCAACCATACTTTTAAACTTTACTTATAACTAATTAATACTTAATAGTAATAACACTCAAAAGATTAGTTTTATATAGTTCTCAGATTAAAAACTTAATATCATTTTATCATGATAACAAAAAGAAAAAGGAGGTTTTAATTATGATAAATAAAAAAGGACAAGCAGCTATGGAGTTCTTGATGACTTATGGTTGGGCATTGTTAGTTGTTCTAATCGCTATCGGAGCATTAGCT
>JAERTB010000001.1 GCA_016845225.1 Candidatus Woesearchaeota archaeon | reverse complement strand
TATAAATATTACTATTTATAATCACTATTCGGTAACAACATTAATCTTCGTTTTGCTGAAATGTAGAGGCTATGTCTATAACATACTTCCCATCAGATAACTTATACACTAAAGGTTCGCCATTAAACAAATCAACCAAATCAATTTCAAATTTACCGGGCTGATTAACTCTAATAGACTCTAAATCTAACACAACAGGATGATCATCTGAATGTTCTTGTTCTGACTTTTCACCAACTAAATCCAATGCATCTTTCTCCATTCTAACCTTGTCTTCAGAAGTAAGATTTTGAGTAATTTTTTGTGCATCTTCCACACTTTTCTCTTTCATAAAAAAGAAAAATCTTCCACCACAACTACAACCTGTAAGAATTTCTCTAGATCCATCAGGATACATTTTAGAACATCTTACACATTGATGAGGCATTACCTTCGTCCTCTAGTTCTACGCTTAGTAGTTTTCTTTCTAGCAACTGTTCTTTTTTTAGTTGCTTTTTTTCTAGTAACAGTGCTTTTTCTAGAAGATCCCATACTAGCCATACCAGGAATAGTAAATAATTCAACCTTATTTGGATTTCTTCTAATTTCTTTAACAACACTAGAAGGACCCACAATAGTAACTCCGTCTCTGTGTCCAATTAAGAATTTAACCATTTCTTTCTTAAATTTATTAAATAATTGTAAATCTTTTTCTTCAGGATAAATTGTACAAATTTCAACACCCTTGAAACTTTTATGAATTTGAGACATTGTCTCCATAATCAATAAAGTTTCTTCTTCAGGTTTTAATCTTCCCTGCATAAGAACTATTTTGTTTTGTTTTACTACATCTAAAATTTTGTCTATCCTACTTGGCGAATCTAAATTCTCAATTTCGCTATATGGAATAAATTGTAATGTTAACACCTCTAATCACCTCACTTATATAAGTCTAAACAAAGACTCATAAAATTCCTCCATGTTTTTACCCTTATCTGCACTTATACCCACAACATCGTATTGAGGGAATGCATTCTCTACTCTTTTAATGTTAGACTTCTTTAAATCTGTTTTGTTTGCCACTATTAAGACAGGAATGTCTCTTGCAGCCAAATTTCCAATAATCGTAACATTAACTTGTGAATATGGATTCTCTGTAGAGTCTAAAACAACTAAACATACATCAACATCATCTAACCATTTAATTGCTTCAATTACTCCTTTTGTTGCTTCTTTAGCTCTAGATTTAGCTTGTTTATTCTTCATCTTAAAGCTCATAAATTCTTCATAATCAATCTTAGTTGCAATTCCAGGAGTATCAATAATATTGAACCCCATTTCTTTACCATCATATTTGATTGTAACTTCTTCTTTGATATTCACATTTCTAGTCTCATGTGGAACTTTAGAAACAGAACCCATTTTTTCTCCAATCCAATCATGACATACCTTATTTGCTAAAGTAGTTTTTCCTGCATTTGGAGGACCATAAATTCCTAATTTAATATTTTTTTTCTTAGCAAACATATTGCTAATCATTCTTCTAACAAAATTTCTAACAAATCTAATTACAAACGATTCTTCAGATTTCTTTGATTTCTTTACACTCTTCTTTTTAGTTGTAGAACTTTTACCCTTAGGTTTTGCTGTTCTTTTTCTAGAATTTTTAGCTCTTGCTGTTTTTGCTTTTGAACTTTTAGCTCTTGCTGTTTTTGCTTTTGAACTTTTAGATCTTTTAGTTGTTTTTTTAGCCACAATTAACCATCCCTTTTACTGCCCCTTTTTCATAATAAAACTAAGAAATTATATTTTTAAGTATTACTGTGGTAAATCCCTTAGATAGCACTATATATCCACAATTACTCTTGCAACATACCCCTCATCTTCTTTTTTTAAGCTAAATCCATGTAAAGTAATAGCCTTAACATCAACATTAAGTTCATGTTTACCGTGGTCTATCTCTTCACCATAGAATTTAGCATTTAATTTAAAAACTCCATCAACTTCTTCAATTTTTACTTCAGATTTACTAAAAACTACACCTTCTTTGTCTTTAATATACACAATTTCTTCCAAAAAATCATAAAATAACTTTTCAATATCCTCATTTTCTAATTCAAATGAATGTACAAAACAATCTCCAACAGATTTAATTTCTGCATTGGTTTCAAACACTGCTTCAGCTGAAGCAATAAACACTTCTTCAAGAGTATCTCCTTTTGCTTCAAATGCAACATCTGCAATTGCAATATCTTCTAAAAATTTGTAACTTTTCATCCTTTCACATTGCCCACAGGAACTAACCCAACAACTTTTTTAGTAATTCCATAATTATGTAAAACTCCTACAACATCATTAATATTTTTGTAAGCACTTCCAGATTCTTCAGCCAAACCTTTCATACTAACGGAACGCACATAAATTCCTTTTTTCTGCATTTTTTGTTGCAAATCCATACCGCAACATTCATTTCTTGCCTTATGTCTTGACATTGTTCTACCTGAGCCATGAGCGGTACTTCCAAAAGTTTCATCCATTGCTTTTTGTGTTCCAACTAACAAATGTGAACCTGTTTCCATACTTCCTCCAAGAATAACTGGTTGACCAATTGGTCTATACTCTGGATTCAAATCTTTTTGTTTTGGACCAAACGCTCTTGTTGCACCCTTCCTATGCACAACCACATCCTTCATCTTTCCATCAATTTTATACTTTTCAACTTTAGCAATATTATGCGCCACATCATAAACTAAATTCATTTCCATATCTTCAGAAGGCTTACTAAATATCTTTGAAAATCCTTCACGTATACGATGATTAATCATTTGCCTATTAACAAAAGCCATATTAGCAGAACAAGCCATAGCACTAAAGTAATCTTGACCCTCGTCACTTCCAAATGGGGCACATGCTAACTCCTTATCATTAACACTAATGCCATACTTAGGCATAACTTCGTTAAATTTCTTAAGATAATCTGTTGCAACTTGGTGTCCAAATCCTCTTGAACCACAATGTACCATTATCACAACTTGATCATCTTTAACAATTCCAAATTTCTTAGCTAAATCTTCATCAAAAACATTATTTGATTTTGCTAATTGAATTTCTAAATAATGATTACCTGAACCTAAAGTCCCTAATTGATTTATTCCTCTTCCTCTTGCACGTTGAGAAACTTTAGAACTATCTGCATTTTCTATACAACCATAATTTTCAGTCTTCCACATATCATTTTCAACTGCATAATTATTTTCAACACACCACTTAACACCAGTATTCATAATGTCATCAAATTGTTGATTATTAACATCTAAAAATCCTTTACATCCAACACCTGCTGGAACTGTTTTAAATAAATGATCCACTAATTCTTTCAACTTAGGTTTCACTTCTTTGAACGTTAAATTTGTGGTAATCAATCTCATTCCACAATTAATATCAAAACCAATACCCCCGGGGCTAATTATTCCTTCTTTAGTATCAAATGCCGCAACTCCGCCAATCGGAAAGCCGTATCCCCAATGACCATCAGGCATACATAATGCATGTTTTTGAATTCCAGGTAAACACGCAACATTAGTAATTTGATCAAACACCCCATCATCCATACTATTCAATAGATTAGCATCTGCAATAATTCTTGCAGGGACATTCATACCTTTCTTATATGAAGTAGGCAATTCCCATTCATAATCAGAAACTTTCTGTATTTCTTTTGGAGGAGTCATGGCTTAATTTTAGAAGAAAAGTATATAAAGATTATCAAAATAACTATGAAAACAATGGAAATGGAAAAAATAAGAGAAAGAAGAGCAAAATTACAGTATTATTCTAGCATCGGAGAAGAATTAGAAAAAATTCTAAGAAAAGACCATTTAAGATACGTTCAACTTTGCAACCATTTAATGTACGAAGAATTAGACATATTAACTCAACAAGAATACACTTCAAATAAAGGACAAGAACTAGAGAAAAAAATAGAAAAATTAAAAATTCCATTTCCGAATAGACAAGGATTATATTTAGAATTAGGAAGAATCAAACAGGAAAGGGAAAGAGACGAATTATCTCATTATAATGCTCTAATAAATCAAGGATTTTCAGAAAAAGACGCATTAAAAGTTTCGTTAGAACCTAGAGGATTTATTTTTCAATTTTATGATGAACTTGCTTCAGCATATAATGTAATATAAAAAGAAGAGAGACTTAAAGTCTCTTTTCAACTTCTTCCCAATTAATTATTTTAAAGAAATTTTCAATCCACTCTGCTCTCCTATTCTGATATTTCAAATAGTATGCATGTTCCCACACATCACAAACAAGAAGAATTTTGTAACCAGGAATGAATGCCTTTTGATGATTTTCCACAGTAAAAATATGTAAATTTCCATCAACGTCAGAAGCTAAAACTCCCCATCCAGACCCTTCAACAGTTGCAGTTGCATTTGAAAACTGTTTTACAAAAGAATCATAACTTCCAAAACTATTTTCAATAGCTTCCAAAACTTTTCCATCAGCTTTATTTTCCTCAGAACCTTTTTTCAAATTCTTCCAAAATAAACTATGAAGTTCATGTCCAGCACCATGGAAAGCTAATTCTTTTTCCCAATGTTTAACTAAACTAAAATCGCCAGATTCTCTAGCTTCTTTTAATTTAGTAACTGCATTATTCAAACCAGCAACATATCCTGCATGATGCTTCGTATGGTGTAACTCTACAGTTTGAGCATCATAATGAGGCTCAAGGTCTGCATAATCAAAGTCCAATTTAGGTAATGTGTATTCCATTCTAAATCTTCCCTACCAAATCCAATCCTGGTTTTAATGTATCATTTCCAGGTTCCCAATTTACAGGACAAACTTGGTCACCATGTTCAGCAACAAATTGTGCAGCTTTTAACTTTCTCAATAATTCATTAGTATTTCTTCCAATTGAATTATCATGTAATTCATAAGCTTTCAAATTTCCTTCAGGATCAATCAAAAAAGTTCCTCTTAAGGATAAACCTTCATGAGCAATATATGTTCCATAATCTCTGCAGATTTTTCCAGTTGGATCTGCTAGCATTGGAAACTTAATTTTCTTAATTGTTTCTGAATTGTCATGCCATGCTTTATGTACAAAAGTTGTATCTGTACTTACACTTAACACTTCACAATTTAATTTCTTAAATTCTTCATACTTATCTGCTAAATCTCCAAGTTCAGTTGGGCAGATAAATGTAAAATCTGCAGGATAGAAAAACATCACTACCCATTTACCTTTGTAATCAGTTAAACTGATTTTTTTCACATCATTGTCAACTAGTGCTTCTGTTGTGAATTCTGGAGCTGCAACTCCGATTTCAAGTTTTCTTTCTTCATTCATTTTAATCTCCTAGAATTTTTCATCTATTATTATAAAAAGCCTCAAAACAGGCCCTAAGTTAATAATTTTAACAAAATCTTCCTTTATTAAGATTTATATACTAAAATAAACTATTGTTAAGTATGTTTTTAGAACATTATGCATATGCAGGATTAGATTTTGTAATTGATCAAAATAATCAGGCATGGTTCATAGAAGCAAATTATAATCCTATGGGCGTTTTCAAAGCAAAAAAGGTAAACAAAAAGGAAAAAATACTGAAAGAATTTTCCAAAATTATTTCAAAATACAAAACTCCTTGTATGATTATTCAAAAAGGAAACTCAAAATATCAAAAAAGAACAAGAAGAATTGGAAAAACATTAAACGAATATTCTAAAATAAATTTATGTTATGAACATGAAAACACAAAAAATAGAAAATACCTAATTAATACAAAAA